>NZ_JBFAEO010000081.1:0-20489 GCF_040642015.1 Actinosynnema sp. NPDC020468
CCCCCGGGAGCCGCGCCGTTCCGGTCGTCGGTGCTACTCGCGGACCGCGGCGCCCACCTCGGCCGGGTGCGCGGCGGCGACCCACTCGGTGACGCGCCGCGCCACGTCCTGCGCGGTGAGGCCCACGTCGGCGAGCACCTCGCCGCGTTCGCCGTGCTGGTGGAACTCCTGCGGCACGCCCAGGTCGCGCAGCGGGGTGGCGACGTCGGCGTCGCGCAGCGCGGCGGCCAGCGACCAGCCGAACCCACCGTGCCGGCCGCCGTCCTCCACGGTCACCACGAGCCGGTGCCGGGACGCGAGGTCGACCAGGTCCGCCGAGATCGGGAACACCCAGCGCGGGTCCACCACGGTGACACCGATGCCCTGGTCGGCGAGCCGTTGCGCGGCCGCCAGGCCCAGCTCGCCGAACGCGCCGACGGTGACCAGCAGCACGTCGGCGCCGTCGCGGCGGAGCACGTCGACCGTGCCGAGGCGTTCCACGGCCGGCAGGTCCGGGCCCACCGAGGCCTTCGGGTAGCGGACGACGGACGGGCCGTCGGAGATCCGGACGGCCTCGCGCAGCTCCTCGCGCAGCGTCGCGGCGTCGCGGGGCGCGGCCACGTGGATGCCGGGGATCGCGCCGCAGATCGACAGGTCCCACATGCCGTGGTGGGAGGCGCCGTCGGGACCGGTGATGCCGGCCCGGTCGAGCACGACGGTGACGCCCTGGCGGTGCATGGCGACGTCCATCAGCAGCTGGTCGAACGCCCGGTTGAGGAACGTGGCGTAGACCGCGACCACCGGGTGCATGCCGCCCATGGCGAGGCCGGCGGCGGAGGTCATCGCGTGCTGCTCGGCGATGCCGACGTCGAAGCAGCGCTCGGGGTGGCGGCTCGCGAACTTGTCCAGGCCCGTCGGGCCGCGCATGGCGGCGGTGATGGCCACCAGGTCGGGCCGCTCGTCGCCGAGCGCGGCCAACTCGTCGGCGAACACGTGCGTCCAGGTGCGCTTGGCCGGGTGCACGTTCTCGCCGGTGATCGGGTCGATGACGCCGGTGGCGTGCATCTGGTCGGCCTCGTGGTTCTCCGCCGGCGCGAAGCCGTTGCCCTTGCGGGTGACGGTGTGCACGATGACCGGCCCGCCGAAGGACTTGGCGCGGCGCAGCGCGGACTCGAGCGCGACGAGGTCGTGGCCGTCGACCGGGCCGATGTACTTCAGGCCGAGGTCCTCGAACATCGCCTGCGGGCTCAGCGCGTCCTTGATGCCGCGCTTGGTGGCGTGCAGGGCCGCGTAGAGGGGTTTGCCGAACACCGGCGCGCTCTGGAGGGCGTTCTTGCCGCGTTCCAGGGCGCGCTCGTAGCCGGGTTGCAGGCGCAGCGACGACAGGTGGTCGGCGAGGCCGCCGATGGTCGGCGAGTAGGACCGGCCGTTGTCGTTGACCACGATCACGACCGGTCGGTCGGCGCCGGCGGCGATGTTGTTCAACGCCTCCCAGCACATGCCGCCGGTCAGCGCGCCGTCGCCGACGACCGCCACGACGTGCCGGCGCCGGCCGGTGAGCTGGTAGGCCTTGGCCAGGCCGTCGGCGTAGGACAGCGCGGTGGAGGCGTGGCTGTTCTCCTCCACGTCGTGCTCGCTCTCGGCGCGCGAGGGGTAGCCGGACAGGCCGCCCTTCTGCCGCAGCGTGTCGAAGGCGGCCTGCCGGCCGGTGAGCACCTTGTGCACGTAGCTCTGGTGCCCGGTGTCGAACACGATGGAGTCCTCGGGCGACTCGAAGACGCGGTGGACGGCCATGGTCAGCTCGACGACGCCGAGGTTCGGTCCGAGGTGGCCGCCCGTGCGGGAGACCTTGTCGACCAGGAACCGCCGGATCTCCTCCGCGAGCCGCACCAACTCGTCGGCGCCCAACCGCTTCAGATCGGCCGGTCCGTGCACGGATTCCAGCAGCGACACTCGCTCCACCTCGCCCTGTGGTCGACTCCCCGACGTCTGCGCCAGTCTACGGACCACCGGCGCAGACGACGGGTCAGCGGGAGGGCTCCAGCAGCGCGACGCATTCCACGTGGTGCGTCATGGGGAACGCGTCGAACGCCCTGAGCTGGGTCAACCGGTAGCCCTGCTGGCCGAACGAGGCCACGTCCCTGGCCAGCGCGGCCGGGTCGCAGGCGACGTAGACCACACGGACGGGCCTGCTGCGGGCGATGGCCGTGACGACGGCCCGGCCGGCGCCCTTGCGCGGCGGGTCGAGCACCACCACGTCCGGCGGCACGTCGGCGAACTCGGGCTGCTCCAGCACGTCCTCGGTGCGCCCGACGTGCCACTGGACCTGCGGCAGGTCGGACAGGTTGAGCCTGCCGTCCTCCACCGCGCCGCGCGAGGACTCGACCACGGCCACCGCGCCGCTGTGCCCGACCTGCTCGGCCAGCACGGACGCGAACAGGCCCGCGCCGCCGTAGAGGTCCCACGCGCGGTCGCCGGTGTGGCAGTCGGCCCAGTCGCCGACGACCTTGGCGAGGGTGTCCGCGGCGGCCGGGTGCACCTGCCAGAACCCGTCGGCGCGCACGTTCCAGGCGCGTCCGGCGGCCAGTTCGGTGGCGGTGCCGCTGCCCGCGCGCCGGCGCGGCGGTCCGGGAACAGGTCGGCCGCGGCGCATCGCGGGTGGTCCGATCTCGGTCAGGTGCACCTGGCCGCCCGCGTCGCGGGTGATCACCAGCTCGGACCGGGCGGGCCAGGCCCGGTCGACCACCTCGTCCAGCGCGCCGGGCGCGGCGATGACGCACCGGTCGACCGGGATCACCTCGTGGCTGCGGTGCGCGCGGAAACCGGGCCGACCCTGCCGGTCGACGGCCATCCGCATCCGGGTCCGCCACTCCTCCGGGCCGCCGGGCAGGTCCTCGACGATGACCTCCCAGTCGAGCTTGGCGAGCCGTTGCAGCTGCTCGGCGACGACGACCGCCTTCAGCTCGCGCTGGGCCTCCCAGCCGGCGTGCTGCCAGTCGCAGCCGCCGCACAGGCCGGGCCCGGAGAACGGGCAGGGCGGCTCGACCCGGTCCGGCGAGGCCTCCAGCACCTCGACGGCGTCGCCGCGGCAGAACGAGCCGCCGCCGTCCTCGGTGATCCGCACGACCACGCGTTCGCCGGGCAGCGCGTGCCGGACGAACACCACCCGGCCCTCGTGCCGGGCCACGCAGTGCCCGCCGTGGGCGACCGCGCCCACCTCCACCTCGATGAGGCGCTGCTTCCAGGTCGCGGTCACCGCTCCTCCCGCTTGTCCAGGCCGCGCCGGATCGCGCCGGGCGCCACCACGTCGCGGTCGGTGACCTTGGCCGAGGACGCGAGCTGCCACGGCACGCTGGTCACCATCACGCCGGGCTCGAACAGCAGCCTGCCCTTGAGCCGCAGCGCGCTCTGGTTGTGCAGCACCTGCTCCCACCAGTGACCGACCACGTACTCCGGGATGAACACGGTGACCACGTCGCGCGGGTTGTCGGTGCGGACCCGCTTGACGTAGTCGAGCACCGGCTTGGTGATCTCCCGGTAGGGGGACTCGATGACCTTCAGCGGCACCTTGAACCCCTCCTTCTCCCAGTCCTGGACGAGCTTGCGGGTGTCCGAGTCGTCCACGTTCACGGTCACCGCCTCCAGGTTGTCCGGCCTGGTCGCCTTGGCGTACGCGAGGGCGCGCAGCGTCGGCATGTGCAGCTTGGAGACCAGCACCATCGCGTGGTTGCGGGCGGGCAGCAACTTCTGCCGCTCCTGCTGGCGCAGCTCCTCGGCCACCCGGTCGTAGTGCCTCCGGATGGCGGTCATCAGGGCGTAGATCGCGGCCATCGCGGCGATGGCGATCCACGCGCCCTTGGTGAACTTGGTGATCAGCACGACCACGAGCACCGAGCCGGTCATCACCAGGCCGATCGTGTTGATCGCCTGCGACCGGCGCATCCGGCGGCGCGCGGCGGGCTCCTCCTCGGTCGCGAGCAGCCGGTTCCAGTGCCGGATCATGCCCGTCTGGCTCATCGTGAACGACACGAACACGCCCACGATGTAGAGCTGGATGAGCCGGGTGACCTCGGCGTCGAACGCGATGACCAGCACGACCGCCGCGCCGGCCAGGAAGACGATGCCGTTGCTGAACGCGAGCCGGTCGCCGCGGGTGTGCAGCTGGCGGGGCAGGTAGCGGTCCTGGGCGAGGATCGAGCCGAGCACCGGGAAGCCGTTGAACGCGGTGTTCGCGGCGAGCACCAGGATCAGCGCGGTGACCACGGTGATGAAGTAGAAGCCCGCCGGGAAGCCCGCGAACACCGCGCCGGCGATCTGCGCGACCATCGTCTTCTGCTCGTAGCCCGCGGGCGCGCCGATCAGCTGGCGCGCCGGGTCCTCGGCCATCTTCACGCCGGTGAGCTGGGCCAGCACGATCAGGCCCATCAGCATCACGACGGCCAGCACGCCCATCGCGAGCAGCGTGGTCGCCGCGTTGCGCGACTTCGGCTTGCGGAACGCGGGCACGCCGTTGCTGATCGCCTCGACGCCGGTGAGCGCGGCGCAGCCGGACGAGAACGCCCGGAGCACCAGGAACACGAACGCGAGACCCATCAGGTGGTCGTTCTCGGCGTGCAGTTCGAACCCGGCGCTCTCGGCGCGCATGTCGTCGCCGAGCAGCAGGCCGCGGAACAGGCCCCAGCCGATCATCAGGATCACGCCGACCATGAACGCGTACGTCGGCACCGCGAAAGCGCCGCCCGACTCGCGGATGCCCCGCAGGTTGATGGCGGTGAGGATGACGATCGCGGCGACCGCGAACTCGACCTTGTGGGTGGCGACGAACGGCACCGCCGAGCCGATGTTCGCCGCGGCCGAGGAGATCGACACCGCCACGGTGAGGATGTAGTCGACCAGCAGGGCGCTGGCGACCGTGAGGCCGGCCCGCTGGCCGAGGTTGACCGTGGCGACCTCGTAGTCGCCGCCGCCGGAGGGGTACGCGTGGACGTTCTGCCGGTAGCTGGCGACCACGACGAGCATCACCAGGATGACCACCAGGCCGACCCACGGCGCGAGCGCGTAGGCGGACAGGCCGGCGACGGACAGGACCAGGAAGATCTCTTCAGGGGCGTACGCCACCGACGACATGGCGTCCGAGGCGAACACCGGCAGCGCGATGCGCTTGGGCAGGAGCGTGTGAGCGAGGCGATCGCTCCGGAAGGGCCTGCCGACCAGGACGCGCTTGGCCGCTGTTGCGAGCTTGGACACGGATGGAAAGCGTAAGGGGTCCTCATCCCCTGGTCGGAGCAATCCTCGGTAGGTTCTCCCCAAGCGTCGTCGCGGGAGGCATTGTGCACGTGGTGATCATGGGTTGCGGCCGGGTGGGCTCGTCCCTGGCCAAGGCCCTGGAGCGCCTGGACCACCAGGTGTCGGTGATCGACAAGGACGCGCAGTCCTTCCGCCGGCTCGGGCAGGACTTCCACGGTCAGCAGGTCGTCGGCAACGGCTTCGACCGGCGGGTGCTCGTCGAGGCGGGCATCGAGCGGGCGGGCGCCTTCGCGGCCGTGAGCAGCGGCGACAACTCGAACATCATCTCGGCGCGGGTCGCGCGCGAGACGTTCGGCGTCGAGGCCGTGGTGGCCCGGATCTACGACGAGAAGCGGGCCGCGGTGTACGAGCGGCTGGGCATCCCGACGGTGGCGACGGTGCCGTGGTCGACCGACCGGTTCCTGCGGATGCTGCTGCCGGAGGGGGCGACCACGGCGTGGCGCGACCCGTCCGGCTCGGTGGCGGTGTTCCCGCTGACCCTGCACGAGGACTGGGTGGGCCACCCCGTGCGCGAGTTGCAGGACGTCACCGGCTGCCGGGTGGCGTTCGTGATGCGCTTCGGCACCGGCGTGCTGCCGGACCGCAAGACCGTGCTCCAGGCCGACGACGTGGTCTACGTCGCGGCGCTGTCCGGCACCGTGACCGACGTGGCCGCCGCTGCGGCGCACGCGCCCGAGGAGAGCTGATGCGGATCGCCATTGCCGGCGCCGGCGCGGTCGGTCGGTCGATCGCCGCCGAACTGGTCGCCGACGGTCACCAGGTGCTGCTGATCGAGCGGGACCGCAACCACTTCGAGCCGCACACCGTCGAGCAGGCCGAGTGGGTGCAGGCCGACGCGTGCGAGCTGTCGTCGCTGGAGGACGCCGGGTTGCAGCTGTGCGACGTGGTGATCGCCGCGACGGGTGACGACAAGGTCAACCTGGTGGTGTCGCTGCTGGCCAAGACCGAGTTCGCGGTGCGCCGGGTGGTGGCGCGGGTGAACGACCCGGCCAACGAGTGGCTGTTCACCGAGTCGTGGGGCGTCGACGTGGCGGTGTCCACGCCGCGCATCCTGTCCGCGCTGGTCGAGGAGGCCGTCACGGTCGGTGACGTGGTGCGGCTGATGACGTTGCGGCAGGGTCAGGCCAACCTGGTCGAGATCACCCTTCCGGAGGACACCCCGCTCGCGGGCTCGCCGGTGAACGCGCTGGCGCTGCCCCGGGACGCCGCGTTGGTGACGATCCTGCGCGGTGGGCGGGTCATCGTGCCGACACCGGACGACTCGCTCGAAGGTGGCGACGAACTCCTGTTCGTGGCGGCCGCGGACGTGGAGCGCGAGATCCGTTCGGCTCTCGGTTACTAGCGGTTCCCGGTCCCGGCGGGCGGCCTCACCTGCGGGAGTGGTCGCGGCCGGTCGCGCTGCCGACGGTATTTCGGACCCCGAGGGTGTCTCCGGGCGACCATTCCAGGTCGCCCGGAATCGAACGGGGTGAGCATGAGGGCAATCGGTCGAGCGGCGGCGGTGCTGGCGGTGGCGGCGGGTGTCGCCGGGTCGGTGTCCGGGGTGGCGACGGCGGCGCAGGAGGACCTGGAACTCCGCATCGTCACCTTCGCGGGCAAGTGCCTGGACGTCGAGTACGGCAGCACCGACGACAGCGCCCGGATCATCCAGTACCGCTGCCACGGCGGTGACAACCAGAACTTCACCCTCCACGCGGTCGGCGGCGACAAGGTCGAGATCCGCACGTTCGCGGGCAAGTGCCTCGACGTCCAGCGCGCGAGCACCCAGGACAGCGCGCAGATCATCCAGTACCGCTGCCACGGCGGCGACAACCAGCGGTTCACCGGCGAGTACCTGGGCGACGGCAAGGCGCGGATCAACACCTTCGCCGACGGCAAGGTCCTCGACGTCAAGGGCGCGAGCACCGACGACGCCGCCCCGATCATCCAGTACCGGTGGCACGACGGCGACAACCAGAAGTTCTCGCAGGGCTGAGCACGCGTGAAGGCCCCCGTCCGGACGTCCGGACGGGGGCCTTCCCACAGGTTCCTAGCGGCGTTCCTCGACCGGGGCGGGTTCCTCGACGGCCGGGTGGCTCTCGGCGCGCAGGCGTTCCTCGGCGGCGGCGTTCTCCGCCTCCTCCTGCTCCTGGCGGGCCTTGAGGCGCTTGTCGGAGCGGCGGACGGCCCAGACCGTCGCCACCAGTGCCACGGCCATCAGCGGGTAGCCCATCGCGAGCTTGGCCACCGCGAGCCAGCCGACCGAGCCCTCATCGTAGAGCCAGCGCTGCACCACGAACCGGGAGATGAACACCAGCGCCCACACGAGCGTGGCGATGTCGTAGTCCCGGACCGAGGCCTTGTCCTTGCGCCAGCCCTGGCCGTGGCCGTTCAGCGCGCTCCAGACCACGCCGGCCAGTGGCCAGCGGACGAGGATGGAGAGCACGAACCCGCCGCCGTAGACCAGGCTCTGCCAGATGCCGAACAGGAAGAAGCCCTTGGCCGATCCCGTCCGGTAGGCGATGAACGCGGCGATGCCGACGCCGAACACGGCGGACACGGCGGGCTGGATCGAGCCCTTGCGCAGGGCCAGCACGATGCCGATGGCCACGGCCGAGCCCAACGCGCTCCAGATCGCGGGCGTGAGCCCGGCGAGCGCGTTGACCAGGACGAAGACCACCACCGGCAGCGAGGAGAACAGCAGGCCGCTGACGCCGCCCATCTGCTCGAGCAGGGTCGGCTGCTTTTCGTCGTTCACTGAAGTCATGAAGCGTTCTGCAACTCGTAGTAGGGGTTGTAGAGGACCTTCCTACCGTCTCTGACGGCGATCCGCCCCCGCGCCTTGATCGTCCGACCGGGTTCGATTCCGGCGATCCGACGCCTGCCCAGCCACACCAGCGTGACTCCCTCGGTGCCGTCGTACAGCTCGGCCTCCAGGGTCGCCGCCGCGTCGCGCGGGCACAGTTCGACACTCCGCAGCCGGCCCAACACCGTCACCTCTTCGCCGGACTTGCAGTCGCACGCCCGCACGGCGCCGACCTCCACGGCTTTTCGGGACAGGTCGTCGGCGTCCAGCTCGCTGACGTCGGTGGTGAGCCGACGCACGAGGCGGCGCCAGTAGCCGCCCCCAGAAACAGTCATCCCCGACTCCTGGGTGCTTCGTGGGCCTCGACCTCGAGACCCGTCCACCGGCCAGGGTAACCGTGCGGGTCACCGGTCGTACCCGACTGGGGGAGGATCTGCGGACATGACCCCGTCACACGCTGTTCTCCTCCCCGGCACGGCGTCCGACGAGGTGTTCATCGCTTCGGTGTTCACCACTCCCCTGGCCCACGCGGGAGTGATGTTGGAGGCACCGCCGTCGCGCTCGGTGACCGCCCGGCTGGCCGCGCTGGACGCCGCGTGGGACGGCGTCCCGCTGCTGGTGGGAGGCGTGTCGCTGGGCGCGCACGTGGCCGCGTCGTGGGCCGTGGCGCACCCGGAGCGGTGCGCGGGCCTGCTGCTCGCGCTGCCCGCGTGGACCGGCGCGCCCCACGGCGCTCCCGCCGCGTCGGCGGCCGCGGCGAGCGCCGCCGCGGTGACCGGGGTCGGGGTGGCGGGCGCGCTGGCCGACGTGACCGGTTGGCTGGGCGCGGAACTGCGGCGCGCGTGGACCCGGTACGGCGACGACCTGGTGCCGGCGCTCACCGAGGCCGCCACGTGCCCCGCGCCCACCCTGGCGCAGCTGGCGGGTCTGACCGTGCCGGTGGGTGTCGCCGCGTTCGAGGACGACCCTGTGCACCCGGCGGAGGTCGCCCGCGCGTGGGCGGACGCGCTGCCGCGGTCCGTGCTGCGCACCACGACGCTCGCCGACCTGGGCGCGGACCGGACGTCGCTGGGACGGGCGGCGGTCGACGCGTGGCGGGCCGCGGCCGGATGACCCGCACACCGGGCCGAGCCCGCCCTCGCGCCACGAGCGACACCCCGGTGCCGACCGACCCCGGGGCACTCGACGAGCATCCGGACGGACGAGGGCACGTCGACCGATCCGGGGCACCGGCGGCAACCGCCACCGCGCCCCCGACCCCGGACACGGCCGACCGCCACACCCTTCCGGCCCCGGACACGAGCGGAGGGGTGACGCGTGCGCGCCACCCCTCCGTCCGACTCCGCTCGGCGGCGACCACCGCGACCACCGCGGCACCGGCCTCACCTGCCGTCGGCTAGCCCTCTTGCTGCTGCTGCGCCTGGATGTGCCGGGCGATGGCCTCCGGCAGCTCGATCGGCAGGGGGGTGCGGACCGGCATCGGCTGGTCGCCGCGGACCACGACGGTGTGCCTCAGCAGTTGGCGCATCGCCTCGAGGCCCTGGTCGGCCTGCGGCTCGGACGGCGCGGCGACCACGCCGCGGACCATCCAGCGCGGGCCGTCGACCGCGACGAACCTCAGGTGCACCTCGGGGCCGCGGGCCGAGATCTCCTCGCCCCACTCGCCGTTCTCCCGGTTGATCCGGAAGCCGTCGGACTTGAGCTGGGTGATCAGCTCGCCGCCCACCTCGGGCCACAGCTTCTCGGTCTTCGGCGCGGCGAACGCGCTCACCGTGAGCTGGCCGACCGGGGTGAGCAGGTGCACCGCGCGCACCGCGCCCGCGGGGTCCATCTCGACCTGGAGCTGCGCGCCGTCGGGCACCGGCAGCCGGATCGAGCCGAGGTCGAGCCGGTTCAGCCCGTCGTCCGGGGCGTCCGCGTGGTCGAACGGCCCCTCGCCGGGCTGCGCGCCGCCGACCTCGGTCTCCGATTGCGCCGTCCCCCGGTTCGCGGAGTGCCTGCCACGCTTGCGGCGCCGACCGAACATCGCCTTACCCCTCCGTCCGGGCGAGCACGTCGTGCCCGCCAGTAGAGCCGTACCCGCCGCCACCGCGTTCGGAGGCGGGCAGTTCGTCAACCTCGCGGAACACCGCGTGCTCCACCTTCTGCACCACGAGCTGGGCGATCCGGTCGCCGCGGCGCAGCACGACCGGCTCGCGCGGGTCGTGGTTCACCAGGCACACCTTGATCTCGCCCCGGTAGCCCGAGTCGATCGTGCCGGGCGTGTTGACCACGCTCAGCCCCACCCTGGCAGCGAGCCCGCTGCGGGGGTGCACGAAACCCGCGTGACCTTCGGGCAGGGCGATGGCGACACCGGTGCCGACCACGACGCGTTCACCGGGTTCGATCACCACGTCCGACGTGGTGACCAGGTCCGCGCCGGCATCACCCGGTCGGGCGTACGACGGCGGGGGCACGCTCTTATCGAGCCGGGACAGCAGGACCTCGACGCTGGGCACGGCGCGCGAGACTACCCTGGTGGCGTGAGCGAGACTGCTGTGACCGCCCCGACCGCGTTCCGCGAGCGGCTGTTCGTGCCCTGGTGGGGTTGGCCGCTCCCGCTGCTGGCCGCGGTGCTGCTGGCCGCGGAGATCCACATGGGCTTCCCGGGCGTCCGGTCGTGGCTGCCCTACCTCATCACCGTGCCGCTGGCCGTGCTGCTGCTGATCCGGATGGGATCGCTGCGGGTCGAGGTGTCCGGCGGGGAGCTGCGGGTCGGCGGCGCGCACGTGCCGCTGGAGCTGCTGGGCGAGGTCGAGGTGTTCGACTCGAAGTCCAAGCGCCGGGCGATGGGCCCGAACCTGGACCCGATGGCGTTCGTCGCGCACCGCGGCTGGGTGGGGCCGGTGGTGAAGGTCGAGTTGAAGGACCCGGCCGACCCGACCCCGTACTGGGTCTTCAGCGTCCGGTCGGCGGACCGGCTCGCCGCGCTGCTGCGCGGCTGACCAGGCACGCCCCCGAAAGGCGGCTGGGCGCCACCCCGGCGGTGGGGGTGAGCGCCCAGGACGTGTCCTTGCGTTTCGCTTCTCGTCGGATCAGACTTCGCTCAGGCGCAGTCGCGGCAGATGTACTGGCCGTTGACTTCCTCGGCGAGCCTGCTCCGGTGATGCACGAGGAAGCACTTCGAGCACGTGAACTCGTCCGCCTGCTTGGGAAGGACCTTGAACGTCAGTTCCTCACCGGACAGGTCGGCGCCCGGTAGCTCGAAGTTCTCGGCCGACGCGTCCTCGTCGATGTCGACGACGCCGGACTGCGTCTCGTTGCGCCGCGCCTTCAGCTCCTCGAGGGAGTCCTCAGCGAGTTCGTCCGCCTCGCTGCGACGCGGAGCGTCGTAGTCGGTCGCCATCTTCTTTCACCCCTGCGGTCAACGGAGACTGTTCGTGTCGCTGGATAACGCACCAGCGCCCCTGTTTGTGCCCCCGTCCCCAGTGACGGAGGTCTCGCTTCCGCGGCCGGGCGCCAACCCCCTGAACGTCGACGCTTCCCGGTGTCCGGCCCTGTGCGGAGCGCCGAGAGGGTAGCTCACCGCTCGGTGTGACGCGCAGCGGGTTCCCCCTAATTGAGCAGACGGGTGACAGGCCCTTCCCACGCTGGACCGATAGGCTTCGGGGCAGGCCCTGCCGACTCCCCGTGGACGCACTGTCGCTCCGCGGGGTCGCGGACCGTCCGCCACCGGGTGATTGCCCAGCGCAACCACACCGTTCGGGGCGCGGTCGAGCCGGACGCGGCATAGCCTTTTCTTTCGACAGCACTACGCCAGGGGAGGTCGGTGGGCGTGGGACCGGGTACGGGGAGCGCCGGGTCGTCGCGGTACCGGAGGCGACGGCCGCTACCGGCGCTCGTCCTGTTCCTGGTGCTGGCCGTCACGGCGGTGGTGGTGTGGAACAAGGTGCTGGCGAGCGCGGGCGACGTGGACGCGGCGATCCGCTGCAACGCGCCCGGCAACGCGCCGGCGCCGACGACGGGGGCCGATCCGGCCGCCCCACCTGCGGAGACGCCCGCACTGGGCACCGTGCTGTCGCACGACGCGCTGGATCGCACCGACCCCGTTCCGGTGGGTGACGTGCACTTCCGGGCGGTCAACGCGAGCACGCAGCGCAACCAGGCCCGGTTCGTGGCCACGACGCTGGTCGAGCTGGGGTTGCAGCAGGTCGCCGAGCCGGGCAACGACCCGGTGTACCCGGCGCAGGACATGACGTGCCGCGGCCAGATCCGCTTCGGCGCGCCCGGCGCGGGCGCGGCCCGGACGTTGAGCCTGATCGAGCCGTGCCTGGAGCTGGTCCGCGACGAGCGCCAGGACGCGACCGTGGACGTGGCGGTGGGCAAGAAGTTCTCCGAGCTCAAGCCCAACCACGACGCGCGCAAGGTGCTGGACCAGCTGGCCGCGTGGGCCGAGCAGAACCCCGAGCACCAGGGCGGTCAGGCGGCCGAGGGCTCGCCTCCCCCGTCGCTGGACAAGGACAACCTGGCGTCGGCGCGCGACGTCCACTGCTGACCTGTGATGTTCCTCACAACCAGGCGGGAATGACCCGTTCGGACGCGGCGAGTTGTGCGCGCACGTCCTACGAGTCGTGCGCTCCCGTCGCACCGACGGCACGGTGAGGCGCCCCGGTCGAACCGGGGCGCCCGTCCGTCAGACCTTCCCGAAGCCGCACTCCACGAGCGCGGCGAACAACGCGTCCGCGATGCCCGGCGCCGCCGCGAACGTGGCGTCCGCGCCCAGTTCCGGCGCCTCGCCGGGCAGCAGCACGACCGCGCCCGCCTCCTTGGCCAGCAACCCGCCCGCCGCCCAGTCCCACCGGCCCAGCGCGTGCTCGACGTAGGCGTCCAACCGCCCGGCGGCCACGGAGCACAGGTCCAGCGACGCCGCGCCCGCCCGCCGGATGTCCCTCAACCGGGTGGCGAGGCCGGCCCAGGTGTCCGCCTGGCGTTGCCGGCGTTCCGCCTTGTAGGCGAATCCGTAGCCCAACAGGGAGACGTCCAGCCGGGTGACGTCGGAAACGGCGAGCCGCTGGTCGCCCAACCACGCGCCACCGCCCTGCCAGGCCGTCCACACCCGGCCGCTCGCGGGCTCCAGCACGACGCCCGCGACCGACACGCCGTCCAGCTGCGCGGCCAGCGACACCGCGTAGTGGGGAATCCCGTAGAGGTAGTTCACCGTTCCGTCGATCGGGTCGACCACCCACGTGAGGCCTTCCAGGGCGGCCTCGCCGCCCTCCTCCTCGCCGATCACCGGTTCACCGGGCCGCAGCTCCGCGAGCAGCGACCGGACGAGCCGCTCGGACGCCCGGTCCGCGGCCGTGACCACGTCGGTGACCGTCGACTTCGTGTCCACGTCGGTGACCGCCTCCTCGCGCATCGACCGCACGAGAGCACCCGCTTCCCCCGCAACGCGCACCGCGACGTCGACCAGGGACCGCAGCTCGAGACCCACCTGTTCCTCCTCGTCACTCTCACGGGACTATCGGGGACCCGCAGGCTAGTGTCTGCGGCCACTGTTACTGAATCGAGTAGGAAGGGCCACGGGGATGGGCATGCTCCGCGGTTTCGGCGTGGACATCGGCGGTTCGGGGATCAAAGGCGGACTGGTTGACCTGGAGGCGGGTGCGCTGGACGGCGAGCGGCTCCGCATCGACACCCCACAGCCGTCCACGCCCGACTCCGTCGCCGACGTGGTCGCGAAGATCGTCGAGAAGTTCGACTGGAAGGGCCCCATCGGCGTCACCCTGCCGTGCGTGGTGAAGCGCGGCGTGGCGCACACGGCCGCCAACGTTGACCACGGCTGGATCGGCACCGACGCGGCCGGCCTGTTCGCCGAGCGGCTCGGTCGCGCGCCCGAGGACATCCTCGTGCTCAACGACGCGGACGCGGCGGGCATCGCCGAGATGCGGTTCGGCTCCGGCGTCGACCGGGACGGCCTGGTGGTGCTGCTGACCTTCGGCACCGGCATCGGCAGCGCGCTGTTCCTGGACGGGAAGCTCGTGCCGAACACCGAGTTCGGCCACCTGGAGGTCGACGGCCACGACGCGGAGAAGCGCGCGGCGGCGTCGGTCAAGGAGGACAAGGGCCTGACCTGGGCCGAGTGGGCGCCGCGGGTGTCCCGGTACGTCTCGGTGCTGGAGAACCTGATCTGGCCGGACCTGGTCATCGCGGGCGGCGGTGTCAGCAAAAAGGCGGAGAAGTGGCTGCCGCTGCTCGACGTCCGCACCGAGGTCGTGGCGGCCGCGCTGAAGAACGACGCGGGCATCGTGGGCGCCGCCGTCGCCGCCGCGCGGCAATCCGCCCACTGAACGCACCCTTCCTAGCTGCGAGAACGCGTGTCGGGACGCACCGAATCCCATCGTGGCGCACCGGCACGCGATTCTCGTCGTTACAATGGAACGGTGCCCCGCCGACGAACGATCCGGCGGACCATCCCCATACTCCGGCGACCGAGGTTCGCGCCCTTCGGTTTGCCTTGATCGACAGTCGCGAAAGGGCGTACGTGGCAGCCGCGAAGACGACCCAGGCAGCTCAGGCTGACGCCGAGGAAACGCCCAAGGCCACCTCGGCGAGGAAGGCACCGGCGAAGAAGCCGGTCGCGAAGACCGCCGCGGCGGGGAAGACGGCCACGCGGACGCCGCGCAAGACGGCCGCCAAGACCGCCGCCGGTCCGGTCAAGGCAAAGAAGGGCGAGGGCGACGAGCCCGAGGAGCTGGAGGGCGGCCCCGACGGCGAGGACCTGGTCGACGACGTCGAACTGATCGACGAGCCGGTCGAGGAAGAGCCCGCCGAGGAGGAGACCGCCAAGCCCGGCGAAGGCGACTTCGTCTGGGACGAGGAGGAGTCGGAAGCCCTGCGGCAGGCCCGCAAGGACGCCGAGCTCACCGCGTCGGCCGACTCCGTCCGCGCCTACCTCAAGCAGATCGGCAAGGTCGCGCTGCTCAACGCGGAGGAGGAGGTCGAACTCGCCAAGCGCATCGAGGCCGGCCTCTACGCCGCCGAGCGCGTGCGCCGTGCCGAGGACGAGAACGAGAAGCTGACCCCTCAGCTGCGTCGCGACCTCCGCTGGATCGTGCGGGACGGCGAGCGCGCCAAGAACCACCTGCTGGAGGCCAACCTCCGCCTCGTGGTCTCGCTGGCGAAGCGCTACACGGGCCGCGGCATGGCGTTCCTGGACCTGATCCAGGAGGGCAACCTCGGTCTGATCCGCGCGGTGGAGAAGTTCGACTACACCAAGGGCTACAAGTTCTCGACGTACGCCACGTGGTGGATCCGCCAGGCGATCACCCGCGCGATGGCCGACCAGGCCCGCACCATCCGCATCCCGGTGCACATGGTCGAGGTCATCAACAAGCTCGGTCGCATCCAGCGCGAACTGCTCCAGGACCTGGGCCGCGAGCCCACCCCGGAGGAGTTGGCCAAGGAGATGGACATCACCCCGGAGAAGGTGCTGGAGATCCAGCAGTACGCCCGGGAGCCCATCTCGCTGGACCAGACCATCGGCGACGAGGGCGACAGCCAGCTCGGTGACTTCATCGAGGACTCCGAGGCCGTGGTCGCGGTGGACGCGGTGTCGTTCACCCTGCTCCAGGACCAGCTCCAGTCCGTGCTGGCGACGCTGTCCGAGCGCGAGGCGGGCGTCGTCCGGCTGAGGTTCGGCCTCACCGACGGCCAGCCCCGCACCCTGGACGAGATCGGCCAGGTCTACGGCGTGACCCGCGAGCGGATCCGCCAGATCGAGTCGAAGACGATGTCGAAGCTCCGCCACCCGTCCCGCTCGCAGGTGCTGCGCGACTACCTCGACTAGCCCGCTCCACGACCGATGCCGGCACCCCTCCCCGGGGTGCCGGCATCGTCGCGCGAGGGCCGCGGCGGGTGGATCGACGGACCGCCGCCCCCAGGCGACGCCCCGGTGAACTGGACGTGCCGCGTCCGAATGGTGGAATCCCCCACCGTGTTCGCTCTCGGCTGACCAAAGTGTTACCCGTCACAGTCCACGCCCTCCGGGTCCGACCATTCGGCCTAGCGGGACTGTGCCCAGCGACGTATCCGCAGGTGGAAAACCGTTGCGGTGACAGCGGAACGTGAGCGAAGCGGTGGCGAACCGGAGCAACCACCAGGTTCGAACGTCGGGTGTGCCGGGTAAATCGGAAGTGACGCGGGTCGCCACGACCCAGGGAACACTGACTTACGCCCGTGCGTCTGCAAGAGTGGAGCCAGCGAGCACGGCGCACCCGCCAAGTGCGAAGTGGTCGCAGCTAGGTGTGAGGGCACCGATCCCCGGTGCCGGGACGGAGGGAGATTTCCATGACCACGACGCTCACCCGCCCCGCGTTGACCGCTGCCGACCGCTGCGACCGCTGCGGGGCTGCTGCCCAGGTTCGCGCCGTACTCCCCTCCGGGGGCGAGCTGCTGTTCTGCGGACACCACGCCCGCGAACACAGCACGAAGCTGCGTGAACTCGCTGCCGAGTTGCAGCAGGGCTGACCACGCCAGGCCTCCCCAGTGGGCCTGGAGCACCCTTAGCCGTCCGGGGCGGAGACCGAAAGGTCTCCGCCCCCCTGCATTTCCGCACCAAGCAACACGTGCACAGCACGACAGCCGGCACCAAGCAGCCACACCGCACCCTTCGCGCGCCGACCACCTCCGCAACGGTCGCGCCGACCAAGCCAGGGGCCTCGTGTTCTCCCCGTATGGCCTGGGCGCAGCCCAACCGCATGTGTCAAGGGGGCACATCACGCACGACCGTCAGCCACAGACGCAACCGCCCCCTTGACGCATGTGGTTGCCTCCGGCAGGCCATACGGGGAGAACACGACGCCCTAACCCCCGGAGGCGCTGCCCGTCCGGCGAGGACGCTCTTCACTCCCTAAACGCAGGCCAACACCCCAAGCGACCGCACCCCAGCAGCCAACACGCTCACACAATCCCCAACACAGGCTCAAAGGCCAGCTCAGCAGCCCCGATCAACTTGGCATCCCGCCCCAAAGGCGACGTCAGGATCCGAGTCCCACCCACCGCCCGGGACACCAACGACCGCTTCTGCACCCGAACCCGCAACGCCTCCACCACCGGATCCGGCAACGCCGTGAACAGGTCCCCCAGCACCACCAACTCGGGCCCCAACATGTTCACCACGGTCACCAACCCCAACGCCAACCACTCGGTGAAGTCCCCCAACCGCCGGGAAATGGCCCCAGGATCCGCAGCCAGACAACGCAACTCCGCCACCACAGCCCCCCGAGGCGAATCCTCGGCCAACCCCAACGCCCGGCACAACGCGGCCTCACCGACCTCGGTCTCCCAGCACCCCTCACACCCGCAATAACACCGCCGCCCACCGGGCCGCACGACCATGTGCCCCAGCTCCCCGACGTACCCGCCGGTCCCCCGCAACGGCATCCCGGACGAGATCACCCCACCCCCGACCCCCACGTCGGCGGAGATGTAGACCATGTCCGAGGAATCCCGGGCCACCCCGCGCACGTGCTCCGCCAGGGCACCCAGTTCAGCGTCGTTCCCGACCTGCACCGGAACCTTCAACACCGCCGACAACCGCTCCCCCAGCGACACGTCGGTCCAGTGCAGATTGGGCGCCTCGTGCACCAGCCCGTCGGCCCGCCGCACCACCCCGGGCACCGACACCCCGACCCCCACCGGCACCACGTCCAACTCGTCCACCAGCAGCTTGGCCGAGTCCACGACGTGCGTGATCACCTCGCCGGGATCCCGGGACCGGTGGTGCAGGTTCCACGAGTCCCGCCCGAGGATGTCCCCGCCGAGCCCGACCATCGCCATCGCGACCTGCTCGACCCGGATGTCGATCGCCAGGACCACGGCCGCGTGGGGCTGCGGCAGCACCAGCAACGAAGGCCGCCCGGCGCCGGACCGCTGCGCCGGCACCCGCTCCGCCACCACTCCGGCCGACGCCAGGCCGTCCACCAGGGCTTTGATCGTGCTGCGGTTGAGACCCAGCTCAGCCGCCAGCGACGCCCTGGTGGACGGGCCGTCCACGTGCAGCCGGCGCAGGAGTGCGGTGCGGTTGTGCCTGCGGACCTCGTCCGGCCGGGCGCCCGCGGTGGGTGAGGTCACGGTCAGCGGACGGCGACGGCCGCCCGCCGACGCGACAGGGCGTCGACACCCGCGGCCAGCAGCAGGACCAGGCCGGTCACGATGAAGACCACCGCCGCGGGCTGCTTGAGCAGGCCCATGCCGTTGGTGATCGTGGTGAGGACCGCGCCACCGATGACCGCGTCGCGCAGCCGGCCCTTGCCGCCGAACAGCGACGTGCCGCCGATGACCGCGGCGCCGACCGAGAGCAGCAACGTGTTGCCACCACCGGCGTTCGGGTCGACGGAACCGACCTTGGACGAGTAGACGATCGCGCCGATCGCCGCCGCCGACGAGGCGATCACGAACACGCTCATGCGGATCTGCGCCACGTTGATACCGGCGCGACGAGCCGCTTCCTTGTTGCCACCGACGGCGTACACGTGCCGACCGTACTTGGTGCGGTCCAGGACGAAGGTGCCGACCACCAGCAGGACCAGCACGATCGGCACCACGTAGGGCACGCCGGTGATCCGGACGAGGTCGCTGACGGACCGGTTCACGGTCAGCAGGTAGGTCGCGACGGCCGACAGCACGACGATCAGGCCGACCTTCCCGAGCACCATCGGCGTCGGCGACGCGACGAGCCCGCGGCGCAGCCGGGTGAAGTGCCGACCGAGCACGACCGCCGCGTACCCGCCCGCTGCCAGCACGAACAGCACCCAGCTGCCCGCCGTGGTCAGGTTGCCGTTGGCCACCTTGAACAGCGTGTCGTTGTTGAGGCCCAGCGTGCCGCCCTGCCCGATGAACTGGAGCACGACGCCGCCCCAGGCGAGGAACAGCGCCAGCGTCACCACGAACGACGGGATGCCGACCTTCGCGACCAGGTAGCCGGTGATGCAGCCGATGGCGGTGCCGACGCACAGCGCGAGCAGCATCTCCACCCACGGGTTCGCGGCCACGCCGAACGCCGCGATCAGCAGCGCCACCAGGGACAGCGCGGCGCCGGCCCAGATCCGCATGAGCAGCGCCAGCACCACGGCCAGCGCGAGCAGCCCGCAGAACAGGTAGAAGACGGTGTCGCCCATGCCGCCCAGCAGGTTGCCGCCCTTGACCAGGTGCAGCGCCATGACCGACGCGGTGACGCCGGACGCGGTGCCGGCCGACAGGTCGATCTCGCCCAGCAGCAGCACGAACACCAGGCCCATGGCGATGATCGTGACGCCGGCGCCCTGCGCCAGGAGGTTGGCGATGTTGCCGAGGGTGAGGAAGGTGTCGCTGAGCGCGCTGAACACGATCAGCAGCACGACCAGGCCGAGCAGTGCCGGGAGCGAGCCGAGTTCGCCGCCGCGGACCCGTGCCACGTAGTCGCGCAACGCCTCGCCGGTCGACTGCGAGGTGGTGTCGATGCCGAAGTCGGAGATGGCGCCCTGCGGAGGGGTGTCCTGGGAGGGCGTCTCACTGGTGGTAGTCATGCCGGTCCCTCGGGTCGTGGCGGATTCAGATCGTGGCGGACTCGGGTCGGGCGATGCCGAGGTCGCCGGAACGACCCGCGGTGATCAGCTCGACGACCTGGCCGTGGGTGACGTCCCTGGTGTTGACCTCCGCGGCCATCCGGCCGAGGTAGAGGCACGCGATGCGGTCCGCGACCTCGAAGACGTCGTTCATGTTGTGGCTGATCAGCACCACGCCGAGACCCTGTTCGGCGAGGCGGCGCACGAGGTCGAGCACCTGGCGGGTCTGCGCGACGCCGAGCGCCGCGGTCGGCTCGTCCAGCAGCACGACCCGGCTGTTCCACAGCACGGCCTTCGCGATCGCCACCGTCTGCCGCTGACCGCCGGACAGCGACGCGACCTGGGTGCGCACCGACTTCACCGTGCGCACCGAGAGCGAGGTGAGGGTGCGCCGCGCGGCCTGCTCCATGTCCGCCTCGTCCAGCAGGCCGAACCGGCCGCGCTCGCGGCCGAGGAACATGTTCTGGACGATGTCGAGGTTGTCGCAGAGCGCGAGGTCCTGGTAGACGACCTCGATGCCCAGGTCGGCCGCGTCGCGCGGCCCGGCGACGTGCACGGGCTCGCCGGCGAACCGGACCTCGCCCGAGTCGGTGGAGTGGATGCCCGCGATGCACTTGACCAACGTCGACTTGCCCGCGCCGTTGTCGCCGACGAGCGCGGTCACCTGTCCCTCGTGGACGGTGAAGTCGATGTCGTGCAGGACGTGCACGGGACCGAAGCTCTTGTTGACGCCGCGCAGTTCGAGGATCGGCTCGCTCACTGGATTTCCTCCGTCTCGTCCCCACCTCCCGGTGGGGCGCGTCGCGGCGGGGTGCGTCTCCCGCACCCCGCCG
>NZ_JBFAEO010000082.1:0-20239 GCF_040642015.1 Actinosynnema sp. NPDC020468
GGCGGCGGTGACCAGGGTGCCGAGTGACCGCCGCGCGGCTCGGCGTCGACAACATCGGCCCGGAACCCGGGCCGGGTACCGCGGAACTCCCCGCCGCCCCGCGCGACCGCGCCGAGGAGTCACCCGGCACCGCCACCACCGACGACACCCGCGTCGACACCGCTCCCGAGGAGTCCGAGTGACCGCCCTGCGCATGGCGTTCAACGAACTGCGCCGCATCACGTCCGGGCGGCTGCCGCGGCTGGCCGTGCTGGCGCTGGCGCTGGTCCCGCTGCTCTACGCCTCCCTGTACCTCTACGCGAACAAGGACCCGTACGCGAACCTCGACCAGGTGCCCGCCGCGCTGGTGGTCGAGGACAAGGGCGCGACCGCGAGCGACGGCACGACGCTGGACGCGGGCAAGGAGGTCGCCGACGAGCTGCTGAACGGCAAGCGCTTCAAGTGGGAGCGGGTCGACGCCGAGAAGGCCGAGAAGGGCGTCCGGGACGGCACCTACACGTTCGCGCTGACCCTGCCCGAGGACTTCTCCCGGTCGCTGCTGTCCTCCGCCGACTTCACCCCGCGCCAGGGCGTGATCACGCTGACCACCAACGACGCCAACAACTACCTCGGCAGCACGATCGCCAACCAGGTGGTCGCCGAGGTGCGCCGGTCGGTGTCGGTGAAGGTCGGCGCGGAGGCCGCGGACAAGCTGCTGCTCGGGTTCTCCACGATCCGGCAGAAGACCGCCGAGGCGGCCGACGGTGCGACCAGGCTCGCGACCGCGCAGCAGCAGGCGCTCGACGGGTCGCGCAAGCTCGCCGACGGCCTGACCCCGCTGTCCGACGGCGCGGCGCAGCTCTCGTCCGGGTTGCAGCAGCTCTCCACGAGCACCAAGGACCTGCCGGTCAAGTCGCAGCAGCTCGCCGACGGCGCGAAGCAGGTGGCCGACGGCAACGAGACCGCCGCGACCACCGCCGAGCAGTACGCGGCCAAGGCGCAGTCGCTGGTCGACGGGCTGGCCAAGGTCGACGGCGACATCGCGGCCAAGCTGCGCGCGCTCGGGTTCACCGAGGAGCAGGTGCAGCAGGTCACGGGCGCGCTGGGCGAGGCCCGCAAGCCGGTGGACGACGCGAACGCCAAGGTCCAGGGCGCGGCGGGCGACCTGCGCAAGCTCGCGAACGGCGCGCGGCAGGTGTCCGACGGCGCGGCGACGCTGGCCGCGAGCACCCCCGCGCTGACCGACGCGATCACGAAGTTGAACGCCGGCGCCGGGCAGCTGTCGACCGGGCTGGTGACCGCGAAGGACGGCGCGACGCAGCTGGCCGAGGGCGAGCAGCAGCTGCTCGACGGCACGAACCAGCTCAAGGACGGCCTGACCTCGGGCGTGAACGAGATCCCGAACCCGGACGACCCGACCCGCGAGTCGACCGCGAACACCATCGGCGACCCGGTGAACGTGCAGGGCGTGTCGCAGACCTCGGCGGGCAGCTACGGCGCGGGCCTGGCGCCGTTCTTCCTCGGACTGGCCACCTGGATCGGCGCGTTCGTGCTGTTCCTGCTGCTCAAGCCGTTGTCGCGGCGCGGACTCGCGGCCGGGCAGTCGGCGTTGCGGGTGGCGCTGGGCGGCTGGCTGCCGGGCGTGGCGCTCGGGGTGGCGCAGGTCGTGGTCATGTACTCCGTCGTCACCCTGGTGGTGGACATCCGACCGGTGCACCCGGTGACCACGCTGGCGTTCCTGCTGCTCACGTCGGCGACGTTCGTGGCCGTGCTGCACGCGTTGAACGCGCTGCTGGGCGCGGTAGGCAAGTTCGTCGGACTGGTGCTGCTGATCCTCCAGCTGGTCAGCGCCGGCGGCACGTTCCCGTGGCAGACGATCCCGATGGCGCTGTACCCGCTGCACTACGGGCTGCCCATGGGTTACGCGGTCGACGGGTTGCGGCACCTCATGTACGGCGGCGAGCTGGGCGGCGTCGGGAGGGACGCGCTGATCCTGCTCTGCTACCTCGTCGGCGCGCTTGCCTTGTCGACGTTCGCCGCGTACAAGCAGCGGGTGTGGACTCCCTCGCGCCTCAAGCCCGAACTCGTCCTGTGAGCGGGCGGACCGCCGCCACCAAGCAGAAGCTGTTCGACGCGGCGCTGCGGCTCGTCGGCGAACGCGGCGCGGCGAGCGTGACGGTGGACGAGATCGCCGCCGAGGCCGGAGTCGCGAAGGGCACCGTCTACTACAACTTCGCCAGCAAGGACGCGCTGGTCGACGCGCTGTTCCGGCACGGCGTGGACCTGCTCGCGGCCCGGCTGCGGGTGGCGCAGGACGAGGCCGACACGGCGGACGCGATGGCCGCGCTGGTCGAGGGGATGCTCGGGTTCTTCGCCGAGTACCCCGCGTTCGGGCAGCTGCTGGTCAGCGAGCTGTGGCGGACGCCCGGCCAGTGGCACGGCACGTTGAGCCTGCTGCGCGACGACCTGGTGTCGATCGTCCGGGGTCAGGTGCAGCGGCTGGCCGACGCGGGCCGGCTGCCCGAGGGCGTGCAGGTCGGCACGGCGTCGGCGGCGTTGTTCGGCACCGTGCTGGTGGTCGCGCTGGACTGGCAGGTCTTCGGGCCCGAACGCAGCCTGGCGCAGGTCCGCGACTCGGTGCTGCTGCTGGTCAGGGGCCTGGGCAAGGCCTGATCGCGCCGGGACCTCAGCCGCGGACCTCGCCCACCCGGTGGGTCGACGGCGGCCGGCCGTCGAGCGCGCGGCGCACGGCCTGGCGGACGCCCTCGCCCGCCTCCTCGTGGCTGAGCCAGCGGACCGTCGCGCCGTGCCGGACGAACCCCAGCACCACCTGCTGGGTCGGGTGGCCGTCGAGCACCGGGTCGGGCATGCCGCGCACCGGGTGCGGCGCGCCGCTGTCGTGCACCTCGACCACCGGCGCGTCCGGCGCGAGCAACGGCGCCACCGCGCGCAGCACCGCCTCCCGGTAGCTCTGGTGCACCCACGCCACCAGCAGGTCGACCGGCCCGTCGAGCCCCGCGCGGACCCGGTCGGCGAGGTCGTCGGGTCGGGTCCAGTCGGCGGCGACCCACGTCGGCGCGACCCGGGGCAGGTCGCGGACCTCCGCGTGCACCGGCCGGTGGCCGCGACCGCCGACCGCCGCGCGGGCCGCCACCCCGATGCCCGGCGCGGGTCGCCTGCTCGGGAGCACGACCCGCCAGCCACCGGCCACCAGGTCCTCGACGCAGCCCTTCAGCATGCCCGTGCCGCCCAACACCAGCGCCGTTCTCACCGCACCGACTCCTCACCACGTCCGGACGCGCGGCGCAGCGGTCCCGCGCACCACCGGTCCACCTCGCGCTGACCGCGCAACCGCACGACCGCCACCCGACGCGCGTGCTCGCCCGCCAGCACCGACTCGACCCGCGCCCGCGTGCGCCCGTGCGACTTCCACGCCCACCGCAGCAGGTGCTCCGGGTCGGTGAACACGGTGTGCAGCGGCGGTTCCACGTTGCCGTTCCACAACTCCTCGCGGCGCAGCCTGCGCACCATCGTGCGGACCACGACCCGTCGGAGGACGAGGTGCTTCGGGTGGTCCAGCCACACCAGGGTGTCCGCGTGCGCGAGCAGCACCGGCCGGGCACTGGTGTACTGCCACTCCGTCACCCACTCGGGGCGCTTGACCAGCCGGGCGACGTCGGCGTCGAACTCGGCGCGCGGAGTCCACTGTGGACCGTGGAACAGCGCGTCCATCTCCACATAGGACAGCCCGAGCCAGTCCGCGATACCGGCCGACAGCGTCGACTTGCCCGCGCCCGAGGTGCCCGCGACGAGCACCCGGCGGGGCGAGTGGGGCAGCTCGTCGGTGGGTCCCAGCAGCGGCACGGGGTCAGGCTACCGCCGTGTCGCGCGGCGTCCAGCCCCCTGACGGGGGTGTCGGTCCAACTGGTCCAGATGCCGGCCGAGCACGGCGCGCAGCACCTCGGGCGTCGCCAGGTCCGGGTGCAGCACGGCGTTGACCGCCAACCCGTCGAGCAGCGCGGCGAGCCGCTCGGTCTCCACCGGCACGTCCGGCACGCCCGCGCCGGCGAGCACCCGGCCGACGATCATCCGGATGCCCTCGTGCAGCCGCCGGGCCTGCGGCGCGAGGTTCGGCCGGGTGCGCGCGGCGCTGACGAAGGCCAGCCACACCACCGACTCGTCGTGCCGGTCGGGGTCGAGCGGGAGCAGTTCGCCGAGCAGCTCCTCGGTTTCCCGCCGGCGCTCGGCGTCGTCCGTCGCCGCGCGGACCTTGGCGGCGCGGGCGAGCACCCGCACCTCGACGCGGTCGATCAGCTCGGCGAGCGCGAACTCCAGCAGCTCGTCGTGGTCGGCGAAGTAGTGCCGCACCGAGCCGATGGCGAGGCCTGCCTCGTCGGCGACGTTGCGCAGCGACGCGTGGTCGAGGCCTTGGCGGCGGACCACCCGGTAGAGGGCTTCCGCGACCTCGCGGCGGCGGACGTCCGCGTCGACGACTTTGGGCACCCGCCTTTTGTAGCACAGTCGTGCTAGGTTAATTAGCACGGTCATGCCATAAAGGGGGGACGCGTGATGACGTGGGTGCTGGTCGGGATCGGGGTGCTCGCCGTGGTCGCACGGCGGTTCGCGGGCGAACGGGTGGACGCGCGCGACCTGGTGGTGCCGGTGGTGGTGCTGCTGTGCCTCGGCGGTTACGAGGTGGCGAAGGCGCCCCTCGACTGGGTGGACGGGCTGTGGGTCGCGGGCGGCTCGGTGGTCGGATTCGGGTTCGGTGTGCTGCGCGGCGCCACGATCCGGGTGTTCGACCGCGACGGCGCGCCGTGGCAGCGGTACACGCCGTGGACGCTGGGCGCGTGGGTGCTGTCGTTCGCGGCGAACGCCGGGGTCGGCCTGATCGCGCCGGGCGAGACGCGGTCGATGACGCTGTCGATCGGCGTCGGCCTGCTCGGCGAGGCGGTGCCGGTCGGGCTGCGGGCGTTGCGGCTCACCAGCCCAGGTCGACGATGAGGTCCTCGTGCGTCAGGGTGATCGGGTAGGTCACCCGGACCACGCCGTCGCACGGCACGACCCGGCCGCCGAACCTGCGGACCAGGCGCAGCATCGCCAGGTTCTCCTCGAGGACGTCGCCGCACAGCGAGGCGTACCCGAGTTCGGCGGCCAGGTCGACCAGCGCGGACAGCAGCCGGGTGCCGACACCGCGCCGCTGCCACGCGTCGACCACGGCCAGCGCCAGTTCCGCGGTGTCCGCGCCGGTCCGGATGAGCCGGCCGATGCCGATCGCGCGCCCTCGGCGTTCGACCACCAGGGCGACCCGGTCGACGCCGTCGAGATCGCTCAACCCGTGCCGCATCGCGCCGGTCAACCTCGGCACGGGCGCGTGGAACCGCAGGTAGCGACTGCGGGCGGACATGCCGCCGAACACCTGGTCGACGGCGCGCGCGGCGGCCCGCCGGTCGAGCACCCGGACTCCGCGCATGGCCCACCCCTAGGTTCGGATTCCGAACCCTAGCTGAGTCTGTTTTTCGGACGCAAGTGGGTAGGCTCGGTGACATGTCCCGGGTCAAGGTCGCCGACGAGTCGTGCACCGTGGCGCTGCCCGCCGCGCTGCTGGGTGAGCGCTGGACGTTGCTGCTGCTGCGGCAGGCGTTCCTGGGCACGCGGAGGTTCGAGGACTTCCAGTCCTCGATGGACATCTCGCGCAGCGTGCTGACCGACCGGCTGGCCCTGCTGGTGGAGGAGGGCGTGCTGCGCCGGGTGGCGTACGAGGACGCGGGAACCCGAACCCGCCACGAGTACCGGCTCACCGAGAAGGGCCTCGACCTCTACCCGGTGCTGATGGCGCTGCGGAAGTGGGGCGAGCGCTGGATGCAGCCCGAGGCCGGCCCCTCGTTCACCCTGCACCACCGCGACTGCGGCGGCGACGTGGACGTCCGCGTCGAGTGCGCCACGTGCCGGGAGGACCTGACCGCCCGCGACGTGACGGTCCGCTCCCCCCGCTGACCCGGGGCTCCGGTGGCCCGACGAACGCCCGCGCCGCCCGCTCGTACCCGGCAGAACGAGCCCGATCGCGGACCCGCGCGCCGGACCTCGCGGGTCCGGAGCGCCGGGATTCCCCGCGGGCTAGTGGGCCGCGGCGTCCCAGGAGTGGCCGACGCCCACCGAGACCTCCAGGGGCACCGAGAGGGTGTGGGCGTTGCCCATGTGCTCGCGGACCAGGGCCTCCACCGCCTCGCGCTCGCCCTCGGCGATCTCCAGCACCAGTTCGTCGTGCACCTGGAGCAGCATGCGCGAGCGCAGGTCGGAGGACTCCAGGGCCTGGTGCACGCCCAGCATCGCCACCTTGATGATGTCCGCCGCCGAACCCTGGATGGGCGCGTTGAGGGCCATCCGCTCGGCCATCTCGCGGCGCTGGCGGTTGTCGCTGTTCAGGTCCGGCAGGTAGCGGCGGCGGCCGAGGATGGTCTCGGTGTACCCCGCCTTGCGCGCGACCTCCACGACCTCGTGCAGGTAGTCGCGCACGCCGCCGAAGCGGGCGAAGTACGCCTCCATCTGCTCGCGCGCCTCCTCGGCCGAGATGCGCAGCTGCTGGGCCAGGCCGTACACCGACAGCCCGTAGGCCAGGCCGTAGGACATCGCCTTCACCCGGCGGCGCTGCTCGGCCGACACCTCCGCCGTGGGCACCGAGAACGCCCGCGACGCCACGAACGTGTGCAGGTCCTCGCCCGACCGGAACGCCTCGATCAACCCGGCGTCCTTGGACAGGTCCGCCATGATCCGCATCTCGATCTGGCTGTAGTCCGCGGTCATCAGCTCGACGTACCCCGGCCCGACCACGAACGCCTCGCGGATCCGGCGGCCCTCGTCGGTGCGGATCGGGATGTTCTGGAGGTTCGGGTCGGTGGACGACAGCCGGCCGGTCGCCGCGATCGTCTGGTGGAACGTGGTGTGGATGCGCCCGTCGTCGGCCACCGACTTGAGCAGACCGTCCACAGTGGACTTCAGCCGGGTCACGTCCCGGTGCGCGAGCAGGTGCTGGAGGAACGGGTGCTCGGTCTGCTCGAACAGGTTCTGCAACGCGTCCGCGTCGGTGGTGTACCCGGTTTTGGTCTTCTTCGTCTTCGGCATGTTCAACTCGTCGAACAGCACCGCCTGGAGCTGCTTGGGCGAGCCGAGGTTGATCTCCTTGCCGATCACCGCGTACGCGTCCTGCGCCGCCTGCTTCACACCGGCCGCGAAGTGCGCCTCCAGCGCCGCCAGGTGCTCCTGGTCGATCGCGATGCCCACCGCCTCGACCTCGTCCAGCACGCCCATCAGCGGCAGCTCCAGCGTCGCGAGCAGGTCGGCCTGCCCGGTCGCCACCAATTCGGCGTCCAGCGCGTCGGCCAGCTCCGCCACGGCGAACGCGCGCACGATCGAGGACTGCGCGAGGTTCGCCTTCTCCTCCTCCTCGTCGGCCAGCAGCGACAGCTGGCCGTCCGAGGACTCCTCCGCGCGCAGCTCGCGCTGGAGGTAGCGCAGCGCCAGGTCGTCCAGCGCGAACGACCGCTGCCCGGGCCGCACCAGGTACGCCGCGAGCGCCGTGTCGCTGGTGACGCCGCGCAGCGCCCAGCCGCGGGCCCGCACCGCGCGCAGCGGCAGCTTCAGGTCGTGCGCGGCCTTGGCCACCGACGCGTCCGCGAGCCACGCCGCGAGCGCCGCCTCGTCGGCCGGGGACAGCGCCGTCACGTCGACGTACCCGCCCTCGCCGCCCGCCACGGCCAGCGCCACGCCCTCCAGGTCGACACCGGTGGACCGGAACGCCACCCCGACCCGACCGGACCGGGCGTGCGCGTCGAGCCACGCGGCCAGCCCGTCGACCTCGACCGCGCCGCCGGACACCTCGAAGCCCTCCTCGGCCTCGGGCTCGGCGGTCGACAGGGTCGCGAACAGCCGGTCGCGCAGCACCCGGAACTCCAGCTCGTCGAACAGCCGGTGCACCGCGTCCCGGTCCCACGGCCGCTCGGCCAGGTCCTCGGGCCGCAGCGGCAGGTCCACGTCCCGCACCAGCTCGGTGAGCTGCCGGTTCAGCACGATGTTGGCCAGGTTCGCCCGCAGCGCCTCGCCGACCTTGCCGGACACCTCGTCCACGTGCTGGATCAACCCGTCGAGCGAGCCGTACTGGTTGAGCAGCTTCACGATCGTCTTCGGGCCCACGCCCGGCGTGTTCGGCAGGTTGTCCGACGAGTCGCCGCGCACCGCCGCGTAGTCGGCGTACAGCGCGGGCGGCACGCCCTGCTTCTCCAGCACCAGCGCCGGGTCGTACCGGGCCATCTCGGAGACGCCCTTGACCGGGTAGAGCACCGTCACGTGGTCGTTCACCAGCTGCAACGCGTCCCGGTCGCCCGTGCAGATGAGCACGTCGAAGCCCTGCTCGACGGCCTGCGTGGTGAGCGTCGCGATCAGGTCGTCGGCCTCGTAGTTCTCCTTGGCCACGGTCGGGATCGACAGCGTGGCCAGCACGTCCTCGATGAGGCTCACCTGGCCGCGGAACTCGTCCGGCGTCGCGCTGCGGCCGGCCTTGTACTCCGCGTACGCCTCGGTGCGGAACGTCTTGCGCGAGACGTCGAACGCCACCGCGACGTGCGTCGGCTTCTCGTCGCGCAGCAGGTTGATCAGCATCGAGGTGAAGCCGTAGACCGCGTTCGTGGTCTGGCCTGTCCCGGTCTGGAAGTTCTCCTTGGGCAGCGCGAAGAACGCCCGGTAGGCCATCGAGTGGCCGTCGACCAGCAACAGACGGGAGGCTCCTGGAGTGCTCACGGGGCGAGTCTAGGGTGGAGGTCCGACAGTTTTGCACCGAGTGGAGCAGCCCGTGAGCGTCGAGCCCGACGGAATCACCAACGTCAACCCGGCCTTCGCCGCCGAGCAGCTGGCCGCGCGGATGGGCATCGAGATCACCCGTTGGGATGCCGACCGACTGGTCGGGACGATGCCCGTGACGGGCAACAGGCAGCCCTACGGCCTGCTGCACGGCGGCGCGAACGCGGTCCTGGCGGAAACCCTCGGCTCGGTCGCCGCGGCCATGTACGCCGCGCCGGAGCGGGTCGCGGTGGGCCTGGAGCTGTCCTGCACCCACCACCGCGCGGTCACCGAGGGCGTCGTCACCGGCGTGTGCACCCCGGTCCACCGTGGACGCAGCACGGCCACCTACGAGATCGTCATCAGCGACGCGCAGGAGCGGCGGGTCTGCACCGCGCGCCTGACGTGCTTCCTGCGGGAGTCCGAGCGGAACTGAGAGGGGGCCCGGCATGCGCGGAGTCGTCGTCGCGGTCGCACTGCTGTGCGCGGCGGGCTGCACGGGAGGGCCGACCGCGCAGCCACCGCCGTCGAGCACGACCGCCACCTACCCGGTGCCCGCCGAGCCGGTGCGCCCGGACGAGAAGCCGCTGTCCGTGCCGACGACGGCCGACGGCGACACCGCGTTCACCCTGCTGGGGCTCACCACCGGGATGGAAACCCTGATCGGCAGCCACGCGGAGTGGCCGGCCAAGGGCCGGTTCGCCCGGGTCCGGATGGTCGTGGTCAACAACGGCCGCAGCAACGTGCTGTTCGACGCGCGCAAGCACGTGCTGCTGGACGAGGCGAACGCCGAGTACCAGGTGGACACCCAGGCCATGCTGATCAAGCGCCAGCCGGACAAGCTCGAGCTGGGCGCGGGAGTGCGGCTGGAGTACGACGTCTACTACGACCTGCCCAAGGACGCCAAGCCCCGGGCGATCCGGGTGTTCGGCGGCCCGACGCTCACCGACCTCCAGGACCAGTCGAGCACCGAGATCGCGCTCGGCGGGTCCTGAGCACGCGGAAGGCCCGCCGGCGACGTGCCGACGGGCCCTCCGGACGAACGGCTCAGTGACCGCCGAGGTACGCCGCGCGCACCTGGGGGTCGTCGAGCAGGTCGACGCCGGGCGCGCTCTTGACCACGCGGCCGGTTTCCAGCACGTACGCCCGGTCGGACAGCTTCAGCGCCTGCTGCGCGTTCTGCTCGACCAGGAGCACCGTCGTGCCGCGCTTGTTGATCTCCTTGATGATCTCGAAGATCTGCGCGATCAGCATGGGCGCGAGGCCCATCGACGGCTCGTCCAGCAGGAGCACCTTCGGCTTGGTCATCAACGCCCGGCCGATGGCGATCATCTGCTGCTCGCCGCCGGACATCGTGCCGCCGAACTGGGACTTGCGCTCCGCGAGCCGCGGGAACAGCTCGTAGACCTCCGCCAGGTCCGCGTCGAGCGCGTCCTTGCGGGTGTAGGCGCCCATGAGCAGGTTCTCCTGCACCGTCATGCCGGGGAACACGCCGCGGCCTTCCGGCGACTGCCCGATGCCCAGCTGCACGCGCTTGTGGCCCGCCAGCTTGGAGATGTCCTGGCCGTCGAAGAAGACCGAGCCCGACGACAGCGGCCGCAACCCGGAGATCGTCTTCAGCGTGGTCGTCTTGCCCGCGCCGTTGGCGCCGATCAGCGAGACGATCTCGCCCTCGTTGACCTCGAGGCTGATGCCCTTGATCGCGGCGATCTTGCCGTAGTGGACGTGGATGTCCTTGACCTCAAGAAGCATCTTCGGACACCCCCAGGTAGGCCTCGATGACCTTCGGGTTGTTCTGCACCTCGTGCGGCAGCCCTTCTGCGATCAACTGGCCGAAGTCCAGCACCGCCACGCGGTCGCTGACGCCCATGACCAGGCTCATGTCGTGCTCGATCAGCAGGACGGTGCGACCGCTGTCCCGGATCTTGCGGATCAGCTCCTGGAGCGCGACCTTCTCCGCCGGGTTCATGCCGGCGGCGGGCTCGTCGAGCAGCAGCAGCTTCGGGTCGGTGGCCAGTGCCCGCGCGATCTCCAGCCGGCGCTGGTCGCCGTAGGGCAGGTTCTTCGCGGTCTCGGTCATCCGGGCGGAGATGCCGACGAAGTCGAGCAGCTCCCGCGCCAGCTCGCGTCCGCGCTTCTCCTCCTTGCGGTGCCACGGCAGGTTCAGCGTGGCTCCGACGGCACCCGTCCTGTGGTGCGCGTCCGCGCCCACCATCACGTTCTCCAGCGCCGACATGTTGTGGAACAGCCGGATGTTCTGGAACGTGCGGGCGATGCCCTTCTTGGTGATCTTGAACCGCTTGTCGCCGTCGATCCGCTCGCCGTTGAACAGGATCTGGCCCTGCGTCGGCTGGTACACGCCGGTGACGACGTTGAACACGGTGGTCTTGCCGGCGCCGTTCGGCCCGATGAGCGCGAAGATCTCGCCCTCGTCGATGTGGAAGTCGGCTCCCTGCAACGCCTTCACGCCACCGAACTGCATGAGGACCTGGTCGAGCTTGAGGACGGGAGTGCTCACTTGGCCGCCTCCGTCTCCGTCGTCACGTCGGTGTCCGGACCCGGCACCTCGGCGCCCAGCGCGCCCATGCCACCGGTTCCCTCGTGCAGCTCGGCCTTGCGCCTCCGGGAGGGCAGGAGGCCTTCCGGCCGCAACGCCATCATCAGCACCAGCACGCCGCCGAAGAGCAGGATGCGGTACTCCGCCGGGTCGCGACCCAGCAGGTCCTTCAAGCCCTGCACCTCGCGGAACCGCTCGGGCAGCCAGGCGATGACGAACGCGCCGATGACCACGCCCGGCAGGTTGCCCGCGCCGCCCAGCACGACCGCGGCGAGGATCGTCGCGGACAGGATGAACGGGAACGTGTTCGGCTCGATGAAGACCGCCTTGCCGGCGTAGATGCCGCCCGCCAGGCCGCCGATCATCGCGCCGATGGCGAACGCCAGCAGCTTGAACTTGAACGTCGGCACGCCCATCAGCTCGGCCGCGTCCTCGTCCTCGCGGATCGCCGCCCACGCGCGGCCGACCCGGCTCTTCTGCAACCGCACCGAGAAGATGATCACCAGCACGATGGCGGCCAGGATCAGGTAGTAGTACGGCGCGGGGTCGAGCAGGAACTTCAGGCCAAACATGTCCGGCGGGTGCGGCACGTTGGTGATGCCGCGCGCGCCGCCGATCTCGTTGGTGTTGTTGGCCGTGATGCGGACGATCTCACCGAAGCCGAGCGTCACGATGGCCAGGTAGTCGCCGCGCAGGCGCAGCGTCGGCGCGCCCAGGATGACGCCGGAGACCGCCGCCATGACGATGCCGAACACCACCGTGGCCCAGTAGTTCCAGCCGAAGTGGGTGCCGTAGTACGCGACCGAGTAGCCGCCCATCGCGAAGAACGCGACGAAGCCGAGGTCGAGCAGACCGGCCTGGCCGACGACCACGTTCAGGCCGACCGCCAGCAGGATGTACGTGCCGACCGGGTAGATCAGCACCGAGGTCCAGTCGGCGCCGGGCGACATGAAAGTGCCGATCCACGGCGCGGGCAGGATCAGGGCGAACACGATGGCGCCGAGGTACACCAGGTACCGCTGCCAGACCTTCGCGTTTTCCCACCAGTCGCGCAGCGCGTCGAACGCGCCGCCGACCCGCCTCAACGGATTGGAATTCGAGGACACTCCGTCGCCTTTCACGCGCGGGCCTTCTGAAGGGATTCGCCCAGGATGCCGGTGGGGCGGAACATCAGCACGACCACCAGCACGGTGAACGCGATGACGTCCTTCCACTCCGAGCCCAGGAAGATCGCGCCCCAGTTCTCGATGAGGCCGAGCACGATGCCGCCGAGCAACGCGCCGCGCAGGTTGCCGATGCCGCCGAGGACGGCCGCGGTGAACGCCTTGATGCCGAGCACGAAACCGACGTTGAAGACGGTGTTCTCGAACTCCATCAGGTAGAGCGCGCCCGCGACGCCGGCCATCGCGCCGCCGAGCAGGAACGTCACGCGGACGATGTTGTCGATGCTGACGCCCATCAGGACGGCCGCTTCCGGGTCCTGCGCGGTCGCGCGGATGCCGCGGCCGATCTTGGTGCGGTTCACCAACCGGTCGAGCGCGATCATCATGATCACCGCCGCCACGATCACGATGATGTGGTCGGTGCGCACCGCGGCGTTGCCGATCGTGAACACCGTGTCGCGGTCGACGATGCGGGGCGAGGACTGCTGGTTGCGACCGGGCTTGCCGGTGATCCAGGGGATGATGACCAGGGCGAAGAGCTCCTGGAGGAACAGCGAGGCGCCGATCGCGGAGATCAGCGCGGTGAGCCGGGTGGCACCCTTCCTGCGCAGCGGCCGGTAGGCCACCAGCTCCAGCAGCATGGCCGCGCCGCCCGAGACCGCACCCGAGATCACGATGATCAGCAGGAGCACGCCGATCAGGGCGAACCCGGTCAGCGGCGAGGCCGGCGCGATACCGGTGACCACCACGAGCGACGCGAACGTGCCGATCATGAAGATCTCGGAGTGCGCGAAGTTGATCAGACGCAGAACGCCGTAGACCATCGTGTAGCCGAGGGCGACGAGCGCGTAGATGGAGCCGAACACCAGTCCACCCACCGTGCTGGGTAGGAACTGGTTGAGGAAATCATCAAGCATGACTTGTATGCCTCACGAGACGGGGCGGGGAGAGGACTCGCCATAGTGGCGGGGAGCGGAAGCCACCGACACCGTGACGGTGGCCCCCGCTCCCCACTCCGGCGGTCGGCACTCGCCGCCGCCGGGCTTGCTTCTCGAAAACCGTCTCGGAGATCAGCCCTCGAGCTTGGCCTCGGCGGCCGGGCCGAGGAGCTTGAGGACACCACCCTTGACCTGGTACACGAAGATCGCGTTGTTCTCGGGCTCGCCGTTCGACTTGAACTTGATCGGCTTGGAGACGCCCTCGAAGCTGATCGTCTTCAGGTAGTCGTTGATGTCGGTCGACGTGGTCTTGCCCGCCTCGACGGCCTTGATGAACGCGGTCGCGGCGTCGTAGCCCTCGGTCGCGTAGATGGCCGGGTCGGCGCCCGCGCTCTTCTTGTAGTTGTCGTAGAACGTCTTCAGCGCGCCGGTCACGTCGCCGGACGGGATGTTGCACGGGCACGCGAGGACGGCGCCCTCGGCGGCCGCAGCACCCGCGCCGGAGATCAGCTGGGCGTCGAGCGAACCGTCACCCGAGGTGAACGTGGTGGTCACGCCACCGTCGCGGAGCTGCTTGAGCAGCCGGCTCGCCTGCGCGTAGTAGCCGCCGTAGACGATCACGTCGGGGTTCGCGGACTTGACCTTCGTGACGGTCGAGGAGTAGTCCGACGCGTCCTTGGAGAACTTGTCGGTCTCGACGGTGACGCCCTTCGCGGTGAAGGTCTTCGACACCGCGTCGGCCAGGCCGACCGAGTACTCCTGGTCGTCCGAGATGACGAACGCCTTCTTCGGGCTCTTCGCCTTGATCAGGAACTCGGCGATGTTGGGGCCCTGGTCGTCGTCGTTCGCGACGACGCGGTGCCAGAACGTCCAGCCGTTCTTCGCCAGGCCGGGGTTCGTGGCCGAGGGCGAGACGCTGGGGATCTTGTTCTCCTCCAGCACACCGCCGATCGCCTTGGACTCGCCGGAGAAGGCCGGGCCGATGAGGCCGACGATCTTGTCGGTGCCGACGGCCTTCGTGATCAGCGAGGTGGCCTGGTCGGGCTTGCCCTGGCTGTCGTACTGGACGAGCTCGATCTTGACCTTGGGGTTCTTGGCGTTGTACTCGTCGACCGCGAGCTTCGCCCCGTTCCGGGGCGGAATCACGATGGCGGAGTTCTCGCCGGTGAGGTCACCCATGAACCCGATCTTGACCGAAGTGACGTCGCCGCCGCTTGACGAGCTGCCGCCGCCGCCTGCGCAAGCCGCGAGCGCCAACGACGTGGCCGCCGCTAGCGCCAGAACTCGGCCGAGTCGTGCTCCAGACACCGGAATACCTCCCATGACCAACCAACCCGCCGGGTAGGCGAGGCCCTCCACACGAGGGCTTGGGTTAGGGCAGGAACGTAGCTTCAGTCCGGTTCGCGCAACAGGTGGTCTTCCTGCTCTGTGTCCACATCGTGACGGTAGTCACCGACATATTGACCAGTGTTAACAACCCTAAATCCAGGTCAAATCGCCGCAGGTCACAAACCCGGTGCGGGCAGTGACCAACAATGGCACGAGTGGGTGTCCGATACTCGAACGGGTATCTCAGCCGAAGTTTTCGATGACGGCTTCCGCGACTGCCTTCATGGTCGTGCGGCGGTCCATCGCGGTGCGCTGCACCCAGCGGAAAGCCTCGGGCTCCGACAGACCTTGCTTGGTCATCAGCAGGCCCTTGGCCCGTTCGACGGCCTTGCGCGTCTCCAACCGCTCGGTGAGGCCCGCGACCTCGTTCTCCAGCGCCTGGAGTTCGGCGAACCGGCTCATCGCCAGTTCGATCGCGGGCACCAGGTCCCGCTTGGCGAACGGCTTCACGAGGTAGGCCATCGCGCCCGCGTCGCGCGCCCGCTCGACCAGGTCGCGCTGGCTGAACGCGGTGAGGATGACGACCGGCGCGATGCGCTGCCCGGCGATGACCGACGCGGCCTCGATGCCGTCCACCTTGGGCATCTTCACGTCCATGATGACCAGGTCCGGCCGCAGTTCGGTGGCCAGTGTGACGGCCTCGTCCCCGTCCGCGGCCTGACCCGCGACCTCGTAGCCCTCTTCGCGCAGCATCTCGACCAGATCGAGGCGGATCAGGGCCTCGTCCTCGGCGACCAGGACGCGGCGGGGCGCGGCCTTGCCCTCGGACTGGGCCTCGGCAGCCTGTTGGGTCACCGGGGTCCTCCTGACGGTTGCGTGCGACGGGCGTCCGACACGGTCGTGACGGGCGAAAGCGCAGTCTACCGGCGGGCGCGGCGCCGGACGGCGCGGTCGGCCGTGATCACGGCCACCGGTCCACGGTGGACGGCGGGCCCGCCGGTCGGACGGGGCCGACCGGCCGAACACGCCGCTCCACTCGAACCGGGGATCCTTCAGCCGTTCAGGGGGATCCCGGTTTCACCGCCTCGGGGGAAAGCCGGTCAGCCCCTCGGGCCATTCGACCGCGCCCAGCGCCTCCTCCTTCGCCGGGTCCGGCGGGTCCACCTCGCGCAGGAACAATTCGTGCCAGCCGTCGGAGAGCCCGAGACCTCCCGCCGTGCTCGGGATTTCCCGCACGCCGGCGAACCCGACGACCGGGTGCAGGAACTGGTCCGCGACCTTCGGCACCCCGAGGCTTTCCGGCCATTCCAGCCACCAGGTGTCCCCCTGGGACCACGACCGCAGCCACGGCGCGTCCACGAACAGGTGGTAGCGCCGCAACACCGCGCTGCCCAACCCCGTCGGGCGCGGGAACTCGGCGAGGTGGTCGCGTTCCGGCCCGGACAACGGGCCCACCGCGAAGTCGGCGGCGAGGTCGCGCCCCTTCAACAGGGTGCGCACGTACCGCATGCCCTCGGCCCACGCGCGGTCGTCCACGCCGGCGAGCACGACCGACGCCGCCACGCCCTCCAGGTACAGCTCCACCGAGCGCGGGTACCGCCGGTACCGCAGCCCGGGCACGCCGGTCACCCAGGAGTGCTCGTGGCGCGGCAGCATCTCGTACAGCAGCGGACCCAGCGCGTACTCGGCCAGGTGCACGCGCGGCACCGGCGTCGGCTCCACCGCGCGGAACGCGTGCGCCGGGCGCAGCATGCTCGCGGGCGGCCGCAGTTGCAGGTGGGTGCCGGCGTCCGTGCCCCCTTGCAGCAGCAGGCACTCCAGCGCCCGCTGCTCGGCGGTGGGCGCGCCCGGCAGGAACAGGTCGCGCGCGGTGCCGGATCCGTTGAGCGCGGCCACGACCTCGGCGCGCTCGGCGTCGGACAGCGCGTGCAGCACCGCCTTCACGGCGGGCACGGCCTGGGTCAGGTTCTCCCCGGTGTTGGCGCGGCGCAGGTCCACCAACCGGTCGGTCAACGACGAACGTGCCACAACAGTCCTCGCTCCCGCCGCCCGGCTCGGCGAACAAGGACGCTGTCGCGTCGGTTTCCGTGGTCACTGGGGCAAGCCCGAGAGCAGGGGCGCCTACACCCCGCGGCGGATCACGCCACCCTGTTGCCGGGGGGTGGCTCCAGCCTCACGTCTGCTCACACACGCCGGTTCCGACGGTACCAGCCCCGTCATCCCCTTTTAGAGCCGTCCACAGTGGACATTCAGCGCCGGGCCTACACTGTCGAACATGAGTTCGAGGAGAACGTGGCCGGAGCCGGCCGCCGAGGACGAACTCCGCCTGGCGCTGGAGTTCCTGGACTTCCTGCGCCTCACGGCGGTGGCGAAGGTCGAGGGCCTGTCCGATCGGCAGGCCGCCGCGACCCCGCTCGCCACCTCCCCCGTGGTGAGCGCGCTGGGCGTGCTGCGGCACCTGACCGCAGTCGAGCGGTGGTGGCTGTCGATCGAGGTGGGCGGCTCGGAGTTGCCGTCGCTGTGGGGCGAGGACGCGGACGCGTCGTGGCGGCTCGACCCGGACGACGGCGTCGGGTCGGTCGTGGCGGAGTACCGGGCGGAGTGGGAGCGGTCCCGCATCGCGTTGGAGGGGTTGGCGCCCGGCGACCGGGTGCGCCGCGACTTCGACGGCAACGGGCGGACCGTGCGGTGGGTGCTGGCGCACCTCGCGCAGGAGACCGCGCGCCACGTCGGGCACCTGGACCTGCTGCGCGAGTGGGCGGACGGCGCGAAGGGCGAGTAGGCACGACGGGCGGGCGCGGCCGGGCGCTGGTTCGATACCCGGGTGATCAAGGTACTCGTGCTGCTGGCGGCCGCGCTGACCGCGCCGTCGGCCGACTTCACCGGGATCGTGGCGACGAGCGGGTGCTCGGGCGCGGTGGTGCGGGTGGCGTCGGCGACGCCGGGCGACCACGCGCTGGTGCTCACCAACGGGCACTGCGTGCGGCGGATGGCGGCCGGCGAGGTGCTGGTGGACCAGCGGGCGGACCGGGCGTTCGACGTGCTGGGGCGCGCCGGCGCCGGGACGTTGGGCACGGTACGCGCCGAACGGCTGCTGTACGCGACGATGACCGGCACCGACGTGGCGCTGTACCGACTGCGCTCGACGTACGCGGAGGTGGCCGCGCTGGGCACCCGCGCGCTGGACCTCGCGCCGGCGGGTCCGTCGGCCGGCACCGCGATCCGGGTCGTGTCGGGGTACTGGCGGCGGGTGTACTCGTGCCGGGTCGACGCCGTGGTGCCGACGCTGCGCGAGGACGTGTGGACGTGGCACGACTCGATTCGCTACTCCCCCGAGTGCGACACGGTCGGCGGCACGTCCGGCTCGCCCGTCGTCGACGTCGCGTCGGGTCTGGTGGTGGGCGTGAACAACACGGCCAACGAGGACGGCGCGCGGTGCACGCTGGACAACCCGTGCGAGGTGGCCGCCGACGGCTCGGTGGTGGTGCGCCGGGGCATCGCCTACGGGCAGCAGACCGGGCGGCTCGCGGCGTGCGTGGTGCGGGACGCCTTCGTGTGCCCGGCCGCGCCTATGGTGGGGTCATGAGCGAGGCGTGGGGCGACACCGACGTGATCCGGCGCGTGCTGGCGACGTGCGACACGTGGGCGGTCGTGGGGTTGGGGAACAACCCCTCGCGCGCGGCGTACGGCGTGGCGCGGTTCCTTCAGCAGCACGGGAAGAAGGTCGTGCCGGTGCACCCGGACGCGGAGACCGTGCTGGGCGAGCCGGGGTACGCGACGCTCGCGGAGGTCCCGTTCCCGGTCGACTGCGTGGACGTGTTCCGCCGGTCCGAGGCCGCCGGCGCGTTCGCGGACGAGGCGGTGGCGATCGGCGCGCGTGCGGTGTGGTTCCAGCTCGGCGTGCTGGACCACGCGGCGTTCGGGCGCGCGACGGCCGCCGGACTGGACGTGGTGATGGACCGGTGCCCGGCCATCGAGTGGGCGGCGAACGGCCCGCGCTAGACCTTGCGCGCGGTGACCTCGATCTCGATCTTCATGCGCGGGTCGGCGAGCCCCACCTGGAGCATGGTGGCGGCGGGCTTCGTGGTGCCGAAGGCGGTGCGCAGCGCGGGCCAGCACACCTCGAAGTCGGCCGCGTCGGGCAGGTAGTAGTGCACCCGCACGACGTCGCCGAACCCGCACCCGGCCTCGCCGAGCGCCCACGCGATGTTGGCGAGCGCCTGATCGGCCTGTTCCGCGGGGTCCTCGGAGATGGTCATCGACGCGTAGTCGAACCCCGTCGTGCCGGAGACGTGCACCCACTCCCCGTCGACCACGGCCCGCGCGTAGCCGATCTTCTCCTCGAACGTCGAGCCGGACAGGATCACTCGCCTCATGGGCGGGATCCTAGAGATCGAGTCGCTACCCTGCGACCATGCCGATCGTCACGCTGAACGGGATTTCGCTGAGCTACGAGGTGTCCGGCACCGGTGACCTCGTGGTCCTGGTGATGGGCACCGGCAGCCCGGGAAGGGTGTGGCACGCCCACCAGGTCCCGGCCCTGAAGGCGGCCGGCTTCCGCGTGGCGACCCTGGACAACCGCGGCATCCCCCCGACGGACGAGTGCGCGTCCGGTTTCACGGTCGGCGACATGGTCGGCGACGTCGCGGCCCTGATCGAACACCTGGGCGCCGACAAGGCCGCCGTCGTCGGCACGTCGATGGGCGCGAGGATCACCCAGGAACTCGCCATCGCCCGCCCGGACCTCCTCTCGAAAGTGGCCATGCTCGCCACCTCGGGCCGGAACGTCCCCCTGCAATCAGCCCTTTCCCAGGGCGAACGAGCACTGCACGACCAGGGAATCACCCTCCCCCCGAAGTACTACGCGGCCGTCACCGCCGCCTTCAACCTCTCCCCCGCCAGCCTCGCCGACCCCATCGCGGCCCGCGATTGGCTGGACGTCTTCGAATTCACCGGCTCCACCATCACGAAGGGCGTCCGAGCCCAGTTCGAGATCAACGAATTCGAACCGAGGCTGGACGCCCTGAAGTCGATCCGAACGCCGGCCTTGGTAGTGGGTTTCACCGACGACAAGATCTTCCCCCCACACCTGGCAAAGGAAGTGGCAACCGCCATCCCGAACGCCAGGTACGCGGAAGTGAAAAACGCCGGCCACTACGGCTTCCTGGAACAGCCAAAGGAAGTAAACACCCTCCTGATCGACTTCCTGACCTCCTGACCGCCCGAACACCCCCCGCAGCCGCCCTACCGCCCCACCCAGGCGCGCAGCGCAAACCTGCTGCGCTGTGTTTCCCTCCCGTATGGCCCGGGCGAAGCCCAACCGCATTTGGCACGGGGGCGCCGTAACTCTCAGGCCAAGCTATAGTAAAGGTCCCGGGGTCTTTCCGTCCTGCCGCGCGTAACGAGCATCTTTACTCGTAGTGCAATTTCGCCGGGCCTGT
>NZ_JBFAEO010000083.1:0-18194 GCF_040642015.1 Actinosynnema sp. NPDC020468
GCCGAGCGCCGCGCTCTGCCGCAGCGTCGCCGACCGACCGGCCGCCCACGGCAGCAGCACCTCGTGCAGGCCGTGGTCGAAGTCCACCGCCACCACCACCGCGCCGGTGCGCGCCGCCAGCCGGGCGCACCTCCGGTCGTCTCCGGTCAGTCCACCCAGGACGAACGCCCCGCCGTGGAACCACAGGAGCACCGGTCGTGTCCCGGGTGGACCGGCCGGCGCGTAGACCCGCACCGGCACACCGTCGGCGGACAGGTCGTACGTGTCGAGCGGCCTCGCCGCCGCCCGCGACCGGTCGAACTCCAGCGCGCGGGCCCGCGCGGCCGGCACGTCGCTCAGGTCGTCGGGCGGGAACGCGGCGGCGGCCAACCTCAGTTCGGGATTCATCGACTACCTCCTCCAGTGCTGTCCACGCAGGCTAGGAAGTGGCGCTATCAAAGGTGTTTCACCGCTCCCCGGTCGTCGGAACCGCCGATATGCCGGGAAAACGGGGGTGATACGCCGACCGGCCACAGTGGTCCGACAACGGTGATCCGACGAGAGGGGTGTCCGGAGATGACGGTGAACAGGCGTGACGTGCTCAAGGTCGCGCTCATGGGTACCGCGACCGCCGGCCTGACCGCGGTGGCGGGAGTGGTGGCGACCAAGACCTTCGACGGCGCGGCCGCCGACGAGGGCCACACCGAGACCTACCGGGGCAGGCGGATCTGGGTCGGCGCGCAGGACGGCGACCCCGCCGCGACCGTCGACGGTCGCCCGCTGCACCTGATGCGGCTCGGCGACAACGCCTACCTGAGCTCGCTGTGCCACTACGGGGCGGAACCGACGCCGCTGGCCGCCGCCCGCCGGGCGGTCGACGAGCTGCGCGGCGCGAACCTGTTGCCCGCGAGCGCACACCACCACTGACGGGGTGAGGCCCGGGAAGGAGGACGAGACGATGGTGCACGTTCGCAAGAACCACCTCGCCATGACGGCGGACGAGAAGCGCAGGTTCGTCCGCGCCGTGCTGGAGGTCAAGCGCCGCGGGATCTACGACGAGCTGGTGCGCATCCACATCGAGATCAACTCCGGCGACTACCTGGACAAGGACACCGGGGTCCGGTTCGGCCACATCAACCCGGGGTTCTTCCCCTGGCACCGGCAGTACCTGATGGAGTTCGAGAACGCGCTGCGGTGCGTCGACCCGTCGGTCACCCTGCCCTACTGGGACTGGACCACCGACCAGTCGCCCGACTCCCCGTTGTGGGGCCCGGACTTCCTGGGCGGCACCGGGCGCGCGGGCGACGGCCGGGTGACGACCGGCGCGTTCGCCCGGAGCAACGGCTGGAAGCTGAACATCAGCGTGGTCCCGGTGGGCCCCGAGTCGCCGGCGCTCAACGGGCACTACACCACCGACGACCGGGACTACCTGGTCCGCGCCCTCGACCAGAGCGGCCAGATCCTGTCCCCGCCCCGGGAACTGGAGGACACCCTCGCGCTGCCGGTGTACGACTCGCCGCCGTGGAACCACGAGGTCGGCGGCACGCCGCCGTACGCCAGCTTCCGCAACCACCTGGAGGGCTACACCAAGTTCCCGTGGGACAACACCGGGCCGACCAAGTTGCACGGCGCGGGCCACCAGTGGGTCGGCGGTCACATGATGTACATCGGCTCGCCCAACGACCCGGTGTTCTTCCTGCACCACTGCTTCATCGACAAGATCTGGGCGACGTGGCAGGCGCGGCACCCCGACGTACCGCACTACCTGCCGATCGAGGAGAACCCGGATGTGCCGAGCCTGCACACCGTCCTCCCGCCGTGGAAGACGGCGAGCCCGGCCGACCTGATCGACCACACCAAGTTCTACGTCTACCGGTGACGGTGGAGGGAGAGGTTCCCGATGTGCGGCATCACCGGCTGGGTGAGCTACACCGACGACCTGCGGCGGCACGCCGAAGTCGCCGGGGCGATGACCGAGACGATGGCCTACCGCGGTCCCGACGACGAGGGGGTGTGGCTGTCACCGCACGCGGCGCTGGGCCACCGCCGGCTCGCGGTGATCGACATCGAGGGCGGCCGGCAGCCGATGGCCGCCCCCGGCGACCCCGGGCCCCCGGCGGTCATCACGTACTCCGGTGAGGTCTACAACTACCGCGAGCTGCGCGACGAGCTGCGCCGGCGGGGCAGGCGCTTCCACACCGACAGCGACACCGAGGTGGTGCTCAACGCCTACCTGGAGTGGGGCGACGGCCTGGTCGACCGGCTCAACGGCATCTACGCCTTCGCGATCTGGGACACCCGGACCGAGGAGCTGCTGCTGGTGCGCGACCGGATGGGCGTCAAACCGCTGTTCTACTACCCGCTGGCGCAGGGCGTGCTGTTCGGCTCGGAGCCGAAGGCGATCTTCGCCAACCCGCGGGCCGAGGCGGTCGTGGACGCCGACGGGCTGCGGGAGGTCTTCGGCAACGTGATGACGCCGGAGCACGCGGTGTTCCGCGGCATGGCCGAGGTGCGGCCCGGCCACCTGGTCCGGCTCTCGCGCCGCGGGCTGGTGAAGAAGTGCTACTGGAAGCTGGAGGCGCGCCCGCACACCGACGACCTCGACACCACGGTGGCCACCGTGCGGGGGCTGATGGAGGACATCGTCACGCGGCAGCTGATCTCCGACGTGCCGCTGTGCAGCCTGCTCTCCGGCGGCCTGGACTCGAGCGCGATCACCGCGCTCGCCGCCGAGGCGCTGCGCGAGCGGGGTGGCGGCCCGATCCGGTCGTTCTCGGTCGACTTCACCGGGCACGCCGAGCGGTTCCGCCCCAACGCGGTCTGGGTGGACGCGGACGCGCCCTACGTCACCGAGGTGGCGCGGCACCTGGCGGCCGACCACACCGACGTGACGCTGGACAACGGCGAGCTGCTCGACCCGGCGGTGCGCAAGGCCACGCTCCAGGCCCTGGACCTGCCGGTGGTCACCGGCGACATGGAGTACTCGCTCCACCTGCTGTTCCGGGCCGTGCGCGGTACGTCGACCGTGGCGCTCTCCGGCGAGTCGGCCGACGAGCTGTTCGGCGGGTACACCCAGTTCCACGACCCGGAGGCCGTCCACTCCGGCACGTTCCCCTGGCACACGCCGTTCACCAAGGCGGGCGGCGTCGAGGCGCTGCGCACCACCGGGTTGTGGGACCGGCTGGGGCTCACCGAGTACGTGCGCCGGCGCTACGACGAGGCGATGGCCGAGATGCCGCGTCTGGACGGCGAGCAGGGCCTCGAGGCGAAGATGCGCGAGGTGAGCTACCTGCACCTGACCAGGTTCATGACCTTCCTGCTCGACCGCAAGGACCGGATGAGCATGGCGGTCGGCCTGGAGGTGCGGGTGCCGTTCTGCGACCACCGGCTGGTCGAGTACGTGTTCAACACGCCGTGGGCGATGAAGACGTTCGACGGCCGGGAGAAGAGCCTGCTGCGCGCGGCCACCGCCCACCTGCTGCCGGAATCGGTGGTGCGCCGCAAGAAGAGCCCCTATCCGTCCACTCAGGACATCGGCTACGAGCTGAACCTGCGCGAGCAGGCGCAGCGGCTCCTCGACGGCGACTCGCCGGTGCTGGAGCTCGCCTCGCCCGAGGGGTTGCGCGCCCTGCTGGACCGACCGACCGGCTCGTTCGGCTTCGGCGGCCCGTTCAGCGGCCGGGCCGTGCTGGAGCGGATGGTCGACTTCGACGCCTGGGTCGCCGACCACGGCGTCACCGTCGCCGCCTAGACCGCCGGCAGGGTGGGTGAAGGCCCGGGTCGCCGATCGGCGACCCGGGCCCTTCGCGCGCGGGCACCCGGTGGCCGCTCAGCCGTCCGTCTCCCGCCACGACGTCACGACCTGGCGGAACGCCGCCAGGTCCGAGCGCAGCCGCGCGTTCTCGTGCTCCACGCGGCGCAGCCGGTCGAGGTCGAGCCGGTACCCGGCGCCCACGCCCACCAGCTGCGGCTCCGGCCGGGCCGGTCGGCGCGGCCCGTCGTCGCCGCACAGCACCGCCTGCTGCAACGCGCGCAGCTCGGCGCCGGGCTCGATGCCCAGCTCCCGGTCGAACAGGTGCCGGGTCGCCTGGAACACCCGGAGGGCGTCGGCCTGCCGGCCGGAGCGGTAGAAGGCCAGCATCAGCTGGGCGCACAACCGTTCCCGGAAGGGGTTCTCCGCCACGGCCGCGGCCAGTTCGCCGACCACGTCGCGGTGCAGGCCCAGTGCCAGCTCCAGGTCGAACCGCTCCTCCAGCACCAGGAGCTGCTCCTCGGCGAGCTTGGTCGACAGGGTGCGCACCAACTCGCTGTCCAGCCCCGCGCCCACCGGGCCCCGCCACAGCCCCAGCGCCGTGCGCCGCAGGCGGACGGCGTCCTCGGGCCGGCCGTCGGCCACCGCCTCCCCGGCCTGGCGCACCAGCCGGCGGAACCGGCCGAAGTCGGTGGCCTCCGCGGGCGCGCGCAGCAGGTAGCCGGCGTGGTGGGTCTCGATCGGGTCCGGGTCGCCGTCGAGCGAGGCGAGCCGTCGGCGCAGCGCCGACACGCAGATGCGCACCTGGGTGCGGGCCGACGCGGGCGGCGAGTCGTTCCAGATCGCGTCGATCAGCCGGTCGAACGGGACGGGCCTGCCTGCCTCCAGCAGGAGCATCGTGAGCAGGATCCGCTGTCGTGGACTGCCCAGTTCCACGAAGGTGCCCGATTGCTGCACCTCCAACGGTCCCAGGATCCTGTACTCCACTGGCTCGGTCATCGGCCCCTCCCAGGTGTTCGGCACGCCGGTGTCGTCTCGTGGTCTCGTGGTTCGGTGCGGGCGCGGCTCAGGCGTTGCGGGGCAGCACCGCCGCGCAGGCGGGCCTACCCTCCGCCCGGCGCAGCTCGTGGTGCGCGTGCGCGGCGGCCACCAGCGTCACGTGGTGGTGCCAGCCGGTGAACGAGCGGCCCTCGAAGTGCCGGAGCCCGTAGTCCTCGTACAGCTGGTTCAGGTGCTCGCCCCACGGTGCCGGCTCGATGGTCCGGACCAGCTCGGGCAGTCGCGCGGGCGGCGCGTTCGTCAGCCACGCGGCCAGCGGGCGTCGCCGGTCCGGCGACCACGCGGTGAGCACCCGGCGCGGTCGCCACAGCGAGTACGTCGGCGGAACCGGGCCGGGCCGGTCCGGCAGCGGCGCGGACACGGTGTACCGGGCGGTCCGCAGAACCGGGCGGACGGGCAGCACCCGACCGACCGACTCCGCGCCCACCCGCACCACGTAGGTCAGCCGCCGGCTCTCCAGCCCGTCGAGCAGCGCGTCCAGGCGGGGTTCGGCGCGGCCGTCGAGCAGCACCGGCGCGGGCGGAAGGCCCCACTCGCCGGTCATCTCGTCAAGCGCGTCGAACAGGTGGTGCCGGCGCGGCCGGTGTACCTCGCCGTCGGGCACCCGCGCCCGCGCCCGCCGCGCCGGGTCGTCGCCCCAGGACTTCGGCAGGAACAGCCGCCAGTTCACCGCGCAGGCGCGCTCGTCGTTGCGCAGGAACACCGCCAGGCCCAGCTGGCAGTTCAGCGCCCGGCCCAGCGAGTGCGCCCGCTGGTTGGCCACCCCGACCGAGCCGGTGCCGTTCTTGGGCAGGACGACCTCTTCGACGACCCAGGCGTGCGGGCGCAGTCCGGCCGCCACCCGGTGTGCCAGGTCGCGCCGGACCGGCTCCCACCGCCACGGGCTCTGGTTGACGAACTGCTGGAGCGACTGCTCGACCCGCCGGTCGACCACCGTCCCGGCGATCCGCGGGATCGACTTGCGGCCGGGCACGAACAGCAGTCCGCGCACGTAGACCTCGGCCCAGCGGCGCTGCTCGGCCCGGGTGAGCGTGGCGAAGACCTCCTGGACGAACCGCCGCACCGGCGGGACCGCCACCGGCACGCGGGACAACGGGCGGGCACCTCTCATCGGCGCACCACGTCCTCGGGGCGCAGCAGCAGCCGGTTCGACAGCATCACCGAGTGGGGCGCGTAGCGCACCCGGTTGTCCTGGAACGCCGCCCAGGCCGCGTCGAACTCGCGCTCGACCGGCATCCCGCACCCGACCACGACCCGCAGGCTGTCGGAGAACGCGTGCTCCTCCCTACCTTGCAGGCTGATCCGCGTCCGGGGCACCGCGACGCCGGCCAGCGCGGCCAGCCGCTGAAGGCAGGCGGCACCGCTGTCGAGCAGCACCCTGGTGTGCGGCGGCGCCCAGCCCGGGGCGACCGCGTCGACCAGCGCCGCGGCGTCCATCATCACCACCGCCGCCGTGGTCCACGCCAGCGCGCCGTTGGGCCGGTGGTAGAGCAGGCCGGGGTGGCACAGGTGGCTGCGGTGGACGTCGGACATCCAGCCGGCCCACTCGGCGAACCGCGCGTCCAACTCGGTGCGCGAGCCGTCGCGCAGGCAGCAGGTCAACACGCCCTCGGCGTCGTCCGGTGTGTGTGCCGCGAACCGGGTGACCAGTCGTTCCCGGCGCTCGTGCGCGGCGACGTGCCACACGACGTAGACGACGAACGCGGCCAGCACGAGCACGGTCGACACGACCAGCGCCACCGCCAGCAGCGAGCCGGGCCAGCCCGACCGGAGCACCAGGCGCGACCGGCGCGCCTCGACCACCGCGGCGCCGAGAGCCAGCAGCACGAACCCCAGGGCGAGGCCGCCCAGCCAGCCGAGCACCATCAGGCACAGCCCCAGCGGCGCGGCGAAGTCCATCACCCGCCGGCCACCGTCGCCGGGCACCCGCCGGGCGAGGACCGCGGCGGGCCGGGCGACGGCCCACGCCGCCCACACGGCGGCGCGCGCGGGGACGCCCCGGGGGCAGAAGAGCGTGCGCAGCACGCTGAGCGCGACCACGCCCAGCACGAAGACGCCTGTCACCGCGGCCGTCACCTGCGGCATGGGTCGACACCTCCAGTCGAACCGTCGACGCCCCCGGTCGGACCGTTCTGGTCCCAGCCTGCCCGGTTCCCGCGAACCGACCCAGTACGCACTTGTGCCGGCACTCGCGGTACCAGTCTGGTGAATACCCGTGGTAATCGGACGTAATCACTCGGTTACGCACTGCGCCGTTCAGCGTACGGAACCGGCGACCGGACATTTGATTCACGCCGAAACAACCACGAACCGATGTGCATTCCACCTAGAATTTCCCCATGCGCGCGTCCGGTGCCCCGAACCGCAGCAGCCCGGTCGGTTAGCGGACCGGCTGTCCCGTGACCATGGACAACACCAACAAGGACGAACTCGGGCGCTTCCTGCGCAGCCGGCGCGAACGGATCACCCCCGCGTCCGTCGGCCTCCCGACAGGCCCGCGCCGGCGCACCAAGGGGTTGCGCCGCGAGGAGGTGGCGGTGCTCGCCGGCCTGAGCCCGACCTGGTACACCTACCTCGAGCAGGGCCGCGACATCCGCCCGTCGCCGGAAGTGCTCGACAGCCTGGCCCGCGTGCTCGGCCTGTCCGAGGACGAGCGGCGCTACATGCACATGCTGGCCTACGGGCAAGTGGTGAACCCGAAGCCGCTGCGGCTGGACGTGCCGGTGCCGGACCTGGTCGGCCGGCTGGTCGGGCTCACCGCGAGCAACACCTACCCGGTGTACGCGACCAACCAGTACTGCGACCTCCTCGCGTGGAACCCGGCCGCCCTGGAGTGGTACGACGACTGGTCGGTGCTGCCCGAGGGCAGGCGCAACTTCCTGCGCTGGCTGCTGACCTCGCCGGTGGCCCGGCGCCGGCTGCCCGACTGGGAGGACGACACCCGCGACACGGTGGCCCGCTGGCGGGCCGAGGTCGCCAAGGCGCCGGACGACCGCAGGATGCGCGAACTCGTCACCGAGTTCGGCGAACTCGATTCCGACTTCACCCGCTGGTGGAACGACCACGAAGTGCAGGAACACCGATCCGCCATCCGCCGCTTCCGGCTCGGGAACGCACCGGTCCGCACGCTGCGAATCGTGCCGGTGCAGTCGGTCGCGCTCTCCTCCTGCGGCATCGTCTTTCACGTGCCGGTCGAATAGGGTACGCGAATTCGTCGGCACCGCCGGTGTTCTCCGGGACTCCGTTACTTGCCGTTGACTTCCGCCACGACCGGTCAAGAAAGTGCGATGCGCTCGCTTATCACCGTGCTCGCCGGTCGATCGGGAGGGGAATGATCGTGGAGAACGCATCGGACGCACTGGGGTACGACGCCCGGCGGGGAACGGGCCGGGACCCGGTGGCCGTCGTCGGGATGTCCTGCCGACTGCCGGGCGCCGCCGACCCGGGTCGATTATGGACGGTCCTCGCCGAGGGCGCGGACGTCGTCACCGAGGTGCCGGCCGACCGGTTCGACGTCGACCGCTGGTACGACCCCCGCCCCGCCAGTCCCGGCCGGATCGTCAGCCGCGCGGGGGGCTTCATCGACGGCGTCGCCGAGTTCGACGCGGCGTTCTTCGGCCTGTCCGCGCACACCGCGGTCCGGCTCGACCCTCAGCAGCGGCTGCTGCTGACCCTGGCCTGGGAGGCGCTGGAGGACGCCGGCGTCGTGCCGGGCGACATCGCCGGCAGCCGCGCCGGCGTGTACGTCGGGTGCGTGTCCTCGGGCTACTGGGACGTGCTGCGCGGTGCCGGTCTGGTCGACCTGCACGCCGCCATGGGCGTCGAGCTCGGCGGCACGACGGCGGGCTGGCTGTCGCACCTGCTGGACCTGCGGGGGCCGAGCATGGGGGTGGAGGCCGCGTGCTCGACCTCGATGCTGGGCGTGCACCTGGCGTGCCGGGCCATCTGGTCCGGCGAGGTCGACACCGCCCTGGTCGGCGGGTCGAACCTGCTCCTGTCCCCCGACCTGTACTTCAGCCTGTCCGAGGCGGAGATGCTCTCGCCGCGGGGCCGCTGCCGGTTCGGCGAGGCGTCGGCCGACGGCTACGTGCGCAGTGAGGGCGCCGTCGTGCTGCTGCTCAAGCGGCTGTCGGCGGCGGTGGCCGACGGAGACCGGGTGCACGCCGTCATCCGCGGCACGGCGGCGGTCAACAACGGCCGCGGCGGCGGCACCATGATGACGCCGAGCGCGGCGGGGCAGGCCGACATGCTGCGGGCCGCGTGCGCCGACGCCGGGGTGGCGCCGGGCGACCTGGACTACGTGGAGGCGCACGGTACCGGGACGCGGATCGGGGACCACGTCGAGTTGACCGCGCTCAAGGAGGTCGTGGGCCAGGGCCGCCCGGCGGGGCAGCGGTGCCTGGTCGGTTCGGTGAAGTCCAACCTCGGGCACACCGAGGTCGCGGCCGGCCTGATCGGACTGCTCAAAACCGCGCTCGCGCTGCGCCACCGGACGATCCCGGCGACCCTGCACGTCGACACCCCCAACCCGCTGCTCGACGGCGAGGACGTGCCGCTCGAACTGGCCACCCGCCGCCGCCCGTGGCCGGACCGCGGCCGCCCGCCGCTGGCCGGTGTCAGCGCGTTCGGGTTGACCGGCACCAACGTCCACGTCGTGCTGGAGACGGCGGAACCGACCGTCCCGTCGGGAGGAACCGGCGCCGCGCCGCCCGTGTTCGCCGCAGACGCGTCCGCCGGCGCGGTGCGTGCCCCCACCGGAACCGCACCCGCCGGAATCGGTACCGCGGTGCCCGGGTTCGCCGCGGGCGCGTCCGCCACCGCGCCGCCCGCCGAAGCCACCCCCACCGGAGTCGGCACCGCGGTGCGCGTCGAAGCCGACCTGGGCGGGGCTGTGCGCGTGGAAGTCGCGTGCGCCAGAGCCGCCGCCCTGGCCGGGATCGCGCTCTACGGAGCCGCGTCCGCCGCCGCTCTGGCCGTCCCCGCGTCCGACCCCGTCCCCACCGACTTCGACACCGGCGACCTCGACACCGGCGCGGGGTACGTGCTGCCGCTGTCCGCGCGCGACCCCGGCGCGCTGCGCAGGCTGGCCGACCGCTACCGCGAGCTGCTGGCGACCGTGGCGACGGCCGGGGAACTGAGCGACATCTGCTTCACCGCCGGTGCCAGGCGGGCGCACCACGAGCACCGGGCCGCCGTCCACGGCGCGGACCCGCGGGCGCTGGCGGAGGCGTTGCGCGCGGTGGTCGAGGGGACGCCCGCCGAGTCGGCGGTCCGGTCCGCGAAGGCCGTGACCGAGCCGCCGCGGGTCGTCTTCGTGTTCCCCGGCCAGGGCTCGCAGTGGGCGGGGATGGGGCGGGAGCTGCTCGCCACCGACCCCGTGTTCGCCCGCCGGTTCACCGAGTGCGCCGACGCGGTGCGGGCCGAGCTGGGGTGGTCGCCGGTCGAGGTGGTCGAGTCGGGGACCGAACCGACCGCGGTCGACGAGGTGCAGCCGGTGCTGTGGGCGGTGCAGGTGGCGCTGGCGGCGGTGTGGCGCGCGGCGGGCGTCGAGCCGGACCTGGTCGTCGGCCATTCCATGGGCGAGGTCGCCGCGGCGGTCGTGGCCGGCGCGCTGACCGTGGCCGAGGGCGCCGCGGTCGTGTGCCGGCGCAGCGTGCTGCTGGCCGGGCTGGCCGAACCGGGGCGCATGTGGGCCGTGCAGCTGGGCGAGCGCCCGGTGCGGGAGCTGATCGGCGGGCACGCCGGTGACGTGGCGGTCGGCGTGGTCAACAGCGGTCGCGCGATCGTGCTGTCCGGCCGGCCCGGCGCCGTGGAGGAGGTCGTCCGCGCGGCGCGCGACCGCGGTGTGTTCTGCCGCCAGGTCAAGGTGGACTACGCCTCCCACTCGCCGCTGGTGGAACCGCTGCGCGAGCACCTCGTCGCGGCCCTGGCGGACCTGAGGCCGCGGCCCGGCGACGTCCCGGTGCACTCGACGGCCTACGGCCGGCGCGTCGACGGCACCGAGCTCGACGGCCGGTACTGGATGGACAACCTGCGCCTGCCGGTGCGCTTCGACGCCGCGATCACGGCGGCGTCGAAGGGCCGGCACGACACCCTGTTCGTGGAGATCAGCCCCCACCCGCTGCTGGTGCCGGCGATCGAGGACGGCATCGACGGCGCCGCCGAGGTCGTCGGCTCGCTGCGGCGCGGCGAGCCCGAACGGGCGGCACTGCGGTCCGGACTGGCGGTGGCGTACGCGCGGGGCTGCGCCGTGGACTGGCGGACGCTGTACCCGGGAGCCCGCTTCACCGCGCCGCCCGCGTACCCGTGGTCGGGCCGGCACTTCTGGGCGCCCACCGGCGACCGCGCCCCCGTCGCGACTACGCCGACCGCACCACCGTTCCCGGAGGCACAGCGCGACCAGGTCGGGCTCCCCGCCGCGTGCTCCGCCGAGGAGCTCACCCGGCTGCTGGTCCGGCAGGCCGCCGCGGTCCTCGCGGCCGAACCCGACGACATCGACCCGACCGTCCCCCTGGTCGCGGCCGGCCTGGACTCGCTGTTGGCCACCCGGCTGCGCCGACGCGTCGAGGCCGAGCTGAACGTCCCGATCGCCGTCGGCGACCTGCTCCACACCCGCCCACTGGCGGACATCGCCGCCGACCTGGCCGATCGCCGATCCCGGCACCCTGGCGCCCCGGCGCACGACGCGTGCGTCCACCCCGGACACAGCGGTCAGGTGCCGTCCTAGAAGGACTTCGGCCGGCGTGCCGGCGGGCGCCCGGGCGGAGCGACGTCGGCGCCGAGCTGTTCCAGGACGCGATCGAGATCGGCGGTTCGTCCCTGGGCCCGGTAGAGCGAGGCGGCGACCTCCCACTGGTCGCGGGCCTGGTCACGGCGGCCGAGAGCACGCAGCGCGGTGCCGAGTCGGTCGAGCGTGTCGGCCACCATGCGGGTGTTGCCCTCCTCGCGGAACATCGCGGCCGAGGTCCGGAGAAGTGCCACCGCGCGCCGCGCGTCGCCGGTGCGCACCGCGACGTGCCCCAACGTGGCGAGCGCGTTGGCCTCGATGTCGCGGTCGGGGTGTTCCCGCAGCACGGGGAGAACGGCCTCGCACAGGGAGATCGCGAGGTCGTGGCGGTCGAGGTGGGCGGCGCTGTGGGCCGCGACGGCTCGGACCCTGGCCACCTGGAGCGGGCCCCTCGACCTGAGCGTCACGTCGATGGCGCGGGTGGCGCCGCGCAGCGCTTCCTCGTGCCGATTCCCGTTGCTCCAGGCCAGCACGAGGGCCATGTGGACACCGGACAGGCAACGACCGTCGCCCAGGTCTTCGGCGAGGGCGAGCGCGGTGCGCAGGTGCCCGACGCCCTCGTCGAGCGCTCCGGCCTCGCACAGCGCGGAACCGAGGAACCGGTGGGCGTCGCCGAGCACGGCGGGGTCGTCCAGTTCCAGCGCGGAACGCAGGGCGGTCCGGCAGGCGGCGACGCGCTCCTCGAAGGCCGCCGTCATGTACTGGAACGGGTACAGGTGGCGCTCCACCAGGTGGGCGGCGCGGTGTTCGCCCAAGTCGGCGGCCGTCCGCTGGACCGCCAACACGCACAGGCGTTCGCGGTGGTACCAGGCCCACGCCTGCTCCCGCGACGTCAACCGCTCACCGGGGTGCCTCGGTCGGTCCAGGCCGCGGGTCGGATCACCGAGGTTCGGCGCGACCAGCCGCGACGCGGCCGCGGCCGTGCGCACGTGGTGTTCCACGACCCTGCGCAGCGCCGCCTCGCCGTCCCGCACCGGCACCCCCGCGGCGTACTGGCGGACCAGGTCGTGCATCCGGTAGCGGCCTTCGGCGTCCTGCTCGAGGAGCGAGGCGTGCTCCACCCCTCGCAGCACGGCCCTGGTCTCGGACATCGGCCGCCCCAGCAGCGCGGACGCGGCGGGGAGTCCGATGTCCGGGCCCGGCGCGATGCCGATCAACGCGAACGCGCCGGCCTGCTCGGGGGCCAACGCCCGGTGGGACCACGACAGCACGGCGGGCAGACCGACGGCCGGTTCCACCTCGAGTGCGCCCAGACCCGATTCGGCCAACTCGGCCGCCAGCGCGGCCAACGGGAGTCGAGGCCGGATCTGCGCCCGGCCGGCGATGATGCCCAACGCCAACGGCAGTCCGGCGCACGACCCGACGATCGCGTCGACCGCGGTGGGTTCGGCGGCGACCCGGTCCACGCCGAGTCGACCGGCGAGGGCGGCGCGCGCCTCGTCGTCGGTGAGCACGTCCGGGGCGAGGTGGTGGACGGCGTGCCCGGTGATCAGCCCTGGAAGGTGGTTGCGGCTGGTGACCAGCACGGTGCACGTGCCGCCACCGGGCAGCAGCGGCACGACCTGCTCGGAACCGGCCGCGTTGTCGAGCAGGACCAGCATCCGCTTGTCGGCGACCAGGCTGCGGAACAACGCCGACTGGGCGTGCGGGTCGGTCGGGACCGCGCCTTGTCGCACACCCAGTGCCTCGAGGAAGCCGCGCACGGCGGTGGCCGCCTCCATCGGCTGCCCGTCGGTGCCGAACCCGCGCAGGTCGACGAACAGCTGCCCGTCGGGGAACCTCTCCAGCCGGAGGTGTGCCCAGTGCAGCGCCAACCAGGTCTTGCCGAGGCCGCCTCCACCGGCGATCACGACCATCGCCCCGGACGACGCGTCCGACACGGCGTCCAGCCTTCGCAGGTCGTCCTGGCGGCCGGCGAAGGCGGTGGGGGCCGCGGGCAGTTGACGGGGAACCGTCACCGGAGTGCCGGTGGGCGCGAGGTGTGCGGCGGGGTCCAAGGCGGGGTCGGACGCCAGGATCCGCCGGTGCAACTCCCGCAACGAACCACCGGGGTCCATGCCCGACATCTCGGCCAACCGTGCCCGGTGCCGCTGGTAGTGCTCCAGCGCGTCGGCGACGCGACCTGATTGGTGCAGCGCGAGCAGGTACTGGCCCGCGACCCGGTCGTCCAGCGGGTGTTCGGCCGCCTCGACGGCCAGGTCACCCACCAGTTCCCCGCCTTCGCCGAGGCGCAGCCGGGTGTCGACCAGGTCGCGCCGGACGTCGAGCCGTTCCAGGCGCAACCGCTCCCGCTCGGTCTCCGACCACTCCCCGGTCACACCGGTCAGCGGCTCTCCGCGCCACAGGTCCAGCGCCTCCGACAGCAACCGCGCCGCCCTGGTGTCGTCGGCGGCGCGGGCCCGTGCGCACAGGTCGCGGAACCGGAGGAGGTCGACCGCGGACACGTCGACCGCGAGCAGGTATCCACCCGATCTGCGGAACAGCTCGACACCGTCGACGTCCGCCAGCACCTGCCGCAACCGCGAGAGGTAGGTCAGCACCGTGCTCCGCGCCCGCAGGGGAGGCCCGACGTCCCAGACCCGCTCGGTCAGCCGCTCCACCGACACGACGCGGTTGACGTCGACCGCCAACGCCACCCACACGCACCGCTGTCTGGCCGGGCCCAGGTCCACTCGACGGTCGCCCACCAGCACCGCCACTTCGCCCAGCAGGCGAAGCTCCACCCTCCGAACCTCCACCAGACCCGGCTTAGCCGGTCGGTCCAGGGGATTCGAGGAAATCACCGAAGGTTCACACGTTCGGCGAGGCACCGTGTGGCTACGAGGAAGCCCGTCAGGGGCCTTGGACCACAGGGAGCCACATCATGAACTCTCGGAACAGCGCGATCGCCGCGTCGATCTTCGCGGTCGGCGTGGCGCTGAGCCTCGCGCCGGCCGCGTCGGCCACACCGTCCGACGACGGGACGAGCGCCGCCGCGGCCGCCTGCCGATCACTGCGCCCCGGTGTCTGGGGGTGCCGCGCGGTGAACCCGGTGCCGGTCTACCGCGACCACGCCCGACTCGGCGACGCGCCCCTTCGCTGGATCCAGGGCGGTTGGTTCGAGACCAACTGCAAGAACGACTCCGGCAACTACAGCGGCCCCGGCCCGCATTCCCACCGCTGGGAGTACACCACCTACGGGGGCGCCGGCGGGTGGGTCCCGGACAGCAAGGTCCACGACGAGACCAACCCCGTCCAGAACTGCCCGCGCTAGAACCTCGCGACGCTCCGGCCGATCCACACCCCCGCGCACGCGGAGTCCGGTGGGCACACGTGCCCGCCGGACCTGCGGTCGCGACGTGGGACGTGCTCCTCGCGGCGCTCGTGGCACGCACGCGCGAGCTCTGGTCACGCGTCGAGCAGGAAGCCGTCCACGAGGTCCGGGCGGCGCAGGCTCAACGCGTGGGTGCCGCCCGGCACGACCCGCACGTCCCAGTCCGGCCGCACGGTCGTCAGTCGCGCGGTCACCTCGGCGGTGCGGTGGATCTCGCTGCGCTCGCCCAGCAGCACCCGGACCGGCGCGGTGACGGCGCGCAGCTCGTCGTCGGACAGCGGGAGGATCGGAGGCACCTGCACCCGGTACCCGAAAGCCACGCCCAGCAACGGTTTCACCGCCTGGCGGGCCGTCTCGTCCACCCTCGCGCGCCGCGGCACCAGCGACGGGAACGCCAAGCCCGCGAACGTGACCAGGCTCGACAGGTGGAAGCGCGCCCCCACCCGCCCGAAGCCCGCCGGTTCGACCGCGTGGACCCCGCCGACCGCGGAGGGCTCACGAGCGGCCAGGTTCAACGCCAGCCACGCGCCCCGCGAGATCCCCGCCAGGTGCGGGCGGGCCAGCGACAACCCCGTGAGCACCGACGACAACCACGACGCGCAGTCCTCCGCACCGGTCAGGTCGGCCGTCTGCGCACTCAGACCCGGCTCGCCGATCGTGTCGACCGCGTACAGGGTGTGGTGCGCGCCAAGGGTTTCCGCGTGGTGCCGCCACGTCAACGAGTTGCCGAACACCCCGTGCAGCAGCACCAGCGCGGGCCCCGTGCCACTGCGCCGAACCCTCGTCGTGCCGAACGCCGTCGGCACGTCCAGCTCCTCCGCCGGTCCGGGCCACCGGGCCCGCTGCGCCTCGTAAACCTCAGAAAACCGTTGCCGCGCCTTGTCGTTCGCGAACCTGCCCACCATCGCGCACCCCCGCGAACCAGCGTACCGGTACCCCAGGACCCGGGGGAAAGCACGCCCAGCGGGTCGCGGCACAGCGCGAGCACGCCCCACCCGTGGGCGCCCACGGCCCGACGCCCGTGGGCCGGCATGGCGGGTCGCCGGCCGGACCCGAGATCCCAGAACTCCACTGTGGACCAACGACGGAATCCTCTGGCCTCGAATAGGTATCGACCACTGCGCCCTGCACCGCGCACAGCGTCACCGAGGCCACCGGGCAGGATCGGGGGTCCGAGGCCAGGTCGCCGCCCATCCGAGCGCCGCTCAGGTGCGCCACCTCGTCGAACCGGCCGGTCGCCCGCTCGATCCGCGCGGCCGTCAGCGCGGGGGTGGCCGAGATCGCGAAAGGCGGCGTGGACGCGCACCGGTCGTGGCTCCACAACCTGCTGGCGATGACGACCACCGAGGTGGAACCGCCCGGCGGCGAACACCGACGGGTCCGCCCACGCGTTCGCCGAGTCCGAGGAACGGACCCGCCTGTGGGAGCGAGCGGTGGCGATCTACAAGCCCTACGCGACCTACACCGATCGGACGATCCCCGTAGTCGTACTCGAACCCGCCGACACCACACCGACCGAATAGACCCCGGACACCGGGCGGTCCACGCCGGCTGCACGATCATCGCCGTCCGCCGGGTGACCGACGTCGCGAATCAAGGGCGGTCGATTAAGCACTTGACGGTGAAATATTTCGAATTCTAGGTTTTTCCCGGGCGAAGCGTTGATCGACGGCAGGGGCAACGGTCGTGGGGGAACGGGTGCCGGTACTGGTCGTGGGGGCAGGACTGGCCGGTCTGGCCGGCGCGATGTTCCTGGCGCAGCGCGGAGTCGAGGTGCTGCTGGTCGAGCGGCGCTCCGGGACCTCGCTGTTCCCCAGGGCCGTGGGGCAGAACCAGCGCACGATGGAACTGCTGGGGTTCGGCGGGATCGCCGAGGACGTGCCGGTGCTCGCCCCGGGTCCGGCCAGGTTCCGGGTCAGGGTCGCGGCCAGTCTGCCGGGGCCGACCTTCCACGAAGAGGTCTCCGAGACCGACGCCGCGGACATCGGCGTCCTGTCCCCCGCCAGGCTGGGCACGGCCGGCCAGGACAAGCTGGAGCCGCTCCTGCGCCGGCGCGCCGAGGAGCTCGGCGCCGACCTGCGCTTCGACACCGAACTGGTGTCCTTCAACCAGGATGACGACGGGGTGACCGCCGTGCTGCGCGGGCGCCACGACGGGCGGACGAGCCGGGTGCGGGCGGACTACCTCGTCGCCGCCGACGGCAACCGCAGCGGTGTGCGCGAGGCGCTCGGCGTCGACCGGCACGGCCCCGGCGGCCTCGGGCACCACGTCAGCATCATCTTCGACGCCGACCTCGGCGATCTGGTCGACCCGGAGCGGGCGACGCTGCACGTGCTCCACAACGAGCACGCCGACGGCGTGTTCGTCACCGTCGACCACGCCATCGGCCGGCACCTGTACAGCATCGGTGACGACCCGGCCGGCGGACGGTCACCGGAGGACTTCACCACCGAGCGGTGCACCGAGCTGATCCGGTTGATCACCGAGCTGCCGGACCTCGAACCGGAGATCAGGGCCGTGCGGCCGTGGGAGATGGCGGCCGCGGTGGCGGCCCGGTTCCGGGTGGGGCGGGTGTTGTTGGCAGGCGACGCCGCGAAGGTCACCCCGCCGAGCGGCGGGTTCGGCGGCAACACGGCGGTCGGCGACGCCTACGACCTGGCGTGGAAGCTCGCCGCGGTGCTCGACTCCACGGCCGGAGCCGAGCTGCTGGACACCTACGACGCCGAGCGGCGCCCGATCGCCGAACGCGTCGTCGCCGAGGCACTGCGGTTGACGGCCCGCCGCGGTCCCGCGCCGACCGCCGAGGACACGACCGCCGAGCAGCCCTCCGACCAGCAGCGCGCGGTCGAACTCACCCTCGGGTTCCGCTACCGCTCCGCCTCGGTCCTCACGGAGGACGACGATCCGGCGGACACCGAGGACCCGTACCGACCAACCGGCCGACCCGGATTCCGCGCACCGCACGTGTGGCTGCACCGCAACGGCGCCCGACTGTCCACAGTGGACCTCTTCGGCCACGGCTTCGTCCTGCTGACCGGCCCGGAGGGCGGATTCTGGACCGACGCCGCCGACGACACCGCCACGCGTCTCGGCACCACCCTGCGAACCCACGCGATCGGTGACGAACTGGCCGACACCGACGACGAGTTCCTCACCCGGTACGGGATCCGCGCATCGGGCGCGAGCCTGATCCGACCGGACGGCGTCGTCGCGTGGCGCACCGTCAACGCAGCAGCCGGGTCACGTCGCTCGCCGCCACGCCGGCGCGCAGCATCTGCCGCTGGGTGCCGTCGCCCGGGTCGAAC
>NZ_JBFAEO010000084.1:0-17873 GCF_040642015.1 Actinosynnema sp. NPDC020468
GGTTGGGGGTCGGGGTGTCTGGGGGGGGGGGGGCCCCGGCGGCGGGGGGGCGGGGGGGCGGGGTGTGCGGGGCCGCGGGCGCGCCGGCCCCCCCCCCCGCGGGGGGCCTCGCCCGTACCCGGCCCGGCCCCGTCCCACCACCGGTCGCGCTGTCGCCGCGACCCGGGGGCCGGGCCTTCCTTCACCCGGCCGGGTGAGTGTGGTGAGCCGGCGGGTGGTCGGGCGGGCCGGTGACCGGGCCGGCCGGTATCACGGGGCTCGTGGAGGCAGCCGCGGTGCACCGCGCGATCGTCGTGGTCGACGTCGAGGGGTTCGGCGACCCGGCGCGCACGCTGCCGCACCAACTCGACGTCCGCGCGGGGTTGTACCGGGTGGTGGAACGGGCGTTCGCGGCGGTCGGGGTGGCGTTCGCCGACTGCCGGCACGAGGACCGGGGCGACGCGGTGTTCGTGCTCGTGCCGCCGGAGGTGCCCAAGGCGACGCTGGTCGAGGAGCTGCCCGGCGCGCTGGCCGCCGAGGTGGTGGCGCACAACGAGGACGCGCCGCCGCCCGGCCGGATCCGGCTGCGGGTCGCGGTGCACGCAGGCGAGGTCGCGCTCGACCGGCACGGCGCCACGTCCACCGCGGTCACCACGGCGTTCCGGCTGCTCGACGCCCGTCCGGTGCGGCACGCGCTGGCCGCCTCACCCGGCGTGCTGGCCCTGGTCGTGTCGCGGTGGGTCTACGACGAGGTGGTGCGGCACTGCGCGGTGCTCGACCCCGCGACGTTCCGCCCGGTACCGGTGCGGGTCAAGGAGACGGCCACGACCGCGTGGGTCGCGCTGCCCGACCACCCCTACCCCGCCGACCCGGCCGCGCCGCACCCCGGTCCGCACCGGCTGCCCGCCGCGCCGCCGTCGTTCGTCGGGCGGAGCGGGGAGCTCGCCGCGCTGGACGCCGCGGGTCCGCTCGCGGTGATCGCCGGCACCGGCGGCATCGGCAAGACGTGGCTCGCGCTGCACTGGGCGCACCGGGACCTGGACCGGTGGCCCGACGGCCGGCTGTTCGTCGACCTGCGCGGGTTCGCGCCGGCAGGGGAGCCGGTCGACCCGCTGACCGCGGTGCGCGGATTCCTGGAGGCGCTGGACGAGGACGTCGACCGGCTCACCGGCGGTCTCGCCGAGCACACCGCCCGGTACCGGGAACTGGTGGCGGGCAAGAAGGTCCTGGTGGTGCTGGACAACGCCGCCTCCGCCGACCAGGTGGCCCCGCTGCTGCCCGGACCCGACGCCACGGTGCTCGTCACCAGCAGGCGCACGCTGTCCGCGCTCGTCGCCCGGCACGGCGCGCGCCAGGTCCCGCTGTCCACATTGGACTTCGCCGACGCCGAGGAGCTGTTGACCCGGCGGCTCGGCCCGGTCGACGCCGACGTGCTGCGGGAGGTGGCGGAGTCGTGCGGCGGCCACCCGCTGGCGCTCGCGGTCGCCGCCGGCCGCGTGCACACCCGACCGCGGGTGCCGCCCGCCGAGTTCGCCGCCGAACTGCGCGAGCACGGCCTGCGGGCGCTGGACGACGAGGACCCCGCCGCGAGCGTGCCCGCCGTGCTGTCGTGGTCGGTCCGGGGCTTGGCGGACGAGGGGGTGCTCGCCCTGCTGGCCGTCGCGCCGGGCCCGGACATCGGCGTGCCGGCCGCGGCCCGACTGGCCGACGTGACCGAGGACCGGGCGCGGAAGGCGTTGCGCGCCCTGGAGGATGCCTCCCTGGTGGAACGCCGGCCGGGCGGCCGGTTCGCGCTGCACGACCTGGTCCGCGACTTCGCCGCCGACCGCGCGCACGACGCCGACCGCGCGGTGTGGCGGCTGGTCGAGCACCACCTGCACCAGACCTGCGCCGCGGACCGGGTGCTGCACCCGTACCGCCGGCGCATCCCGCTCGCCCAGCCGCTCGCGGAGCCGGTGCCGCCGCCGGACGTCGACGCGGCGACCACGTGGTTCGAGGCGGAACGCCCGGCGGTGCTCGCGTCCCGGCGCGCGGCGCAGGCGCGCGGGTGGCACCTGACCGTCTGGCAACTGGCGTGGGCCTCGACCAACCTGCTGCTGCGCCGCGGCCACCGGCACGACGACCTGGCCGGCTGGGAGTCCGCGCTGGTCGCCGCGCGGCACCTGCGCGACCCGACCGCGCTGGGCGTGGCGCACCGCTTCACCGGCCGCGCGCTGCTGCACCTCGGTCGGCACGACGAGGCGATCCGGCACCTCGAGGACGCGCTGGCGCTCGCCGGCCGGCACCACGACGTGGCGCTCCAGGCGCACACCCACCGGGAGATCGCGGCGGCGTGGGACAAGCGCGGCGACCACCGGCTGGCCTTGGAGCACGCGTGCCGGGCCCTGCACCTGTACCGGGTGCTCGACCAGCCGGCGTGGGAGGCCGAGGCGCTGAACTCGGTCGGCTGGTACGAGGCCCACCTGGGCGCCCACGACCAGGCCCGGGCGCACTGCGCGGCCGCGCTGACGTTGCACCGCCGGCACGACAACAGCGACGGCGAGGCCGCCACCCTGGACAGCCTGGGTTTCGTGGACCACCGGTCGGGCCGGCACGAGGACGCGGTGCGCCACTACACCGAAGCCCTGACCCTGCGCCGGAACCTGGGCAACACCTACCAGTCCCCCGCCACCCTGGAGAACCTCGGCCACCCCCTGGCCGCGCTGGGCTTGGCGGACCGGGTCACCGAGGTGTGGCGGGAAGCCGCCGAGCTGTACCGCCGCCAGGGCCGGGACCAGGACGCGGACCGGGTGGCGGACCTGCTGGACCGACGACCGCGGTGATCAGCCCAGGGCGAACGGGAGGTCGGTCGCGAGGTCGGCGAGCGCGGCCCGTTCGGCGTCCGTCGGTGGACGCCTGCCGGTGACCACCACCAGGGTGTCCTCGTCCGGCAACGGGAACGCGGCACCGACGACGGCCTCCAGCGCGGTGCGGGCCGCGGTCACGGCGGCGGGTGGCGGTGCGGTGGCGGCCGGCAGGTGGGCTACCAGGTCGAGGTGGTGCAGGGTCCACTCCAGGACGTACGCGGACAGGTAGTCGCCCGCGGTCAGGACCTCGCCCTTGGTGGCGACGAGCGCGGTCGGGTCGGCCAGTGCCGCGGCGCGGCCCGCCGCGGAACCGACGTCGTCCAGGTGGAACCGGAGCAGCGCGGGATCGCCGTACGCGGCGGCCAGGCGGGGGATCAGGGCGTCCAGCGGGTCGTCGCCGGTGGGCGGCGGGACGCGCTTCCAGTAGGTCGTCGCGGTCGCGGTCGGCGGGTCGGTGGTGGGCGTGGCCAGGGTGATCAGCACGTCCTGGGCGTCGATCACCAGGTGGCACACCAGGTCCCGGACCAGCCAGCCCGCGCACCCCGACGGGCGGGCGAAGGACTCGGGCGGCAGCGCGGCGACCGCACCCCGCAGGGCCGCCCACGAGTGCGCGAAGAGGTCCATCACGGCACGGTACCGCGCTCGGGGCGCGGCAGGCCGAGGTGGTCGCGGAGGGTGGCGCCCTCGTAGGCGGTGCGGAACAGGCCGCGGCGGCGCAGTTCCGGGACCACCAGGCGGGTGAAGTCGTCCAGCGTTCCCGGCAGGTACGGGAAGATCACCGTGAACCCGTCGGCCGCGCCGGTGCGGAACCACTCCTCCATCCGGTCCGCGATCTCGACCGGCGTGCCGACGACGGTGCCGGTGTCGGCGCTGATCTCCGCCGCCAGCTCGCGGATCGTCGCGCCCCGGGCCCGCGCGCGGCGGTAGACCTCGGCCTGCGCGGTGCGGGACTGGTTCGACTCGGGCAGGTCCGGCAGCGGGCCGTCCGCCGGCAGCGCGGTGAGGTCGACGCCGCCGAGCAGGTAACCCAGGTGGGCCAACGCGACCTGGGGTGGCATGAGGGTGCGCAGGGTGTCCATTTTGGACTCCGCCTCGGTCCGGGTCTCCCCGGTCAGCACGGACAGCGCCGGCAGCACCTTCAGCGAGCCCGGGTCCCGGCCGAACGCGGCCGCGCGCGCCTTGATGTCGGCGTAGAACTCGCGGGCCGCCGCCAGGTCCCGGACCCCGGAGAAGACGACCTCGGCCACCCGCGCCGCGAACCGGCGGCCGGCCTCCGACGCGCCCGCCTGCACCACCACCGGTCGACCCTGCGGTGGGCGGGCGATGTTCAGCGGCCCCTCGACCGAGAAGTGCTCCCCCTTGTGCCGCAACGACCTCAGACCGTCCGGGTCGAAGTAGACGCCGGAGTCGCGGTCGTGCCGGAACGCGTCGTCGGCGAAGCTGTCCCACAGGCCGACCACCACGTCGTGGAACTCCTCGGCGCGGGCGTACCGGTCGGCGTGCGCGACGTGCGCGGACCGGCCGAAGTTCAGCGCCTCGCCGTCGTTCAACGACGTCACCGCGTTCCAGCCGACCCGACCGGCCGACAGGTGGTCCAGCGACGCGAACGTGCGCGCCAGGTGGTACGGCTCGTTGTAGGTGGTCGAGGCGGTCGCGATCAGCCCGATCCGGGACGTGCCCGCGGCCAGCGCGGCGAGCAGCGTGGTCGGCTCGAACGAGTCGTTCACCACCGACACCCGCGACAGCACGTCCTGGCTCTCCAGCGGGACGCCCACCAGGTCGGCGAAGAACACCGCGTCGAACTTCGCGTCCTCGGCGGTGCGGGCGAACGCGAGCACGGACTCGAAGTCCACGCCCGCGCCCGGGTCCACCTCCGGGTGCCGCCACGCCGCGAGGTATTCCCCCGGTGGTTTCAGGAACGCCGTGAGGTGCAGTTTCCGGCTCATCCGAGCCCCAGGTTCGCGCGCAACGTCGTCCCCTCGTAGTCCGCGCGGACCAGCCCGCGCCGGCGCAGTTCCGGCACGACCTGCTCCACGAAGTCGACCGCCGGTCCGGGCAGGTACGGGAACGTGACGTTGAACCCGTCCGCGCCGCGCTCCCGGAACCACGTCTCCAGCCGGTCCGCGACCTGCTCCGGCGTGCCCGCCACGATCGACCCGCCGGTGTACCGGTGGGCCAACTGCCGGATCGTCAGGTTCTCCCGGCGCGCCAACCCGACCAGCAGGTCGCGCCGGGACTTGCTGCGGTTGCCCTCCGGCACCTCCGGCAGCGGCCCGTCCAGGTCGTGGCCGGTCAGGTCGACCTCGCCCAGGTTGTCCTGCACCAACCGCCGCGCCACGTCGTCGTGCAGCAACTCGTCCAGCTCGCGCACCCGCGCCCGCGCCGCCGCCTCGGTGTCGGCGACCAGCGGAGCCAGCACCGGCCACACGAGCACCCGGTCCGGATCACGGCCGGCGTCGGCCACCTTCCGCTTCACGCCGGCGTAGAACCGCTGTGCCGACGCCAGATCCGGCTGGTCGGTGAACAGCACCTCGCCGTAGCGGGCGGCGAAGTCCTGGCCGGTGGCCGAGGAACCCGCCTGGAACAGCACCGGGTGCCCCTGCGGCGGGCGGGAGATGTTCAACGGGCCGCGCACCGTGAAGTGCTCGCCGTCGTGGTGCGGCGGCGCCAGCACGTCCGGGTCGTAGTAGCGGCCGCTCTCCTTGTCCCGCAGCACTTCCGGCAGGCTGTCCCACAGCGCGCGCACCACGTCCACGAACTCCGCGGCACGGCGGTAGCGCAGCGAGTGCTCGAGGTGCTCGGCCCGGCCGAAGTTGGCCGCCTCCAGGGGGACCACCGACGTGACCACGTTCCAGCCGGCCCGGCCGCGGGAGAGGTGGTCGAGCGAGGCGAACTTGCGGGCGATGTGGTACGGCTCGTTGTAGGTGGTGGTCGCGGTGCCGACCAGGCCGATGTCGCGGGTCACCGTGGACAGCGCGGACAGCAGCGTCAGCGGCTCGAAGAACTCGGCGCGACCGGTGCGGCTCAACGACTCCAGCTGGTGACCCCAGATCGCGACCACGTCGGCGACGAAGAACGCGGCGAACCGACCGCGTTCCAACAGCTTCGCCAGGTCGACGTGGAACCCGAAGTCCAGTTGACCGGTCGAGTACGCCTCCGGGTGCCGCCACCCGGCGATGTGCCCGCCGGAACCCTGCACCAGCGCGCCGAACGTCAGGAACCTGCTCACGGCGTCCACCCCAGTTCCGGCGCGATCGTGGTGGCCAGCACCTCGAGCCGGCGCAACGCCCGGCCCACGGTCGAGCTCTCCGCCTGCACCGCGGCGATCAGGTGCGTGCCCGGCCCGGCGAGCACCGGGTCCGCGCGCAGCGAGGCGACGACGTCCTCCGGCCGGCCGTACTGGACGTTCATCAGCCGCAACAACCCCGGCAGGTCGGTGCTCCCGTCCGCCCACCCGGCCTGGACGTGCATCGGCAGGTACCGCAGCACGTCCGGCGCGAGTTCGGCGGCCACCGCCGCGCGGCTCGGACCCGGGAACACCCCGCGCACGGCGGCGATCCGGGGCACGGGCACCTCCCGGTGCAGGTCGGCGAGCCCGCGTTGCACGACGTCCGCCGGGCCGACGCCCAGCAGCACGCCGCGGCCGGACCGCGCGCCGTCGGTCAGCACCTCCGCACGCAGGCTGGAATCCCAGAGCCGGTGCGCGAGGTCGTGACCCTCCAGCGCGGTCACCAGTTCCGCCAGGTTGCGGTCGTAGTCTTCGTGCCGGCGCGCGGGATCGCGGCCGAACACGGCGAACGCGTCGTGCTCCGGCGCGCCGCTGCCCAGGCCCAGCTCCAGCCTGCCGCCGGACAGCGCGTCGAGCACCAGCGCGTCCTCGGCCAGCCGCAGCGGGTGTTCCAGCGGCAGCACGGTCACCGCCGTGCCCAGGTGGATCCGCCGGGTCCGCTCGGCCGCCGCAGCCAGGAAGACCAGCGGCGAGGGCAGCCGGCCGTGCTCGGGCTGGAGGTGGTGCTGCGCGACCCAGCCGGACTGGTAGCCCAGCTCCTCGGCGGCCACGAACAGCTCCAGCAGGTCGCGGTAGAGCGGTCCCGCGGGCACGTCCTCGCCGTGCACGTGGGTCAGGAAACCCAGGTGGAGGCTCATGGTCGCCACCCGAGCGCGGGTGCGATCTCCTCGGCGATCACCCGCAGCCGCTCGACGTCCGCCGCGGGTTCGGACAGCTCGTGCTGCACCACGGGCAGGAACCAGCTGTCCTCGTTGAGGAAACCGGTGAGCGCCGGGTCCTCGCGCAGGCTCGCGACGATGTCGTCGGGTGAGCCGTGGTGCACGTTGATCCGGCGCAGGTAGTCCTCTGTGGACAGTGCGGCCAGTTCGGTCAGGCCCTGGGCCACGAACGCCCGGCGGTGGATCTCCAGCGCGGGCGCGAGATCCTCGCGGGCGGCCTGCTTGGACGCGGCCGGGAACACCGCGCGCACGATGCCGTACCGGGGTCGGGTCGCGGTGGCCGCGTAGGCCAGCGCCAACGGCCGTTGCACGGTCAGCGGGTCGTGGACGGCGGTGCCGAGCAGCAACCCGTCGCCCTCGGCGCCGATCCGGGCCGCGCGCTCCTCGTCCGAGGTCGACTGCCACAGCCGGTCGGCCAGCGTCGGCGCGGGCGGTTGCAGCACCTCACCCCGCAGCGCGTCCCGCAGCACGGTCAGGTGCTCGTCGTAAACCTCCCGGCGCAGCGCGGAATCCCGGCCGAACGCGGCGAAGGCGTCCTGGTTCGCGCCGCCGGTGCCCAGGCCCAACTCCAGCGCGCCACCGGTCAGCGCGTCCAGCACGGCCGCGTCCTCGGCCAGCCGGAACGGGTGCTCCAGCGGCAGCACGGTCACCGCGGTGCCCAGCCGCAGCCGGGGCGCGCGTTGGGCGGCGGCGCCGAAGAACACCAGGGGCGAGGGCAACCGCCCGAACTCCGCGCGCAGGTGGTGCTGCGCCACCCACCCGCCCTGGAACCCCAGGTCCTGCGCCGCCCCGAACACGTCGAGCAGGTCCCGCAGCACCTCGTGCTGCGGCTTGCCGACGCCGTGGACGTGGGTCAGGAACCCCAGTCCGAACGCGCTCACCCGACCTCCGGCAGTCGGGGCACCGCGTCCAGCAATGCCCGCGTGTAAGGGTGTTCCGGGTGCGCCAGGACGTCGGTGGTCGCGCCCTGCTCGACCACCACGCCGTCCTTGAGCACCAGGAGTCGATCGCACAGTTCACGCACCACACCGAGGTCGTGCGACACCAGCACCAGCGACAACCCGAACTCGTCCACCAGCCCGCGCACCAGGTCCACGACCTGGGTCCGCACGGTGGCGTCGAGCGCGGAGAACGGCTCGTCCGCGAACAGCACCCTCGGCCGGGGCGCGAGCGCGCGGGCCAGCGCGATCCGCTGCCGCTGACCACCGGAGAACTCGTGCGGGTACCGCGTCACCACGTCGGGGTCGAGGCCGACCGAGGTCAGCACCTCGGCCGTCCGCGCGGCGTGGTCGCCGGGAACTTCGAGGCACTCCAACGGTTCCGCGACGATCTCGCGCACCCGGTGCCGCGGGTTGAGCGAGCTGAACGGGTCCTGGAGCACCACCTGCGCCTCGCGCCGGAACCAGGCGAGGTCGCGCCCGGCCACCGACCGCCCGCGGTAGGACACGCTCCCGGAGTCCGGCCGGTCGAGGCCGAGCAGCAGCCGCAGCAACGTCGACTTGCCCGAGCCGGACTCGCCGACCACGCCCAGCCGACCGCCCTCGTGCAACGACAGGCTCACGTCCCGCACCGCGTGCCGGCGCGCGGCGCGCTCGAACACCCGCCGGCGCGGCAACCGGAACGACCGGTGCAACCCGGTGGCCTCCAGCAAGGTCACGACGCCTCCCCGCCGCACGCCGCCGCCATCGAGGCCCGGTCGCCGGCGCGCTTCGACACACCCGCGACGGGCGGCCCGAACGACCGACGGCCCGGCAACACGGCGAACGCCGCCGACCGGGTGTCGACGTTTTCCGGCACACCGGTCACGGACCGCCCGAACGACCGGCAAACCGCCACCGTGCCGCCCTCGACCCGAGGCGCGGCGGCAGGTGCTCGCCGAACGACACCACCAGCGCCCAGGTGCCCGCGTGCTCGGCACATCCCGCCGACCGCCACCCCGGTCACGGCCGCGCCTCCGCACGGAACGACGCCACCCGCGCCTCCACCACCAAGGCCCGGGTGCCGGCGTGCCTCGGCACACCCGCCACGACCCGCACACACCCGCGGCACCCCGCCGGCCACCACCCGAGTCACGGCCGCGCCTCCCCGCCGAACGACGCCACCCGCGCCGCCGCCACCAGGGCCCGGGTGTCGGCGTGCCGTGGCGCGGCCAGCACGTCGGTCACCGCGCCCTCCTCCAGCAGCCGGCCACCGCCGAGCACCAGCACCCGCCGTGCGACCTGCGCCAGCACGGCCAGGTCGTGCGTGATGAACAGCAGCGCCGTGCCCTCCTCCGCCACCAGGGTGCGCAACAACTCCAGGATGCCGGCCTGCACCGTCACGTCGAGCGCCGTCGTCGGCTCGTCGGCCAGCAACAACGCCGGGCGGCAGGCCAGCGCGATCGCGATGCCCACCCGCTGCCGCTGACCGCCGGAGAGCTGGTGCGGGTACGCGCGGACCGCGTGCTCCGGGTCCGGCAGCCCCACCTTGTCCGCCAGCGCCACGGCCTCGGCCCGCGCGGCGGCACGGGACAAACCCCGGTGGGCGCGCAGTGGTTCCGCGATCTGCTTCCCCACCCGCATCACCGGGTTCAGCGCGGTGCGCGGCTCCTGGAACACCATCGCGACCCGCTCGCCGCGGACACCCGACAGGAACCGGTCCGAGCGGCCCAGCAGTTCCACGCCGTCCAGCCGCACGCTGCCCGACGCGGTCATGCCGTCGGGCAGCAAACCCAGCAGCGCCAACGCGGTCAGCGACTTGCCCGAACCCGAACCGCCGATCAGGCCGACCTTCTCCCCCGCCTCGACGGTCAGGTCCAGGCCGTCGAGCAGCACCCGCCCGCCCAGCCGCACCGTCAACCCCTCGACCTCCAGCAGGCTCACCGGCTCGTCACCAACCTCGGGTCGGTCGCGTCCCGCAGCGCGTCGCCGAGCAGGTTGAACCCCAGCACGGTCGACGCCACCGCGAGCCCCGGCCAGATCACCAGCAGCGGCCGCGCGCTCAGGTAGGCCTGCTGCTCGTGCAGCATCCCGCCCCACGACGGCGAGGACGGCGACGCGCCGTACCCCAGGTAGGTCAACGCCGCCTCGGCCAGCACGGCCAGCGCCATCACCAGCGACAGCTGCACGATCAACGTCGGCGCGACGGTCGGCAGCAGGTGCCGGCGCACGATCCGCCACGTCCGCGCGCCGGACGCCCGTGCCGCCAGCACGAAGTCGCTGCCCAGCGCCGACGCCAGTTCCGCGCGGGCCACCCGGGCCACCGCGACCCCGAACCCGATGCCGATCGCGGCGACCACGGTGCCGAGCGAGCCGCCGTACACCGCCGCCAGCACCATGGCCAGCAACAACGTCGGGAACGCGATCAGCACGTCGATCAGCCCGACCACACCCGACGCCAACCACCGCGGCGCCAGCACCGCGGTCAGCGCGAGCGCCAACCCGACCACCGTCGCCACCACCGCCGACGCGAGCGCGGCCACCAGCGTGCCCCACGCGCCCGCCAGCAACCGACTGAACTGGTCGTGCCCGATCCGGTCCGTGCCGAGCAGGTGCCCGCCCTGCAACGGCAGCAGCCACCCCTGCGAGGGGTTGGTGGCCTGCGGGTCGAACGGCGTCCACCACAGCGACACCACGGCGCTCAGCACGAGCACCGCGACCACCGCCAACCCGAACGCGCCGCCGGGTTTGCGCGCCACCGCCGTCAGCACGGTCATCGCGGCTCCCGCAGTCGGGGGTCGATCAGCCGGTGCGCGACGTCCACCAGGAAGCTGATCACGAGCACCGCGGCGACCAGCAGGAACACCTCGCCCTGCACCTTCACCAGGTCCCGGTTGCCCACGTCGGTCAGCAGCATGTTCCCGACGCCGGGCAGCGCGAACACCCGTTCCACCACCACCGCGCCGACGATCAGCGCGGCCAGCTGCAAGCCCAGCACCGACACCACCGGCAGCGCGGCGTTGCGGAAACCGTGCCGCAGCAACGCCTGCGTCCTGGTCAACCCCTTCGCGCGGGCGGTGCGCAGGAAGTCCGCGTGCAGCACGCCCAGCACCGACGACCGGACGAACCGCAGCAGCACCGCGCCCTCGGTCAACCCGAGCGCGACCCACGGCAGCACCAGGCTGCGCGCCGCCGCACCGGGGTCGGCCCAGCCGTCGGCCGGGAAACCCTGAGCGGGCAACCACTCCAGCTCCACCGAGAACACCAGCACGAGCACCAGGCCCAGCCACAGCGTCGGCACCGCGATGCCCAGCTGCGACAACCACCCGATGCCGACGCCGACCGCCGAGCGCGACCGGACCGCCGCCCAGGTGCCGAACGGGACCGCCACGAGGAGCGCGACCACGATCGCGCCCGCCGTGAGCGGCGCCGTCACCTGGAGCTTGCGCCACAGCTCGGGGCCGACCGACGTGCCGTTGAGCTGAGACTCGCCGAAATCGCCGGAGAGCACACCGGCCACCCACGAGCCGTACTGGACGGGCAGCGGCCGGTCGAGGCCGAGGTCGACCCGGATCGCGGCCAACTGCTCGGCACTGGCCCGGATGCCGCCGATGGTCGCCGCCACGTCGCCGGGCAGCAACCGCAGCAGCACGAACACCAGCGCGCTCGCGACCACCAGTGACAGCACCAGCAACCCGGCGCGGCGCAGCACGAACAGCGTCATCCCGACCGACCGATCACTTCGCGACCGCGAGCGCGCCCAGGTCGAAGCGGTTGCTGGTCTCCGCGCTCGGCACGCCGTAGACACCCTTGCGCACCACCGTGTGCGCCTGCGACAGGATCAGCCAGTCGGTCGCCGCGTCCTCGGAGATCTTCCGCGCCACCTTCTTCAGCAACCCGTCGCGCGCCGCGTCGTCGGCCGCCGCGCGGGCCTGGCCGTACCAGTCGCGCACCTCCGCGTTGTCGTAGCCGAAGTAGTAGCTCGGCTTGGTGTAGTTCGCGATGTCCCGCGCCTCGCCGTGGTCCACCAGGCTCAGGTCGAAGTCGTGGTTCTTGTACACCTGCGAGAGCCAGGTCTGGAACTCGACCTGCTTCACGGTCAGCGTGATGCCCGCCTCCTTGAGGTTGGACACCAGCACGTCGGCGATCGTGGTCGGGTAGAACGACGGCACGGTCAGCGTGAGCGGGAGCCCGTCGGGGAAACCCGCGCCCGCCAACAACTTCTTGGCGCCCTCGACGTCGTGCCTGTCGATCGACGTCAGGTCCTCGTACCAGGGGTCCTGCGGCGGGACCGCGCTGCCGATCACGGTGCCCGCGCCGACCGCCTTCACGATGTCCTGCTTGTCGATCGCCTGCCGGATCGCGTGCCGCACCTCGGGCTTGTCGAACGGCGCCTTGGAGATGTTGAACGCCAGGGTGAACTTGTCCGTCGTGCTGCCCTTGAGCACCTGGAAGTCCGGCGCGGTGAAGTTCTGGAGCAGCGTCGGGTCGGCGGCGGTCAGCACGTCGGTCTGACCGGTCTGCTGGGCGTTGTTCGCGGCGTTGATCTCGGCGACGTAGTGGAACACCACCTTGGCCACCTTGGGTTTCGGGCCGCGGAAGTCGTCGGTGCGGGCCAGCGCCAGCGTCGAGCCGCGGTTCCACCCGTCGAGCTTGAACGGGCCGGAGCCGTTCTCCGCGCCGTCCAACGTGGCGAAGTCGGTGCCCTTCTTGTAGACCACGCCGCCGCGCTGGGTCAGGTTCCACAGCAGGAACGTGTCCCGCTGCTTGAGCTTGACCACCACGGTCGACGGGTCCGGCGCGGTGACGGCCTCGACCGTGCCGAAGTCGGCCGCGTACAGGGCCTTCGAGCCGGGCGCGATCTGCTGGTCGAGCGACCACGCCACGTCCGCCGAGGTCAGCGGCGAGCCGTCGTGGAACTTCGCGCCGGACACCAGCGAGAACGTGTAGGTCAGGCCGTCGGAGGACACGTCCCACTTCGACGCGAGCCGCGGCACGATCTTGTCGTTCTGCGCGGTGTCCGCGCTGACCAGACCCTCGTAGACGTTGTCGAGCAGCACCTGGTCGAGCGCGAGACCGGCGGTGGAGAACAGGTTCAGGCCGGTCGGCTCCAACGACAGCCGGACGTCCACGGTCGCGCCCAGGTCGAGCTTGTCGTCCGGCGGGGTCGCGTCCTGGCTCGTGGTCGAGCCGGTGTCGACGGTGCCGCCCGTGCCACACGCGGCGGTGAACAGGGCCACCGCGACGAGGGCAGCGGGAATCGAGGCAAGGCGTCGCATCGTTCTCCTCGGGAGAAGCTCGGTGGTCAGACGTGATCGGCGACGAACGCGGCCACCACGCGGTGCACCTCGTCGCGGTCGAGTTCGTTCAGGATGTTGTGCCGGTCCTCGGGGAACACGGCCAACGTGGCGCGCGGCAGCAGTTCCGCGGCCCGGGCGGCGCCCTCGACGGGCGCGAGGTCGTCCTCCGCGCCGTGCACCAGCAGCACCGGCACGTCCAGGTCGGGGAGCACGGCCGTGAGCCGGGGTGCGGCCTCGGTCAGCGCGCGCAACGTCTCCCGGCGCATCCCGCCCTGCCAGGTCAGCGGATCGTCGCGGACCTGCTGGGCGTAGCCGGTGTGCCTGGTGAGGTCGGCGGGGTCCTTGCGCAGGTCCCACGGGTCGACGCCGGACGCGAGCAGCGCGGCGAGCCCGCCACCGCTCTCGCGCGCCAGCGACGAGCCGGACAGCACCAGCGCGACCGGCGCCTGGTCGGCCTTCAGCAGCTCGAAGGCGAGCAGGGCGGCCACGCCGGAGCCGAGCGAGTGGCCCGCGAGCACCAGCGGCAGGCCGGGGTGCGCCGCGCGGGCCAGGTCCACGAACGTGCGCGCGTCGGCGACCAGGTCGTCGACCGACTCCACCAGCACCCGCTCGCCGGGACTGCGGCCGTGGCCGTGCTGGTCGTAGGACCAGAACGCGTAGCCGGCACCGGTCAGCGCCTCGGCGAACGGGGTGTAGCTGCCGATGTGCTCGCCGAGACCGTGCACGAAGACGACGAGCGCGGTCGGGCGCACCGGCGACCACTGTCCATAGTGGAGCGTGCCGTGCCGTCCGGTGAACTCAGCCATCGGCGAGACCGCGGTCCAGGTCGGCGAGCAGGTCCGCGATGCCCTCGATGCCGACCGACAGCCGGATCAGGCCGGGCGTGACGCCGCTCGCGACCTGCTGTTCGGGCGTCAGCTGGGCGTGCGTGGTCGACGCCGGGTGGATCACCAGGCTGCGCACGTCGCCGATGTTCGCCAGGTGGCTGAACAACTCCAGCCGGTCCACGAACCGCCGGCCCGCCTCCAGACCGCCGGCCAGCTCGAACGCCACCACCGCGCCGACACCCAGCGGGTGGTAGCGCCGGGCCGCGTCGTGCCAGCGGTTGCCGGGCAGACCCGCGTAGTGCACCTCGGTGACCTCGGGCCGCCCGGCCAGGTGCTCGGCGACCCGGCGGGCGTTGGCCACGTGCCGGTCCAGCCGCAACGACAGCGTCTCGATCCCTTGCAGCAGCAGGAAGCTGTTGAACGGCGACACGGCCGGGCCGAGGTCGCGCACCAGCCTGGTGCGCAGCCGCAGGCTGTAGGCGAGGTCGCCGAACTCGTCGCGGAACACCAGGCCGTGGTAGCTCGGGTCGGGCGCGGTCAGCTGCGGCCAGCGCCCGGGCTCCGCGCCGAAGTCGAACCGGCCGCTGTCGACCACCGCGCCGCCGATGCCCGTGCCGTGGCCGGACAGGAACTTCGTGGTCGAGTGCACGACGACGTCCGCGCCGTGCTCGATCGGCCGGGACAGGTAGGGCGTCGGCACCGTGTTGTCCACGACCAGCGGCACGCCGGCCTCGTGCGCGACGTCGGCCACCGCGGCCACGTCCAGCACGTTGCCGCGCGGGTTGCCGATCGCCTCGGCGTAGAACGCCTTGGTGTTCGGCCGGACCGCGGCCCGCCACTGCTCCGGGTCGTCCGGGTCCACGAACGTGACCTCGACGCCCAGGTCGGCGAACGTGTAGGCGAGCAGGTTGTACGTGCCGCCGTAGAGCGACGCCGCCGACACCAGGTGGTCGCCGGCGCGCGCGATGTTCAGCAGCGCCACCGTGGTCGCGGCCTGACCGCTGGCCACCGCGACCGCCGCCCTGCCGCCCTCCAGGTCGGCCAACCGGGCCTCCACCACCACGGTGGTCGGGTTGGACAACCGGGTGTAGGCGTGGGTTTCCAGGTCCCGCAACGCGAACGCCTCGGCCGCGTGCTCCGCGTCCCGGAACGCGAACGAGGTGGTCTGGTAGATCGGGGTGACCCGCGCGCCGGTCGTCGGGTCGGGCTCCGCGCCGGCGTGCACCTGGCGCGTCTCGAACGACCAGGTCACGACACCACGTCCGACCACCAGCGCTGGGCGACCTTCGGGTGCGACCGGAGCCAGCCGACGAGCGCGTTCTCGCCGAACGCGGCGTGCAGCGGGTTGCCCTCCTCCTGGCTCACGCCGCGCGCGCCGGCGGCGAGGTCGGCGGGCAGTTCCAGCGGCTCCACCACGGCGTCCAGCCGCGGTCCGAGGAAGAACGGCACCGAGTACCGCTCCACGTCCTGGGCCGGGCTGACCACGCGGTGCCTCGTCGCCACCAGGTAGCCCTGGGTCGCGATCTCGAGCATCTCGCCGATGTTGAACACAAAGCTGCCGGGCACCGGGGTCGCGTCGATCCACGAGCCGTCGGCCGCCTGCACCTGGAGCCCGCCGACGTCGTCCTGCTGCAACAGGGCCAGGTAGCCGTAGTCCTTGTGCGCGCCCACGCCCTGGTCGGCGTCCGCGGAGGGCCTGCCCGGGTAGCGGACGACCTTGACGTGGGTCGAGGCCTCCTCGTCGAACCAGGCGTCGAAGTAGCCCTCGTCCTGGCCGAGCGCGGCGGCCAGCGCGCGCAGCACCTCGCGGCTCACCCGCAGTGCCTCGGCCTGCCAGGCCAACGTGGTCTCGCGCAGCTCGGGCAGCGTGGCGGGCCACTGGTTGGGCCCGATCAGCCGCTTCCACGCCGGGTCGTCGGGGCCCAGGTCGAGCGCGGCCCGCTCCGGGCCGATGTCCAGCTGCTCGCGCCAGTCCGGCGCGCCGGCCGTGTACTCGTAGCCGGTGCGGGTGTAGCCGCGGAACTGCGGCGAGTGCAGGTTCTCCACCTCCAGCCGGGTTTCCAGCGGCAGCGCGAAGAACTTCCGGGCCACGGCGAAGATGCCGGTGGTCAGCTCCTCGGGCACGCCGTGGCCGACGACGTAGAAGAAGCCCACCTCGTGGGCGGCGCGGCGCAGCTCCGCGAGGAACGCCTCGCGGTCGGCGGCCGGGTCGCGGAACCGGGAGATGTCGATCAGGGGCAGCGCGGTCGCTGGCGGTGGAGCGCTCACGATCAGGCAGCGTAGGCCCATCCACCGCCGGTAATCGGTCTTCCCACATCGCGGACACGCTTGCACGTTCGGGTGAACCCGGATATCCGCCGACGATTTCTCGGCATTTGCACGGGGCTGCAAACGAATTGCAAACGACGTAAAACACGCACCCTTCCACCGGTTCCCACCGGTCCTCTAACTTCGAAAGCGGGGTTCCACCCTGCACCACCCCGACGAAACAGCCGAGGAGTTGCACGTGAGCAGCAGGACAGCACGGATCGCGGGTGCCGCACTGGCCGCCACGGTGGCCGCCGTCGCCTTCGGCGCTGGTCCGGCGCACGCCGCCGAGGGAGAAATCGTGGGTCTGGGCGCCGCGGACGCGGTCGCCGACAGTTTCATCGTCGTTTTCGACGACCACACGGACTCGCCGGCGAAAGCGCGTTCCCTGACCGCGCGGTACGGCGGCCGAGTGGACCGGGTGTATTCCGGCTCGATTTCCGGGTTCGCCGTGACGGTGGACACCAAGCGGGCCAAGCGGCTCGCTGCGGACCGCGACGTGCGGTTTGTCGAGCAGAACAAGGTCGTGCGGGTCGACGCGGTGCAGACCAACCCGCCGTCGTGGGGGCTCGACCGGGTCGACCAGCGACAACTGCCGCTGGACGGCAAGTACAACTACGCCACGACCGCGTCGAACGTGAACGTCTACGTGCTGGACACCGGCATCCGCGCGTCCCACCAGGACTTCGGCGGACGGGTGAAGCAGGGTTACGACTTCATCGACAACGACACGAACGCCGACGACGGTTACGGCCACGGCACCCACGTGGCGGCCACCATCGCCGGTTCCCAGTACGGGGTCGCGAAGGGCGCGTCGCTCTACCCGGTGCGCGTGCTCGGCTCGGACGGCAGCGGCACGACCGCCGGCGTCATCTCGGGCGTCGACTGGATCACCGCCAACGCCAAGAAGCCGGCCGTGGCCAACGCGAGCCTCGGCGGCGGCACGTCGACCGCGCTGGACACCGCGGTGCGCAAGTCCATCACCTCCGGCGTGACGTGGACGGTCGCGGCGGGCAATTCCAACGCCAACGCCTCCACCTCCTCCCCCGCCCGGGTCTCCGAGGCGCTGACGGTGGGCGCGTCGGACAAGACCGACACCCGCGCGTCCTTCTCCAACTACGGCTCGCTGGTCGACCTGTTCGCGCCGGGTGTGGCCATCACCTCGGCCTGGAACACCAACGACACCGCGACCTACACCGGCAACGGCACGTCGTTCGCGGCGCCGCACGTGGCGGGCGCGGTCGCGGTCTACCTGTCGAGCCACACCGCGGCGACGCCCGCCCAGGTCGCCACCGCGATCATCGGCGCCAGCACGCCGAACGTGGTCAAGAACCCGGGCAGCGGCAGCCCGAACCGCACGCTCCACATCGCGCCCTGACCCCTCGAGACCCGATTCGCAGGGAAGGTGTGGCCCCCGCCGGGTGCCGGGGCCACACCCGGCAGGTCAGTGCGCCCAGCGGGTGCCGACCC
>NZ_JBFAEO010000085.1:0-17690 GCF_040642015.1 Actinosynnema sp. NPDC020468
GGTCGGGCCGAGGTCAGTTGCCGAGCAGCTGGCCGCCGTCGACCGGCAGCACGGTCCCGGTCACGTGCCGGGTCGCGTCCGAGGCGAGCAGCAGCACGATCGGGACCAGGTCGTCGGTGACCGCGATGCGGCGCAGCGGGATCCGGTCCGTCCAGAACTTCTTCGCCGCGTCGTCGGCCATCGCCCGCGAGGTCAGCGCCGTCTCCACCGGTCCGGGCGCGACCGCGTTGACCCGCACGCCGAACTGCGCGAACTCCAGCGCGGCCGAGCGGGTCAGGGCGTTCATCGCGGCCTTGGTCGCCTCGTAGTGGCCCAGGCCGACGGTCGGCTGGAACGAGCCCGCCGAGCTGATGTGCACGATCGAGCCACCCCGCCCGGCCGCCGCCATCACCTCGCCGACCGCCTGGGTCACCAGGAAGGTGCCGCGCACGTTCACCGCGAGCACCGCGTCCACCGCCTCGACCGGCAGGGTCAGCAGCGGACCGCCGCCGCCGACCACGCCCGCCGCGTGCACCAGCACGTCGATCGGGCCCAGCTCGTGCAGCGTCCGCGCCACCGCGGCGCGGACCGAGTGCTGCTCGCGGACGTCCATCTCCACGCCCAGCGCGCCGATGGCCTCGGCGTGCCGCAGCGCGGCGCCCTTGTCGAGGTCGGCGACCGCGACCCGGTAGCCCGCCTTGGCCAACCCGGTCGCGATCGCGCTGCCGATGCCGCCCGCCGCGCCGGTGACTAACGCGACCTTCGCGGGCATCAGACCGCCTCGGCGATCACGACTCGGGGGCTGCCCGGCAGCGGCCGCGTCTCCAGCACCTTCCAGCCGGTCTCGGCCAGCCACTCGTGCACCTCGGCCTCCGGGTACACCACGGTGCCGTCGACCACCAGGTACTCGCCCGCCAGCACCGGGTCGAGCCGGCGGGCGTCGGCGGCCAGCAGCAGGAAGTCCAGCACCAGCACCCGGCCGCCGGGCTCGACGACCGACCGCGCGGCGCGCAGGATCCGCTTGTTCTGCTCGGCGTCGAAGCGGTGGATGACGTGCTCGAGCAGCACCGCGTCGTAGGTGCCGGGCACCTCGTCGGTCAGCGGGTCGGCCGCGTGGAAGGAGATCCGGTCCGCGACACCGGCGGGCACCGAGCCGCGCACCGACTCGACGGAGTCGGCCGGGCCGACGAACGCGCCGGTCAGCTCCGGGTTGCGGGCGGCCGCCTCGGCGAGGAACGCCGCGGACAGGCCGCCCAGGTCGAGCACGCTGCGGTGCAGGCGGAAGTCGTAGTGCTCCGCCAGCATCACGGCGTGCAGGGAGTTGTAGGTCTGCACCCCGTTCAGGAAAGCGCCCATGTTCGCCTCGCCGAGTTCGAACGGTCCGGGTTGAGCGGTGCGCATCGACTGCGTGTAGTGCAGCCAGTGCGGGTAGGACAGGGCGTCCCAGAACGCCAGCCACGGGCGCAGGTCCAGCCCTTCGCGTCCGGCCAGGTAGGCCTCGGACACCGGTGTGTTGCGGTAGCGGCCCTCCTCGTGCGCGAGGATGCCGAGGCCGACCATCGCGTCGGCGAGGATGCGCGCCGACCGCTCGGGCAGCTCGGCCCGCTCCGCCAGTTCGAGCGCGGTCGCGGGCCCGAGGCCGAGCGCCGAGAACACGCCCAGCTCGCTCGCCGCGAAGAGCTGCTTCGCGCTCATGTAGCCGGTCGCGACGTCGACCAGCGGAGTGGGGTCGACGAGGGGAGTGGGTTCGGTCATGACAGTGCCTCCTGGTCCAGTGCGGGGTTGACGACGGCCTTGACCGCGACCATCGACGCCAGGTCCCTGATGGCCCGTTCCGCGCCGGACAGGCCGACGGGTGCGGAGAACATGGCGTCCCAGTCGAAGCGGTCGGCGAACGCCGACAGGAAGTCCAGCCCGCGGGCGAGGTCGCCCACGTCGCCGTTGAGGGAGCCGACGACGCGCAGTTCGCGGCTCAGCACCACGTCGAGCGGCACGGGCGCGGCGTCCGGGCCCGTGAGGCCGACGACCACGTGCGTGCCGCGCTTGGCGCACATCAGCACGCCCTCGCGGTTCGCGGTCGGCGCGCCCGCGAAGTCCAGCACCAGCTCGGCGCCGCGCGCGCCGGTCAACTCCTCGACCTGGGCGACCCGCTCGTCCGGGTCGGTCACCTCGGTCACGTCGATGGTGCTGTCCGCGCCGAACTTCTCGACCAGCGCGAGCCGGTCCGCCGGTCCGCCGACCACGATCACGTGGCCCGCGCCCGCCGCCCGCGCCACGGCCGTCGCCACGACGCCGAGCGGGCCGGAGCCCTGCACGACGACCGTCGAGCCCGGCGTGACGCCGCCGCCGTTGGCGAACGCGCGCAGCACGGTCTTCACCGCGCACCCGGCGGAGGCCGCCCAGTGGTCGGGCATCGAGTCGGCGAGCACCAGCCGGTGCGCGCCTGGCGGCAGGTAGGCGTACTCGGCGAGGCCGCCGATCGCGTAGGGCCACCGGTCGGCCCGCTGGGCGAAGCCGTAGCCGCGCTCCGCGCACAGCACGGGCTCGCGCAGCACCGTGCAGCCGTGGCAGTGGCCGCACACCGACTCCGACCACACGAGCCTCGTGCCGACGGTCACCGGCCGGCCCTGCGCGTCCCGGTCCGCGCCCGCGCCCAGCGACACGACCTCGCCCGCCATCTCGTGGCCCAGCACCATCGGCAGCCGGGCGAACGGCAGCGCGCCGCGCCACAGCAGCGCGTCCGTGCCGCACAGCGTGGCCCGGGTGATCCGCACGATCGCCGCGCCCGCGGGCAGCTCGGCGGGCAGCGGGATCCGCACCACGTCGAGCGTCCCGCCGAACTCGGTGAGCACGGCGGCGCGGGTCGACCTCGGGTGCATTCAGACCTCCGTGCGGCCGTGCCGCGCGAGGAAGGCGCCGAGCCGCTCCCAGGCGTCGGCGGAGGCGTCCGCCTGCCCGGGCAGGTCGCCGTCGAAGAACGAGTGCGGCGCGTCCGGGTACAGCTCGAACTCGTTCTCCACGCCCAGCGCGGTCAATTCGCGCTCGAAGGCCAGGTTGTCCTCGACGGTGGTCAGCACGTCGCCGCCCGCGGCCAGCACCAGCAGCGGCCGGGCCATGCCGGGGATCAGCTCGCGGCACTCGGCGGGTCGGCCGTAGAAGCCGGCCGCGCCCGACAGCCGGGGCTCCAGCGCCGACTGGCCCCAGGACATCGCGCCACCGAGCGAGAAACCGACGGTGAACGCCCACGCGACGGGGCCCGCCGAGCCGGAGAGCAGGTGGTCGACGCCGGCCTTGATGTCCTCGCGGGCGGCGGCCCAGTCCAGCCGGGAGACGTAGGCGTACCCGTCGAAGCCCGGCCCGCGGTCGTCGTCCGCGGCCAGCCTGCCGTAGTAGTCGAGCACCACGGCGGCCACGCCGGACGCGGCGAACCGGCGGGCGAGACCGCGGTAGAACTCGTGCGCGCCCCGCACGTCGGGCAGCAGCACGACCCCCGCGCCGGTCGGTCGCGCGGGCACGGCCTCGTAGGCCAGGAACGCGACACCGTCGGAGGACGTCAGCCGCAGTTCGCCCGCGTGCACGAGCGCGCCCGGGTCGGGCGTCTCGTCACGGTGACTCATGGCGGTCCTTCCGGGGGTGGTCGGTCGGGGGTGGTCAGGAGGCGGTGTCCCAGCGGTCACCGCGCCGGGTCCACAGCAGGACGGCGAGGATCACCACGAACGGCAGCACGCCGCGGTACTGCTGGAGCGCGTCGACGGTGCCCGCGACGTTCTGGAGCACGCCGAGGCCGACGCCGCCGACGAACGTCCAGAGGAAGCTGCGGAACGAGCCGACCAGCGCCGCGGCCAGCGCGGGCGTGATCAGCAGGGCCTGGGAGCCGAAGTTGGTGGCCAGCTGCGGCGCGATGATCATGATCGCCAGCGCGCTGGCCGCGCCCGCCACGCCCCACACCACCATCGACAGCCGCGGCACCGCGACGCCGAGGAGCTCCGCGGTCGTCGGCCGCTCGGACATCGCCCGCAGCAGCAGACCGGTCCGGGTGCGCCGCAGCAGCACCGTCGGCAGCACGGCGAACAGCACCGCGAGCAGCATGGTGACCACCGCGGTCCAGGTGATCACCACGCCGCCCAGGGTGAGCGCCGCGCCGTCGAACGGCATCGGGAACCGGTGCGGGTGCTGCGCGCCGAACAACCGGAGGCCGGCCGCGACGAGCACGACGAAGACGGCGATCGTGACCGCCGCCTTCGCCGCCTCGGTCGCCTCCGAGAACCAGCGGCTCATCACCACGCCCAGGCCCATGTGCAGGAGCGCGGCGACGACCAGTCCCGCCGGCACCGCGAGCGCCAGCGGCACCCCGGCCTCGTACGAGACGACCATCGCGAACGCGCCGAACCCGCCGACGGCGGCCTGGGCGAAGTTGACGACCGCCACGAGCCGGTAGGTCAGCAGGGTCGACAAACCCATGAGGGCGTACGCCCCACCGGTGACCAGGCCCGCGATGGCCGCGGAGAGTTGCAGCACGACCGGCCCCGGATCAGGCCGGGATCTCGATGAACGTGTCGTCCACGACGGCCCACTTCAGACCGGTGAGCGCGACGATCTTCGCGGACTGGTTCGGCGCGTGGACCCCCTCCGGTCCGAAGACGAACGGCGTGCCGACCATCGGGTCGTCGATCGGCGTCATGGTCTTGAGCGCCTCGTTGACCGAGTTCCGGTTGATCTCGCCCTTGATCGACTTCAGCACGTCGACCATGAACTTCGCGGACAGGTAGCCGCCCTGGGAGAACGCCGTCGCGCTCGCGCCGCCCCGGGTGACCGCGTCGCGCCACTTGGCGTTCGCGAGGCTGTTCGAGGTGAACGGCTCGAACTCGGAGCCCGCGTAGATGCTCAGGCCCAGCGGTCCGACGGCCTTGGCCACGCCGTCGGTGTAGGACGGCGCGAGCAGCAGGTAGTCGACGTCGGTCATGCCCTGGGTCTTCGCGGCCGTCAGGAACGGCACGACCATGTTCTCGGACGTGTTGTACATGATCGCGTCGCAGCCGGCCTGCTTGAACTTCACCAGGTACGGGACCGGGTCGATGTTCTGCTCGGTGGTCATCTCGTTGACCTTGAGCTTGAGCCCGCTGAGCCGCTGCCACTTGTCCAGCGCGACCTTGACGGCGTCCTCGCTGCCCGGCAGCACGACGGTCAGGTTGCAGATGTTCTTGTCGCCGAGCTTCTGCGACGCGTGCAGCAGCACCGCGGTCATCAGCGTGAACGGACCGACGTTGACCGGCGCGATCTGCGAGCTGTCGTAGCACTTCGGGCTCGCGCCGACGGCCATGATCGAGCTGATCTTCTGCTCGCGGTAGAACGCGTCGTTGACGTCGCAGTCGGTGAAGCTCGCGGAGCCGGTCATCGCCACGACGCCCGCGTCGTTCAGCTCGCGCGCCACCTGCGCGGTCCGCTGGGGGTCGCCCGCGTCGTCCTTGACCAGGTACTCGATCTTCTTGCCGTTGACGCCACCGGCGTCGTTGGTGTCGTCGAAGACGCGCTGCGCGGTCTTCGCGACCTCCTCGGTGATGAACGTGCCGGTGATGCCGACGATCCCACCGATCTTGATGGTGTCGTCCGAACCGGAACCACAACCCGCTAGCACGGATGCCGCGAGCGTCGCCGACGCGAGGACGGCACCCGCCTTGTGGTGCGCTCTCATTGCTGTGTTGTTTCCCTTCGGGGGTGGCGGAGTCAGTGGGTGGCGGTGCCGAGGTATGCGGTTACCACGGCGGGGTCGGACAGCACGTCGTCCGGCGGGCCGGAGGCGATCACGCGGCCGAAGTCCATGACCACGACGGAGTCGCAGGTGGACCTGACCAGTTCGATGTCGTGCTCCACGAGCAGCACGGAGGTGTCGAACCGGTCGGGGATCTCGGCGAGACGGCGCTGGAGCAGGTGCGTCTCGGCACCGGAGTGGCCGGCGGCGGGCTCGTCCAGCAGCAGCACCGGCGGCGCGCCGAGCGACAGGCCGGCGACCTCGAGCAGGCGGCGGGTGGCGACGTCGACGAGCTCCATCGGCACGTCCGCGTCGGGGCAGCGGAACAGGGCCAGCTGCTCGTCGGTCTCCCGCGCGGTCAGCGTCCGGCCGGCGGCGACCTGGAGGAACATGCCCACGGTCAGCGCGGTCGGCACCCTCAACTGCTGGAAGCTGCGGCGCAGGCCCGCGCGGGACCGGAGGTGGGCGGGCAGCCGGTCGACCGGTCGGTCGCCGAGCAGCACCTGGCCCTCGTACCGGTCGGTGAAGCCGGTGATGGTGTTGATCAGGGTCGACTTGCCCGCGCCGTTGGGACCGACGAGGCCGACGATGTGCCCCTTCGGCAGCACCAGGTCGACGTGGTCGACGGCGGTCAGCGCGCCGAACCGCACGGTCAGCCCGCGCACCTCCAGCGCGGCGGGCGCGTGCGGGTCGCGCGGCCAGCGCGGCGGCGCCTCCGGCACGACGACCGCGGTGACGCGTCGGGGACCGGCCGCCGCCTTGCGCCGCCGGCGCGCGGCCCGGATCAGGTCGGTCTGGCTCGCGCCCAGCCGCAGCACCTGCACCGCGCCGATCCCGAAGAACAGGGCGCTGAGGTCCTGCGGCACGCCGACCGCGTCGAGGAGCACCGGGAACACCACGCCGAGCACACCGCCCGCGATCGCGCCCTCGACGTTGTTCGTGCCGACGAACAGGGCGATCGCGAAGAACGTGACGGAGGCGAACGACGCGAAGTTGCCCGCCGACACGAAGCCGAGCTGACCGGCCAGCAACCCGCCGCCGACGCCCGCGACGAACGCGCTGAGCGCGAACGCGGTCAGCTTGCCCTTGGCGACGCTGATGCCGTGCGCGGCGGCGGCCCGCTCCGAGTGCCGGATCTCGACCAGCGCGCCGCCCGCCCGGCTGCGGTCGAGGTACCGCAGGCCGACGAAGATCGCCGCGACCACCGCGACGGTGAACACGAAGTACCCGGCGTCGTCGGTGAAGCCGTCGGGTCGCCGGACCAGGTCGTACTTGTCCAACCCGGGGTAGGGGACGCCGCGGAACACGACGTCGAGCGCGGTGGCGAACGCGAACGTGGCGACCGCCAGGCTCATGCCGCGCAGCCGCAGCGCGGGCAGCGCGATGACCAGGCCCGCGACCACGGCGGCCAGCCCGCCGAGCGGCAGCCAGACGTAGAACCCGCCGGGCACGTCGGCGACGTTGGCCCAGCCGACCACCCACGCGCCCAGCGCGGCGAAGCTGAGCTGGCACAGCGAGATGACACCCGCGCGACCGGTGATGAGGCCGTAGCTCTGCATGAACACGGTGGTGATCGCGGCGCCGGTGAGCAGGAAGAGCACGTAGCTGGACGCGAAGCCCGCCACGAGCGCGGTGCACGCGGCGGTCACGAGCAGGCCGAGCACCACCGGGTGCGGTCTGCGGACAGGGACGGACGCCACCCTCACACCCCGGTCCGGGCCGGCGCCTGCCCCAGGTAGAGGGCGCGCAGCAGGTGCCGGTCGGCCATCAGGGACGCGCCGTCGCCCTCGAACACGATCCCGCCGCGCGACATCACGTAGGCGCGGTCGGAGACGCGCAGGGCGAGCGCGGCGAACTGCTCCACCAGCAGCACGCCCATGCCCTGGTCGGCGAGCGCGCGCACGGCCCGGGCCAGCCGTTCCACCACGATCGGGGCGAGGCCCAGCGACATCTCGTCGATCAGCAGGAACCGCGGCTCGCCCAGCAGCGCCCGGCCGATCACGAGCATCTGCTGCTCGCCGCCGGACAGCAGGCCCGCGGGCACGTGCGACTGCTTCCGCAGCTCCGGGAAGAGGTCGAACACCCGGTCCGGACGCTGGTCGGGCCGGCACGCCGCGCGCAGGTTGTCCACCAGGGACAGCTCGCGGAACACCGCCCGGTTCTGCTCGACGTGCGCGAGGCCCGCGCGGGCCCGTCGCCACGCGCGCTTGCGCTCGATCCGCTCACCACCGAGCGTGATCCGGCCGGCGGAGATCGGGATCGCGCCCGACACGCCTTCGAGCAGGGTCGTCCTCCCGGAGCCGTTGGCGCCGAGCAGCACGGTCACCGAACCGGCGTCCACGTGCAGCGAGACGTCCCGGACGACGGTCAACCCCGACCTGTCGACGGACACGTCCTCTATGGACAGCACACTCACCGAATCGACCGTCCTGTCAGTACTTCCCAGTGGTCCGCACAGGGTGGTCCCGTGACGCCGGTCTCCCGGTCCGTAGAAATACCGAATTGACGCCCGATGGATTGCCGCTACGCCCGGACTGTGGCAGTACGGCCCCGAGCGCCCGGCCCCGTTCCGGGCAGCGGGCGCTCGGTGGCCGCGTTCGCGTGGATCAGTGGGAACAGCCGCACTGGCCGGGCGGGCAGTGCGCGCACCCGGTCAGGTCCGGCACGTCCAGCGCCGGGTTGCGGTCCAGGAAGCCGTGCGGCCGCAGCATGAAACCGCTGTAGTCCACCGGCATGACCGGCCAGTCCTCCGGGCGGGGCAGGTGGGTCGGGCCGAACACGTGCCACAGCACGAGGTCCTCGTCCACCAGCGGACGGTCGCCCGCGGTGTAGGCGGGCAGGCCCGCGCCGCCGGGGTGCTGGTTGGGGAAGTCGCCCGCCGGGTAGCGCTCGTCCTCGGCGAACTTCGTGACCCAGAGGTGCTTGGTGGCGAACGCGGCCCGGCCGTGCACGGTCGCGTCCTCCTGGGCCAGCAGCGTCGGGCCGGGCTTGGGCACGAGCTGGTAGGCGCGCTGCTTGCCCAACCGGTTCAGGTTGTCCGCGCTCTTGACGAGCCAGGTGCGGCCGACCGCGGTGTCCGCGAGCCGCTGGGCGCCGTGCTCGGACTCCAGCACCGTCGACTTGAACGTGAAAGCGTTGCCGCGCGGGTTGTCCGGACCGGTCGGCAGCCGCACGAAGTCGACCTCCTCCACGGTGTTGCGGTCGCCGCCGACCTCGGCGTCCAACCGCGCGCAGAACAGGTGCTGGTGCACCGGCGCGAGCAGGCCGGGCGCGATCTGGGCGGCGTACGGCGACTCCTCGCCCGCGCCGCAGAACACCACGCCGGTGGCCTTGGCCTCGAGCTCGATCGTGCCGTCGAGGTAGAAGTACCAGAAGAAGCCGTAGTCGTAGTTGCCGATGGTGGTGAAGAACGACACCACGAGCCGCCGCGACCGGCGCACGTCCGACGCTCCGGTGAGGATGTTGGTGTGCTTCCACAGCACGCCGTAGTCCTCTTCGTGCATGCACACGACCTGCGGGATCGTCACCGGGTTGCCGTGGTCGTCGGCCACCGCGGCGTCGAAGTAGTGGATCACGCCGAGGCAGTCGCAACCCAGCTTGAGGGAGTTGGCGTTCTTGCCGAGCAGGTACTCGCCGGCGTCGAAGTAGCTGATCCAGTTGCGCCACGGCGCGGGGTCGCCGTAGGGGACCACCATCTCGGGCATCGACGCCCGGTAGAGCACCGGCGTGTCCTGGAAGCCGATCTGGTGCAGGGTGAGGCCTTCGCGGGCGTTGAAGCCGACCCGGAACCGCCAGCCCTCCCAGGTGACCTCGCTGCCGTCGACGGCGAAGCTGACGCCCTCGGGCTGGGTGATGGAGATCGGCTTGAGCGTGGTGCGCGGCTCGTAGCCGGTGTAGTTGCCGTGCTCGGCGGGCACCGGGTCGTCGCCGCGGTCGGTCACCCGCAGCACCTCGCCGGTGATCAGGTCGACCTCGGCGAGCAGTCCCTCGACCGGGTGGGCCCACGGGCTGTCGTCCACGTGGTCGCGCAGGAACGTCAACGCGCGGAGATACCTGCGGTCGTTGCCGAACTCCTCCTCGAAGGAACCGGGCGACAGCGGCGCGACGAACGCCAGTTCGAGCTTCTCGACACCACGCCGGAGCATGGCGGCCTGCCAGCGCGGGTCGGCGCGCACCAGGTCGGCGCAGCGGTCGTACTCCTCGAACAGGATCGGCGCGCGGCCGTCCGCGGCGGCCAGGTCCTCAAAGGACTCCAGCGTGCCGGTCGCGGCGTCCACCACGGCCTGCGAGGTCACGCCGGTCGTCACGTCCAGCAGCACGGCGAGCACCCGACGCGGCGCGGGCTCGCCCGGCTGATGGGTCCTGACCAGCGACTTCGCCGGTTCGATCGGCAGCACGCTGGGGAAACGGGTGGTCTCGGTGACCTTCCCGGCAGCCACGAGCACGTCCCGCACCCGGGCGATCTCGGCCGCGGTCAGCGGGTCGAGCGGGTGCGTGGAAGTGGCCTGCGTAGGGGTTGTCATAGGAGTGGAGTATCCGTCCGTTCCCGGGGGCGGGCTTGGTGCTGTGCGTACCGGGTTTGTGCGGCAGTGCACGTTCGCTGCGGGACAAGCGGCGAGCACTGCCCGACAAGCGTTCCGCGTCCGGTCCGGGTGAGGATTCGCCGCATGTCGACGGGTTACGTGTACCACGAGCTGTACGGGTGGCACGACACGGGAACTCACGCCGGACTGCTCCCGGCGGACCCTCGACGCGGCCTCCAGCCGTTCCGGCACTTCGAGAACGCCGAGGCCAAGCGCCGCGTGCACGAACTCGTGGTGGCGACCGGCCTGGTCGACCGGCTGACCAGGCTCGCACCGCGTCCGGCGACGGACGAGGAGATCCTCCTCGTGCACACGCCGGAGCACCTGGCCCGGCTCACCGCGGCCAACGAGACCGGCGGCGACGCGGGTGACGGCGGCAGCCCGTTCGGCATCGGCGCGCTGGACATCGCCCGGCTCGCGGTCGGCGGCGTGACCCGGGCGTTCGAGTCCGTTGTGGACGGTGAGGTGGACAACGCCTACGCGCTGGTCCGCCCGCCGGGTCACCACGCGCTGCCGGACACCGGCATGGGCTTCTGCATGCTGGCCAACATCGCCATCGCGGCCCGCGCGGTGCGGGCCTCGCGCGGGGTCGGGCGGATCGCGGTCGTCGACCTCGACGTGCACCACGGCAACGGCACCCAGGCGGTGTTCGCCGAGGACCCGGACACGCTGACCATCTCGGTGCACCAGGACCGGGTGTTCCCGCCGAACTCGGGCTTCACCACCGAGCGCGGCACCGGCGCGGGCCACGGCTACGCGCTGAACCTCCCGCTGCCGCCGGGCACCGGCAACGGCGGCTACCTGGAGGCGTTCCACCGCGTCGTGCTCCCGGCCCTGCGCCGCTTCCGCCCCGACCTGATCCTGGTGGCTGCGGGCTTCGACGCGAACCCGGTCGACCCGCTGGCCCGGATGATGGTCACCGCCTCCGGCTACCGCACCCTCGCGAGCCTGCTCCTGGAGGCGGCGGTCGAGTTGTGCGGCGGCCGGATCGCGTTCGCCCACGAGGGCGGCTACGACCCGGTGTACGTGCCGTTCTGCGCGCACGCGGTGATCGAGGTGCTGGCCTGCGTGGAACAGCCGTTCGAGGACCCGTTCGGCCCGAACTTCGACAACCAGGGCCAGCAGGAACTGCAACCCCACCAGTCCGCCGCGATCGCCGAGGCCGAGGCCCTGCTCGCGGACATCTAGACCCGGTGGCCGCGCGACGACCAACCCGCGCGGCCACCGATCCCACCCCGACCGACGCGGTGGTGCAGGCGGCGGGCGAGTCCAGGACGCTCGCGTCGAAAGGGCGTACCGGCACCGGCTTCGCGCGTTGTGCCGCGCGCGGCCGCTGTTCCACCCCGCTGGGTGCTGGGTGCCGTTCTGCGGTGCGTGATTGCCGGGTGGGCGTCGAGGTGGCGCGGTGACGCCGGCTTGGTGTGTCCGCACGGCCGCTGTTCCACCCCGCTGGGTGCCCGTCCTGCGGTGGGTGATTCCCGGGTGCTCGTGCCGAGGTGGCGCGGCGACGCCGGCTTCGTGCGGTCCGCGCGGTCGCCGGGCCACCCCGCTCGGCGCGTCCGGCCGCGTGGCGTGGTGATCGCGTCCGTCCGGAGGCGGTCCGTGGTGGAAATCGGGTTCGGTTGGGGGATGGGGTGGGACAGAATCCGGTGGTGATCACCGCCGCCCGCCTGTTGGCCGAGGTCGACCCGCTGCCGGCCGACGCACGGCTCCGCCACGTCGCCCGCACCGCCCGCGCCCTGCCCGCCGCCGACCTCGACGCGCTGCTGTCCGACCTCGCCGCCCGCGACGCGTTCGCGGCCGGGCTCGGGGTGCACGCCGCCGTCGTCACGGGTCGGGTCGAGCACCTCGCGCGCGGCCTCGACTCCGGGCACCGGGACGTCGTCCGGCACGCGATCCGGGCCGGGGTGGCCGCCGGGGTGCCGGCCGACGCCTTCCTCACCCGGCTGCCGGGCTGGCCCACCGCCACCCGCAAGGCCCTCTATAGCGCCGTGCGCCGCCGCTCGGCCACCGGGCTCGCCGACGCGCTGCTGCCCCACGTGCTCGCGCACTACGGCGAGCCGGAGGCGGCCGCCCTGCTCGCGGCGTGCTCGGAGCCCGTCGTGCGGGCCGCGCTGCCCGGGCTGGAGCACGCGATCGTCAACTGGACCGTGCTCGCGCGCCGGTACCCCGACCTGTACCTGGACTTCGTGCGCGCCGAACTCGACGCCGCGCCGACGTCGTGGTGGCCCGCGGTGTGGGGCCGGTTGGGCGACGGTGTGCGGTCGCTCGCGATCACCGCGCCCGGCCGGGTGCTGGACCTGTTCGAGCTCGTGCTCCCGCACGTGCCGCTGAACTGGGGAAAGTCCGCCGGACCCCTGGCCAGGCACGCGCCGGACCGGGTCGCGGCGCTGCTGCTCGACCCCCGCCGCACCGGCCGGCCGCCGCACGGTCGTCCGCTGTGGACGGCGCTGGCGGGCCGACCGGACGACGTGCTCGCGGCGCTGGCCCGGGTGCTCGACGGGGAGCCGCTGGTCCGGTTCCTGCACGCGCTGCCGCCGTCGCGCCGGGCCGCCGCCTACGCGGGCGTGCGCCAGGACGAGGTGCGGCTCGACGTGCTGGACGAACTGCCGACCGCGGTGCGGGTGGCGCGGGCCCGGCGGTTGCTGGGGTTGCGCGAGGTCGCCGACGACCCGTCGACCCGGCTCGCGGTGACCGCCCGCCTCGACTGGGCCACCGCGCGGGAACCGCTGCGCGCGGCCACCGCGCGGGCCACCGCCGACGAACGGGCGCAGGCCTACCCGCTGTACCTGGGCGCGGCGGCGGCGACCCGGGACCCGGCGGAGTTCGGCGCGGTGCTCGCCGGGCTGCACCGGCTCGCGAACGAGCAGGACCCGGTCCGGACCCCCGCGTTGACCGCGCTCGCCCGGACGCCGTCGTGGCTGTTCCGCGACGAGGACGCGGTGTTCGTCGGCACGCTGCTGGTGGACGCGCTCCAGGCGCGGGACTGCTCGTGGTCGACCCGCAACGCGGTCGGCCAGGTGCTGGCGCGGCTGCTGCGCGAGGGCGTGCGGTCGGGCAAGCCGGCGCTGGTCGACACCGCGCTCGAGGTGTGGACCGCGCTGGGCGAGCACGCGCACTGGCTCGGCCTGAGCCGCGTCGCCGACGGCCTGCCGCGCGGTCTGGAGCACGGCGTGTTCGAGGCGTTGCGCGGCCGGATCCTCGCCGACGCCCGGCGCGGCCGGTTCACCGTGCTGTTCGAGCTGGTCAAGGGGCTGGACAAGCGGGCGTTCGCGCTCACCGAGGCGCAGCGGCTGCTGGACCGGGCGCGCGGCTCGGACCGGCACGACGTGGTGCGCGAGGCGGTGCGGCTGTGGCTGCGGCCGCCCGCGACCCGGCTCGAGCGGGCGGAGGTCGTGTTCCGCGCCGACCCGTCGACCGTGCTGCTGCCCGCCGTGCGCGACGTGCTGGGGTGGCGTCGCACCGACCTGCTGGACCAGGTGTTCGGCCGCCGGCTGCGCGGCCTGTTCGCGGGCGAGGACGCGGACCCGGTGCCGGCCTTCGACGGCTGCTTCCACCGGTGGCTGCCCCGGCAGGCGGCGGCGTACGCGGCGGACCTGGTGAGGGTGGCGTCCCAGCGCGACCTGCCCCGGAACCGGGCCGCGCACGCGATCGCGCTGCTCGGTCGGGTGCCGGGTTCGGTGGACCTGGTGCGACCGTTCGTCGCGAGCCCGCACGTGGCGGTGGCCGAGGCGGCGCTGGCCGCGCTGGCGTGGACCGACGACCCCGCTGCCGTGGTGCCGGACCTGCTCGCGCACGCCGGCACGGACCGCGCCCGGGTCGCGGTGTACGCGATCACCCGGTGCGCCCGGTTCACCACCGCGCAACGCCTGGCCGACCTGCTGACCCCGCTGCTGGTCGGCGGCAAGGTCACCGCGCGCAAGGAGGCCGTGCGGCTGCTGGCCGAGCACCGCGCGCCGGACGCGGCGGCCCGACTGGTCGCGCTGTGGCCCGCCGCGCACCGGGACGTGCGTCGCGCGCTGGTGTCGGCGGTCCGCTGGTACCTGGACGACGAGGCCGCCTGGACGTTGCTGGAGCACGCGGCCGGCGCCGAGCACGCGGTGGCCGTCGCCGTCCTCGACCGCGCGCCGCTGACCGTGTCACCCCGCCACCGCGCCCGCTACGCCCGGCTGGTGCGGACCGTGGCGACCTCGCCCGCGCCGGACACGGCCGTCCCGGGCCTCGCCGCGCTGCCGTCGTGGAGCCGCTGGGACGCGGGCGGCGTCGACGTGCTGGTGGACCTGGTGTCCGACCTGGCCGCGACGGCGACCTGGCGCGCCGCGCTGACCGCGTTGACGTCCCTGGTGGCCACGACCTCCGACGCCACCCCGCTGCTGACCGCGGTGACCCGCCTGCACGCCCGTGCCGCCGAGCACGACGCCGAACCCGACCGCGACCTGCCCGCCCGCCGCCGGATCGGCGCGCTGGCCGCCTCGGTCGCCGGGTCCCGGGCGCTGCGCGAGGTGGCCGCGGACCTGGCGACCGCGCTGGCCGAGTCCTACCGGCCGTGGGCGGTGGACCTGGCGGCGGCGGCCATCCCGTGGGACCGCCCGGACGCCGGCACCCGCCTGGCCGCGCTCGCCGCGCTGGCCACCACCCCGACGGCGGCCAGGCGCGCGGCGGACGCCGTCACCGACCACCTGACCACGGTCCTGCGCCGACTGCCGGAGGAGTCGGTGGTGGCGCTGGCGGACGGGGTGCCCGCACCCCACCTGGCCCTGGCCGTGACGGCGGCGGCGGGCCGGGACAGCGGCTGGCCCGACCACTGGCGCACCCGCCTGCGCGCCCTGCGCGCCCACCCCGACGAGGACGTCCGCGAGGCGGCCCTGGACGTGGTGACCGCCGAGGAGTAGCGCGACGACGTGCCTGAGCCACCACACGTGTGGTGGTTCCGACGCTCCGGCCGGGTTCGCGCGCAGGAGGTTCACGCCGCGGACGCGAGTGCACGGCGGTGGCTCGCCACGAGCCCGCCGCGAGGTCGGGCGGACCGGACGACGAACGCGGCCGCGCCCCGGGTGGTGCGGCCCTGGCCCCGCCGGTCGAGTCGGCCGGGTCGCGGGTCGACGTGCGGATTTCCGGGCCGCGCGCCCGGGAGCCTCGCGAGGTCGGGCGTCTTGCGGGCCGGGTCACGAACACCGCCGCGGGCTCGGAGGTGCGGTCCGCGGCCGGGCGCGAGGTGCCGCGTCACGGCCGGCGGTGCGCGTACTGGTGCACGCCGCCCTCGATGGTGCCCGCCTGCACGACCGGGCCGCGGACGTCGTGCGCCACGTTGCGCACCGAACCGGGCCGACCCGACCGAACCCGGTCCGGCGTGGGGGCGGTGGTCGGGGCGAAGCCCGATGCCAGGAGGTCGCCGGTGGGTGTCGGCACGCGGAGGTAGGCGGTGCCCCGGTACGCCTTCACCGCGACCGGCACCTCCACGTAGTGCTCGGGCGGGTCGGCGGCGTAGCCGGTGAGCACCGCGTCCTCGTACGCGCGTGCCGAGACGACCGCGGCCACCCTGGTGGCCTCGCCGGAGCGGGCGAGGAGGGCCTTCACCGGGTCCGAGTCGAGCAGTCGGTGGGTTTCCACCCGGGCCGCGCCGCTGCCCGAGCTGATCGTGGGCACTCCGGTGTCGGTCATCGGGCCCACGTTCACGCTGGCCCGCAGCCGCAGCACCGACCGCTGCGCCAACTCCTCCTGGAGCGCGCCCAGCAGCGGGTTCAGCAGGAACGGCAGGACCGCCGACGGGAAGCCGACCGCGTAGCCGTCGCCCGTGGTCACGCCGAACCGCTGCTCCCGCCACGCGTCGCCGAGCCCGCACCGCCCGAACGCGCCCGCGAGCAGGACCGGGATCGACTCGGTGATCCCGGCGTGGTCGCGGCCCGGACGTCCGCTGAAGTCCTTGACGTCCACCACCAGCAACGCCCGGTACGGCGGCAACTCCTCCGTCACGTGCACGCGTCCTCCTCGGCCGAACGGCGGGTCAGGGGAGGAAGCGTCACCGAGACCGCACTATCGCGGTGTCCGCCGACGGACCATTCGAGGGTGACGGCGGTCACAGATCGGCCAGTCGGCGCAGTGCCCGCACGTCCGCGACGACCAGTCGCGGCCCCGGCCCGAGCGCGCCCGCCACCCGGAACTCCCGGACGTGCCGCGCCACCGTGCTGCGCACCAGCCCCAGCGCCTCGGCCACCTCGGCCTGCGAGAACGGCACCAGCGCCGGGTCGGCCGCGCCGTCGGCCAGCGACACCACCTCGAGCATCAACCCGGCGATCCGCCGCGCCGGGCCGTGGTGGGCCAACCGGACCTGGTGCGGCACCGTCTGGGACAGCTTGGTCAGCACGTACTCGCCGAACGCCGCGTGCGCGCCGCACCGGTCGAGGAACGCCCGGAACGCGGTGTCCGGCACGCACCGGGCCCGGCAGTCGTCCACGGCCACCACGGTCGCGGTCCGCGGCCGCGGCACGGGCGAGCCGCCCGCGATCTCGCCGACCACGTCGCCCGCGCCGCGCAACGTCAGCAGCACCTGCCCGCCGTCGGCCTCCGCGGCCAGCACCTTGACCCGGCCGGACACCAGCGGCAGCACGGTCGAGCCGATCGAGCCCTGCAACATCAGCACGTCGCCGCGCCGGAACCGGCGGTCGAGGCCGAGGGCGAGGAGGGCCTGCCACCTCTCCTCGCCGAGCAGCAACCGGAAACCCCTCGGGTGCACGCCCAGTGACTACCGCGCACAGGCCGTCGGTGACGATCGTTCGGACCCACTTCCACCCGAACGGACCGACGGGTCGTCCGGGTGGCGGCAGGGGGGTCCGACTGCGAGGATGCGGCTGCTCCGACCCGACCAAGGAGGACCTCGTGGCCTCTCGGCTCAACCCCTACATCAGCTTCCGGGACGACGCGCGCCAGGCGCTGGAGTTCTACGAGAGCGTGTTCGGCGGCACCCTGACGATCAGCACCTTCGGCGAGTTCAGCCCGCCCGGCACCCCCGGCGGCGACGGCGTCATGCACGGCCAGCTCGAAACCCCGTCCGGCTACACGATCATGGCCGCCGACACCCCGCCCGGGATGGAGCACAACCCGGGCACCAACATCACGGTGAGCCTCAGCGGCGACGACGGCGACGAGTTGCGCGGCTACTTCGCCAAGCTCGCCGAGGGCGGCAACGTCACCGTGCCGCTGGAGAAGCAGATGTGGGGCGACGAGTTCGGCTCGGTCGTCGACCGCTTCGGCGTGCCGTGGCTGGTCAACATCAGCGGTCGCTGACCCGACCCGGTCGGTGGGGGGCCCCGGGGGCGGCCGGCGCCACACCAACCCCGGAAATATGTATAAAATCGTCTTTAGCTGCCGAGCAGAATTAA
>NZ_JBFAEO010000086.1:0-16927 GCF_040642015.1 Actinosynnema sp. NPDC020468
CCGGCGTGCCGCTGAGCCGGGCCGCCTGCTCCAGCGCGGCGACGGCGGCGGCCACCCCGCCCCGGTCGCGCGCCCGGTCGGCGGTGCGCTCCAGCTCCACCGCCACGTCCTCGTCGGCGCCGGTGGTGGCCGACGCGCGGTGCCACGCCCGCCGGTCGGGCTGCCCGTCGACGGTGGCCGCGAGGGCCAGGTGCGCCCGCCGCAGGTCGCCGAGCGCGGCCGTGGCCGGAATCGCCGACCGCATCAGGGGATGCCGGAACGCGATCACGTCGACACCGACGTCGACCAGTCCGGCCTCGACCGCCGGCGTGAGCACCTCGGGCTCGACCGCCGCGCCGAGGACCTCGGCCGCGGCGGCCAGCGTGCCGGCGAGCGACCCGTCCTCGGCGAGCGCCGCCACGAGCAGGACCGCGCGGGTCGGCGCCAGCAGGTCGGCGGCCCGGGCGGAGAACGCGCGCCGGAGCCGTTCGGTCAGCGGTAGCACCGGGTCGTCGTCCACGACGGAGGGCAGCTCGGTCAGCGCGAGCGGGTTGCCCGCCGCCGCCACCAGCACCCGCGCCCGGTCGGCCACGCCGAGGTCGGGCGCGACCGAGTCGACCAGCTCCGCCGCGTCCTCGTCGGCCAACGGGCGCAGGGTCGTCACGGCCAATCCGGCGTCCCGCAACGGCGACGGCGCGTCCTGCCGAGCCGTCACCACGAGCGCGATCGGCTCGGACTCGATCCGCCGCGCCACGAACGCGAGCACGTCGGCACTGGCCCGGTCGAGCCACTGCGCGTCCTCGACCACGACCAGCAGCGGCGCCTCCTCGGCCAGCAGCGTCAACGCCGCGAGCCCCACGAGGTGGGCGTTCGCCGTGCCGTCGGCCTGCCCGAGCGCGATCCGCACCGCGTCGCGCTGCGCGCCGGGCAGCGCGTCCACCCCGGACCGCGCCGGGTGCAGCAACCGGTGCAACCCGGCGAACGCCAGGTCCCGCTCGGCCTCGACGCCCGCGGTCCGCAGCACGCGCACCCCGGCCACCACCGCCGCGTCGACCGCCGCGCCCACCAGGGCCGACTTGCCGATGCCGGGCTCACCCTCGAGCAGCACCCCGGCACGCCCCACCGGTCCCCCGACCAGCGCGACCAGCTCCTTGCACTCCGCTTCCCGCCCGTACAGCATGGTTGGCGCCGCTCCTGCCCTCGACCGTCGAGCCGCCCGTTCCGGCACGGCTCACGTGGAATCCTCGCAGCCGCGACCTCGCACGCCCGCCACGACCCGCGCGACCACGAGCTGGACGGCGACCGCCACCGCGCCCCCCACCAGGAACGACACCCCGCCCAACGGCCGCACCAGCACGGCGACCGCGAGGCAGAACCCGGCGAACCCGAACAACCCGACGAGCACCCCGCCCAACGTCCGCGCGGTCACCACGTGCCCGTGCCGCGCGAGCGCGAACGCCGCCACGACACCGGTGGCGATGGGCAGCGGCGCCACCAACCCCGTCCACCGCGGACCGAGCGCGCTCGACGCCGTGGTCACCACGAGCACCAGCACCCCGGTCACCACCGCCCGCCCGGGCAGATCCCAGCGCGACGCCACCGCGACCACGTCCGAGGTCGTCGGCACCCGCGGCATCGCCACCAACGCGACCGCCGTCGCGACGAGCGTGCACCCCACCGCGACGGCGGTCGTCACGCGCACCCCGGACAGCGCGAAGTCCACCGCGAGCACCACACCCCACCCGACGACGGAGGTCGCGAACCACCCGCGCCACGCGGCCACCCGGGAGAACACGACCACGAACACGGCCAACGACACGAGCCCGAACAGGGAGGACGCGGCCGCGCCGGCGGCGAACTCCGCGCCGTGCAACCGGTAGGTGATGAACAGGATCGGCCCGGCGACGATCGGCAACCCGACGAGGATCCCCGCGACCTCGGGCCCCCACCGCCGACCGGCCAGCGTCGACGCCACGACCAGCGAGGGAGCGAGTAACAGCTTCAGCAGCAGAATGCCCACTTGCCCGCAGTCTGCCAGAAACGTCCCACCACCGGGACGAGGTGGGGGCGCCTCGCGCCAGGCGCCCCCTCGCTCAGAGCAGCTCGGCCGCCTCGGTGAGGGTGTGCCGCAGGATCCGCTCGATCTCGTCGAACTCGGCCTGGCCGGAGATCAGCGGGGGCGCGACCTGGACGACCGGGTCGCCGCGGTCGTCGGGGCGGCAGTACAGGCCGTTGTCGAACAGGGCTTCGGGCAGGTAGCCGCGGATCAGGCGTTCGCGTTCGTCCGCGTCCAGGGTGTGCCGGGTGGCCTTGTCCTTGACCAGTTCCACCGCCCAGAAGTAGCCGTCGCCGCGCACGTCGCCGACGATCGGCAGGTCCAGCAGCTTGCGCAGGGTGTCGCCGAACGCCTGCTCGTTGGCCAGCACGCGCTGGTTGAGGCCCTCCGCGTCGAACAGGTCGAGGTTGGCCAGCGACACCGCCGCGGCGACCGGGTGGCCGCCGAAGGTGTACCCGTGCGGGAACGTGGTCCTGCCGTGCAGGAACGGCTCCACGACGCGGTTGGTGGTGATCATCGCGCCGATCGGGGCGTAGCCGGAGCTCATGCCCTTGGCGCAGGTGATGATGTCGGGCTGGTAGCCGAACTTCTCGCAGGCGAACGTGGTGCCGTGCCTGCCGAACGCGCAGATCACCTCGTCGGACACCAGGAGCACGTCGTGCTTGTCGCAGATCTCCCGCACCCGCGCGAAGTAGCCGGGCGGCGGGGTGAAGCAGCCGCCCGAGTTCTGCACCGGCTCCAGCACGACCGCGGCGACCGTGTCGGCGCCCTCGAAGAGGATGGCCTCCTCGATCCGGTCCGCGGCCCACCGGCCGAACGCCTCCAGGTCGTCGGCGTGCTCGGTGGCGCGGTAGAAGTTCGTGTTGGGCACCCGGAAACCGCCCGGGGTCAGCGGTTCGAACTGCTGCTTCATCGCGGGCAGGCCGGTGATCGCGAGCGCGCCCTGCGGCGTGCCGTGGTAGGCGACCGCGCGGCTGATCACCTTGTGCTTGAGCGGTTTGCCCATGAGCTTGAAGTACTGCTTCGCGACCTTCCAGGCGCTCTCGATCGCCTCGCCGCCGCCGGTCGTGAAGAACACCCGGTCCAGGTCGCCGGGCGCGGCGGCGGCCAGCCGGTCGGCCAGTTCGAGCGCGGGCCGGGTGCCGTAGCCCCACACCGGGAAGTACGCGAGCTGGGACGCCTGCTCGGCCATCACCTGGGCCAGCTCGCGCCGGCCGTGACCCGCCTGCACGACGAATAGCCCGGACAACCCGTCCAGCACCCGCCTGCCCCGGTCGTCCCACAGGTACGCGCCCTCGCCGCGGGTGATCACCGGCACGCGGGGTGACGACAACCGGGTGAAGTGCGGCCACAGGTGGCCCCAGTCCGTCCGAGCGGGACTGGTCGCGGCGAGATCGGGCTCGGTGAGCGTCATGTGCCGTCCTCTTCCGTGTCGGTCGTTGTGCGGCGGTCGGTCTGCGCGGCGGTCGGTCTGCGCGGGAGTCAGTCGTTGCGCGGGAAGCCGAGGTCGACGCCCCGGCGGACGGTGTCCGGCCAGCGCGAGGTGACGACCTTGCCCCTGGTGAAGAAGTGCACGCCCTCGGCGCCGTGCGCGTGCGTGTCGCCGAACAGCGAGTCCTTCCACCCGCCGAACGAGTAGTACGCGACCGGGACGGGCACCGGCACGTTGACACCCACCATGCCCACCTCGACCTCGTTCTCGAACCGCCTGGCCGCGCCGCCGTCCCGGGTGAAGATCGCCGTGCCGTTGCCGTACCGGTTGGCGTTGACCAGTGCCAACGCCTCGTCGTAGGTGTCCACCCGGACCACCGCGAGCACCGGGCCGAAGATCTCGTCGGTGTAGACGGACATGTCGGGCGTGACGTGGTCGAGCAGCGTGGGCCCGAGGAAGAAGCCGGCGCCGTCCGCGTCGGGCGCGACCTCGCGGCCGTCCACCACGACCGTCGCGCCCGCGCGTTGTCCCTCGGCGACGTAGCCCGCGACCTTGTCCCGGTGCGCGCCGGTGACCAGCGGTCCCATGTCGCAGCCACGCCGGCCGTCACCGGTGCGCAGCGACCGGGCGCGCTCGGCGATCGCGGCCACCAGCGGGTCGGCGACCGGGCCGACCGCGACGACGACGCTGATCGCCATGCACCGCTCGCCCGCCGAGCCGAACCCGGCGCTCACGGCGGCGTCGGCGGTCTGCTCGAGGTCGGCGTCCGGCAGCACGACCATGTGGTTCTTCGCGCCGCCCAGCGCCTGCACCCGCTTGCCGGCCGCGCTCGCGCGCTCGTGCACGTACCGGGCGACCGGGGTCGACCCGACGAACGACACGGCCTTGATCCCGGGGTGCTCGAGCAGCCCGTCGACGGCGACCTTGTCCCCGTGCAGCACGGTGAACACCCCGTCTGGCAGGCCCGCGCGCTGCCACAGCCGGGCCAGCAGCAGCGCCGCCGACGGGTCCTTCTCGCTCGGCTTGAGCACGACCGTGTTGCCGGCCGCGATGGCGATCGGCACGAACCACAGCGGCACCATCGCCGGGAAGTTGAACGGGCTGATCACCGCGACCGGGCCGAGCGGCTGGCGCACCGAGTGCACGTCGACGCCGGTCGAGGCGTTCTCGGTGTGGCCGCCCTTGAGCAGGTGCCCGATGCCGCAGGCGAACTCCACGACCTCGAGCCCGCGCGCGACCTCGCCCCTGGCGTCGGCGACGACCTTGCCGTGCTCGGCGGTGATCACCTCGGCCACCTCGTCGGCCGCCTCGTCCAGCAGGTGGCGGAACGCGAACAGGATCCGGGTCCGGCGCGCCAACGCGGTGTCCCGCCAGCCGGGGAACGCGGCGACGGCGCTCGCCACCGCCCGGTCGACCTCGGCCGGGCCCGCGAGCGCCACCGACCGGGCCACCTCGCCGGTGGCCGGGTCGAAGACGTCGGCCGCGCGACCGGAGTCGCCCACCACCTCCGCGCCGTCGATCCAGTGCCCCACGATCTCCGTGCTCATCCGCCTACCTCCACGAGTGCTCGTCCTCCAGCGTCGTCCGCCGGACGGTGTAGCGACAGTGACACTGTGCCGCCGATCCGCCGGTGAACCCGACGATGTGTAAAGTCGGCTGCCGTGTACCCCACGGTGGCGGACGTGCTGGCCACGCCCCCGGTGCGGGCGGGCGAACCCCGGGTGCGCGCGGGCGCGGAGAACCTGGACCGGCCGGTGCGCTGGGTGCACGTGAGCGAGGTGGCCCGGGTCGCGGGCACGCTGGCGGGCGGCGAGCTGCTGCTGTCGACCGGCATCGTCGCCGCCGAACCGGGCGCGGACCTCGCGGGCTACGTCACGGCGCTGCACGAGGCGGGCGTCAGCGGGCTGGTGGTGGAGCTGGGCGACCGGCTGCCCGCGCTCCCCGACCCGATGGTCCGGACCGCCCGCGCGCTGGGCCTGCCGCTGGTCGAACTGCGCCGCACGGTGCGGTTCGTGGCGATCACCGAGGTGGTGCACGCCCGGATCATCGACGCCGGGCACGAGCGGCTGCGGTTCGCGCAGCGGGTCAACGACCTGTTCACCACGCTGACCGTGGAGGGCGCGCGGGTCGAGGAGGTGCTCGACCAGGCGAGCGCGCTCGGCGGGCACCCCGTCGTGCTGGAGGACCTGGCGCACCGGGCGATCGCGTTCAGCGGCGCGGTCGGCGCGGGTGAGCTGCTGCGCGACTGGGAGTCCCGGTCGCGGCTCGCGCTCACCACCGGCGAGACGGCGGTGACGGGCCCCGAGCGGTGGCTGTGCACGCCCGTCGGACCGCGCCGCGGCCGATGGGGGCGGCTCGTGGTGCCGCTGACGGTGGCGGATACCGACCTGGTCGGCGCGGTGCTGGAGCGGGCCGCGGCCACGTTGGCGATCACCCGCGTGCTGCGGGGCGAGGGGCGCGACATCGCGCTGGACGCGCACGGCGGTCTGCTGCGCGACCTGCTGGCCGGACAGGTGTCCGACGAGCAGGCGATGGGCGCGCGGCTGCGCGCGCTGGGTTTGGGCGGCGGCCGGGCGTACGCGGTACTGGTGCTCGCGGTCGGCTCGCCCGCCGCGCCGTCGGCCGCCGCCGACCAGGCCACCCTGGAGGCGGCCGCGGCGACCGCGCGGGGTCAGGGCCGGGCCGCGCTGACCGGTGTGACCGCGCCGGGTCGGGTGGCCGTGGTGTTCCCGTGCTCGGGCGAGGACGACGAGCCGGCGGCGGTCCACTCGTTCCGCGCCGCGCTGTCCCTGCCACCGGGCGCGGTGGTCGCCGCCGCCGCGCCTGCCGGCCGGATCACCGGGTTGCCCGCGGCGCTGGAGGAGGCGAGCCACGTCGCGGACGTGGTGGCGGCGGCGCCCGGCCGGGTCGGCGAGCGGGACGTGTACCGCGGCCGGGACCTCGGCGCGCGGGGCCTGCTGTGGTCGTTGCGCGCGGACCCGCGGCTGCACCAGTTCGCCGAGCTCCAGCTCGAACCGCTGCTGCGCCACCGCGGGCCGCGCCGGGGCACCGAGCAGTCGACCGAGCTGCTGGACCTGCTGCGCGCCTACCTCGACCACAACGGCAACGTGGCGGTGCTCGCGCGCGCCCTGCACCTGAGCAGGCCGGCCGTCTACGCGCGGCTCGACCGGCTGTCCGAGGTGCTCGGCCACGACCTCGCCGACGCCGAGACCCGGTTGTCGCTGCACCTCGCGGTGCTCGCCTACGACCAGGCTCCGCGCAGGCCCTGACGCACGGGCGGGCCGCCCGGCGGGGGACACCGGGCGGCCCGCGCGGGCGCGGTCAGCGCGGGGCTTCGTCGAGCACCACCTCCTCCGCCGGGCCGTGCAGCTCCCACCGGCCGCGGCGACGCAGCACCAGCGCGTAGTACAGCGCCGACACCACGCAGATGCCGATCGTGATCAGCAGGCTCGGCCGGCCGATGACCGGGTCCAGCGCGTTCTGCCACACCACGTAGGCCAGAGCCAGCAGCGCGAGCACCGGCGCGACCGGGAACAGCGGCATCCGGTACGCGGCGTGCGAGGTGGTGCCGTTGCGCCGGCCGTTCAGCGCGGCCAGGCACAGCGCCGCGTACACCGCGACGATCGAGGTCGCCGTGACGACGAGCAGGAAGTCCTTGTCCGCGAAGCACAGCGCGGTGCCGAACGCGCCGGTGGCCAGGGTCGCGATCCACGGGGTGCCGGTCTTCGGGTGGATCGCGGCGAGCGCCTTGCTCACCGAACCCGGCCACGCCGCGTCCCGGCCGGTGCTGAACACCATCCGCGAGGTGATCAGGATGATCGCCAGCACCGCGTTGAGGATGGCCAGCGCGATCGCGAGGCTGATCACCGTGTTCACCGTCGAGCCCGCCTTGGCGGTGACGAAGTAGCTCATCATGTTGGCCGAGCCGAACAGGTCGGGCAGCGAGGGCGAGCCCAGCAGCACCGCGGTCACCGGCACCAGCTCGGCCACGACGGTGATGCCGAGCGCCCACAGGATGGCCCGCGCGATGCCGCGGTGCGCGTCGGAGGTCTCCTCGCCGAAGTAGACCGCCGAGCCGTACCCGTTGTAGGAGAAGATCGCCACGGCCGCCGCGCCGGCGATGATCCCGAACGAGGCGGGTCCGACCACGTCGCCCGCCGCCGCGACCGGGGCGCTGATCAGCTCGCCGAGGCCGCGCGCCGGGTCGGCCAGGCCGAGCGCGGTCACCACGACCAGCGCGACCATCTCGATCGCCAGGAAGACGCCGGTGATCCACGCGTTGAGCTTGACGTCGAACACCGCGAGCAGGGTCGCCGCGGCCGTCGTCACCGCCGCCACCACCGGCGCGGACAGGCCCGGGATCAGCACCTCGAGGTAGGTGCCGACGCCCAGCGCGATCACCGCGATGATCAGCAGCTGGGTGACCAGCAGCAGACCGAGCGTGACGAAGCCGGGCAGCCGGCCCAGGGTGCGCGCGACGATGGCGTACTCGCCGCCGCTGAGCGGGTAGGCCGACGCCAGCTCGGCGTAGACGAACGCCATGAACACGCCCACCACGGCCGCGATCACGAAGCTCCAGAACGCGCCGCTGCCCGCCTGGGCCACCACGCCCGGCGCGATGATGAAGACCGAGGACGCGGGCGAGATGGCCGACAGCGTGATGAGCAGCGTGCCGAGCACTTTCAGACCTCGGCGCAGGGCCGGTGCGGATGGTGGCGGTGCGGACGGCGACGGGTCCGACATGGCGTCTCCTCGGTGCCGAGTTCTTTGACTGGTCATCAAAGAACTCGGCACGTGCCACGTCAATAGCCAAGTTTCAAGTGGTTGTGACCGACATCGGGGAACTTGCGTTCTTTGATGATCGGCTGAAGAATCGCCCGCATGCCACGACCGAGCCGGGCGCACCACAAGCGCGGCGAACTCATCTCCGCCGCACGGCGGGCCGTCCTCGACCGGGGCGTGCTCGACCTGCGGCTGCGCGACGTCGCCGACAACGCGGCGATGTCCACCGGTTCCGTCCTGTACTACTTCCCGACCTTGGGCGACCTGCTGTACGAGGTCCAGACCGAGGCCGTCGAGCGGTTCTGCGTCGCCCGCGAGGAGGCCGCGCGGGCCGAGCCCGACCTGCGGCGCCGGCTCGTCGGCATGATCAAGGCGGGTCTGCCGACCGGTCAGGACGACGAGTTGTGCGTGCTGATCTACGAGCTGGGCGCCTACGCCCGGCGCGACGCGGCCTACGCCGCCCAGCACATCCGGCTCTGCGAGCGCCAGGTCGCGCTGTACACCACGATCCTGGAAACCGGCGTGGCCACCGGGGTGTTCGAGCTGACCCGCGACGCCACCACGGTCGCGCGCAGCCTCGTCGCCCTGGAGGACGGTCTCGGCCTGCACATCACGCAGGCCGTGCCGACGTTCACCACCGCGCAGGCCGAGGCGATGCTCATCGCCTACGCGGCCGACGCCACCCACTGCGAACTGGAGTCCTGATGCGCGCCCGCGAACACGGCCTGCGGCTCACCGGTGAGACCGGGCCGCTCAACGCCATCACCGACGTGCCCGGCGTGGAGGTCGGCTACACCACGCTGATCGAGGGCGACGACGTCCGCACCGGCGTCACCGCGATCCTGCCGCGCGGCCGGGACGAGGTGCACCTGCCGTGCGCCGCGGGCCGGTTCTCGTTGAACGGCAACGGGGAGATGACCGGCTCGGCGCTGCTGGACGAAACCGGGACGCTGAGCCTGCCGGTGCTGATCACCAACACGCACGCGATCGGACCGTGCCACCGCGGCGTGATCGACTGGGTGGCGCGGGAGAACCCGGTGGTCGCCGACCAGTGGCTGCTGCCCGTCGTGGCGGAGACCTGGGACGGCTACCTCAACGACATCAACGGCCCGCACGTCCGGCCCGAGCACGCCGTGGCCGCGATCGACGCCGCCGCGCCGGGTCCGGTCGCCGAGGGCTCGGTGGGCGGCGGCACGGGCATGAACTGCTACGGCTTCAAGGGCGGCAACGGCACCGCGTCCCGCCGGGTCCGGCACGGCGACGACACCTACACCGTGGGCGTCTTCCTCCAGGCCAACTTCGGCGGCCGGTCCGAGCTGACCGTGTGCGGCACGCCGGTCGGCGAGGCGCTGGCCGAGGACAACCCGATGGAGGACGGTCTCCGGCAGCCGCCGCCCGGCGCCGGCTCGGTGATCGTGGTGGTCGCCACCGACGCGCCGCTGCTGCCCGGCCAGTGCACGGCGCTGGCCCGCCGGGTCCCGCTGGGGTTGGCGCGCACCGGCACCACCGGGTCGCACTTCTCCGGCGACATCTTCCTGGCGTTCTCCACCGGCAACGTGCTGGCGCGGTCGGACTTCCCGCAGGGCGAGCCGGGGTACGAGCACCTGCGGCACATCCCGTGGAACCGGATGGACGACTTCTTCACCGCCGTCGTGCAGGCGGTCGAGGAGGCCGTGCTCAACGCCCTGTTCGCGGCCACCACGATGACCGGCCGGCTGGGTCGCCGCTCCCCCGCGCTGCCCGTCGAGAAGCTGCTGCCCCTGCTGAACCGGTGAACCGCGGCCGGGAGTGTCCGGAGTGGACACTCCCGGCCGGCCCGGGTTACGGCTTCGGGCAGAACACCGAGTCCACCACGTCGAGGACGGGGCTGTAGTCGGGTTCGGGCAGGGCGTCCAGGTTGGCCGAGAGCACCAACCGCGTGCGGCCGTCCGGGGTGCCGAACACCTCGGTCAACCAGCCGATCATGTCACCGCTGTGGCCGACCACCTGCTGCCCGCACGCCAGGGTGTGCACCTCGACGCCGAGCCCGTAGGTGGGGCTCACCGCCGTGGTGCGGGTCAACTCGGCCTGCTGCGCGGGCTTGAGCAGCCGCCCGCCGAACAGCGCGGTCCAGAACCGGTCGAGGTCGGCGGTGGTGGACACCAGCGCGCCGGCCGCGTCGGTCGAGGTCGGGTTCAGCCTGGTGCCGTCGACCCGGCGGCCGTCGACGTACAGGTAGCCGTGCGCGTGCGGCCACGGCAGGTCGACCCGGTCGGTCGGGATCGAGGAATCGCGCATGCCCACCGGCTTCAGCACCCGGCGCTGCACCTCGTCGCGCCACGACCGGCCGGTGACGCGTTCGATCAGCTGACCCAGCACGACGTAATTCGTGTTGGAGTACTCCCACTTCGCGCCCGGCGGGAAGTCCAGCGGCTTGGCGGTGGCCAGCGCCAACAGCTGCCGCGGCTCCCAGTGCCGGAGCAGCCCGCGCTCCTGCTCCTCCGGTGTGGCGTAGAGGTCGCGCAGGTAGTCGTAGAGCCCGCTGGTGTGCTGGAGCAGGTTGCGCACCGTGATCCGGTCACCGTCGGGCAGCAGCCCCGGCAGGTAGGTCGACACGGACCGGTCCAACGCGACCCGACCCTCACCGACCAGTTGCAGCACCACGGTGGCCACGAACGGTTTCGTCACGCTGGCCGCCCGGAACCGGCTGTCGTAGGACACCGGCCCGCCCGCACCCGACCGCGCCACCCCGGACCGCGCCCGGAAGTCCCGGCCGTCGGCGGAAATCCGGGCCTGCACGCCCAGCGCGCCGGACGCGGTCATCCGGTCCAGGTTCGCCTGCACCTGCTTTTTGTCCACTGTGGACCTCGCGGCGACCGCCGGTCCGGCGACCCCGACCGTCAGGGCCACCGCCGCGACCAGCGCGACGCCTGCTCTCGATCTCATGAACTCTCCCTGGTAGGCCTGGCACTGCGGCGAAGTCTGGTCGTCCGCGGTCGACCTCCACGTCGGTCCGGGGTGGGAACCGGCCCGCGCCTTTCGGACCTGGCCACGACGACGCCCGACCCGCCCGCCGTCCGCCCACGGGATGACACCGCCGCGACCTTCGCCGCGCGCGGGCCTACTCCAGTCCACTGAGGACGGTCGTCGACGCCTCCTCCGGCGAGCACCTCGCCGAGTCCACGACCAGGTGCGGCTCGTCCCACGGCTCCCACAACCGCTTCATCCACAGCACGTGCTCCCAGGACACCGTGGCGTGCCGGCACGGGATGCCCCGCGACCGCCCCTCGACCCGGTCTCGGCGAGCGGCATCGTGTTGTCCAGGCGCAGCGCGCCGAACGGCGTCAACGCGCCCAACTGCCAGTCCACGGAGAACAGCGGCGCGCGCAACCGCCACGCCGGCGCCTCGGCGAGCGTGCTCTTCCCGGTGCCCGGCACCCCTGCCGGCAACACCGTGCGCGGCGAACAGCGCCGCCGCGTCGAGTGATCCGCCGTCCCGGACGAACGGCTCGGTGGAGGGGTGCGGCGGCAGACCGGTGGAACCCGGTTCCCAGGCCGAGGACGTGGCCGCATCCTCCCGCGCCACGCCGGCCGCCGGAGGGGAACGGTTCGGCGGCGCGCGGGGTCTCACCGCCATGACCTACGACATCGCCGCGTTCGAGCCCGCCGACACCGACGACGACGGCTGGGAATCCTGGTACGGCGACCAGCACGACTACTTCGACGCCCACCCCGACGCGGACGCGTCCGTGACCTCGCCGCGGTTGCGGGCGTTCCACGAGGAGCTGGCGCGGACCGTGACGGCCGCGACCCGTCCCGAGGACGGCGACACCAGCGAGGAGTTCGACGAGCTGGGTGACACCGACCCGATGGAGGCGATCTTCACCTTCAGCCCGCGCGTCGTGTACGGCGAGCACTCGCACGGCCAGGAGAAGCAGGCCATCGAGCTGTGGTTGGCGCTGGCCGAGAAGCACGGGCTGGCGGTCGCGCTGCTCGGCGAGTGCAACCTGCCGATCCACCGGTTCTGACCGGGCCTAGGTCCGCCCGCGGGTGGCACCGAGCAGCAGCACACCGGCGACGCAGCTGGCGGCGGGCACCGCGAGCGCGAGCCACAGCGGCAGCCAGGACAACCCCAGTCCGCTGACCGCGAAGCCGAGGCCGTTGGCGGTGTAGAGCCAGCTGAAGCCCTCGGTGCGCCGGGAGTCGGGCACCAGCTGTTCGACGGCGTAGGACCGGATGGCGTTGAGCGGCGCGGCGCCCAGTCCCACCAGCACGACCGCGACCGCCAACGTCGGCCACGACCCGGCCCGCCCGACCGCGACCGTCGCGGCCGCCACCACGAGCAGCAGCACGGCCGCCCGCGCCCGCGGCCCACCGGGCAGCTTCCCGCCCAGCGCCGCGTACCCGAGTCCCGACGCGATGCCCGCCACGGACAGGATCGCGATGATCGCGCCGCCGCCGAACACCCCGGCGTCCAGCGTGCCGGCGAGGGTCAGGGCCGCGGTCTCGATCGCGCCGAGCGCGTGGCCGAACGCGAAGCTGACCGCCAACCAGGCCAGGAACGCGGGCGACCACAGCACCCCGCCGGCGGTCCCCTCGGCGGTCACCGGACGCGCCGCGCGCGGCCCGAGGGCGAGCAGCGCCCCGGCCGCCGCCGCGGTCACCGCCATCGCCACCACCCCGCCCGCCGCGCCGATCAGCAGCACGGCGCTCACCACCAGCGGCGCGCCGACCACGAGCAGCTCGACCACCGTGGCGTCCACGGCCAGCGCGGGCTCCACCAACCGCCGGGGCACCGCGACGTTCAGCCGGTCACGCGCCAACCCGGGCAACCCCGCGAGCGCCACCCCGGCCACCGCCGCGCACAGGCACGACGCCCACAGCGGCGCGCCCGACACCCCGGTCACCGCGACGAGCCCCAGCGCGACCGCCGCGACACCGGTGGCCACCGCCGGCAGCACCCGCCCGGGTCGCCGGTCGAACACCCGCCCGGCCGCGCCGGCCACGAACACCTGTGCCAGCACCAGACTGGCGACCAGCACGCCGCCGTCCTCCGGCCGACCACCGGTCACGAGCATGAGCCCGCTGAACGCCATGGCCGCCATCAACACCGGCGCCCGGCACAACTGCGCCGTCGCCGACCACACCCAGTACGCCCGCCGCCCCACCAACTCCCGCAACGGGTTCGCCCCATCGCCGACCGACTCGGCGACCGAACCCGCGGCGGCGGACTCCGCACCGGACTCCACCGCGCCCTCGATCACCGCCGCACCCCCAGGACCCGGTTCCGCGCCCACGCGCACCGCCGCGGCCACACCGGGCGCCTCAGCCGTCGCGGCAGCCGCGGTCGGCGTGGCAGGCGTGGCAGGCTCGGCTGGCGCGGTCGGCACGGCAGGCTCGGCTGGCTCGGCAGGCACGGCTGGCTCGGCAGGCGCAGCCAGCTCGGCAGGCGCGATCGGCACGGCAGGCTCGGCCAGCTTGGCAGACGCGGCAGGCTCGGCTGGCGCGGTCGGCACGGCTGGCGCGGTCGGCTCGGCAGGCGCGGCAGGCACGGTCGGCTCGGCAGGCGCGGTCGGCGCGGTCGGCTCGGCCAGCGCCGTCGGCTCGGTCGGCGCAGCAGGCGCGGTCGGCGCAGCAGGCGCGGTCGGCGCGGTCGGCGCGGTCGGCTCCGCGAGCAAACCCGTTGGCACCGCCGGAGATCCTGGCTCGGCGGCCGGGGTCGTCGGGCTCGGCGGGGGATCGGCCGGCATGGGCTGCTCACCTTCTCGGGACTCGACCGCCACTCGGCGGAACACCGTGCCGCCGTCCGGCGGAGGGCGCGTGTCTACAGTGCGAGCCATGCTCAGCATCCAGGAGACCCTGTACCCCGACCTGCCGTGCTTCGGCTGCGGCCACGGTAACGCCAAGGGTTTGCGCCTGCGCAGCCATTTCGGCGACGACGGCGCGGTCACCGGGCTCTTCACGCCGTGGCCCGAACACGACAACGGGTTGGGATTCCTCAACGGTGGCGTCATCTGCACCCTCCTGGACTGCCACAGCGCCGCCGCCGTGATGGCCGAGGCCGACCGCCGGGGGTGGCGGCCGCTGGGTGACGCGGCGCTGTCCTACGTCACGGCGGGGTTGGACGTCCGCTTCCTGCGCCCGTCGCCGTTGGCCGACGCGGTGGAGCTGCGCGCGGTGGTGACCGAGGCGTCCGAGGCGGAGATGTCCGCGGAGGTGTCCCTGGTGTGGGACGGGAAGACGCGGGCCGAGGCGACGGCGCGGTGGAAGCGGTGGCGTCCCCGGACGGGTCGACCCGCGGGGCACTAGGGTCGGCGGGCGTGCCGCCTCCCCGCTCCCCCAGGGTGTTCGTGTCCTACGCGGACGACTCCGGTGCCCACACCGACGCGGTCGTCGCGTTCGCCGAGCGGTTGCGCGCCGGGTTCGGCATCGACGTCCGGCTGGACGTGTGGGCGCGCGACCGCCGCCGGGACTGGGTGCAGTGGGTGGTGGAGCAGATCGAGAAGGGCGACTTCGTCCTGGCGATCGCGTCGCCGGAGTACCGCAGGCGGGCCGGGTCGGACGCGCCGGCGGGCGGTGGGCTCCAGTTCCAGTACGCGATGCTGCGCGACCGGCTCGCCCAGGACCGGACCCAGTGGTTGCCGAAGATCCTCCCGGTGGTGCTGGAGGGCCACCGCGCCGACGACCTGCCGACGTTCCTCCAGCCCTACTCGGCGTCCCGCTACACGCTGCCGGACGAACTCGAGGAACTGCTGCGGGTGCTGACCGGGCAACCCCGCCACCCCGTGCCGGGGCTCGCGCCGCTCGCCGATCCCGCCGTCGCGGCGCGGGACGAGTTGTTCCGGACCACGCCCATCGGCCCGCAGCTGAGCGCCGAACTGGCGGAGGCGGCCGAACGGCTCGCGGGCGCGGTCACCGACGTGTGGCGCGCCGAGGTCAAGCGCCTCGGGCTGGACGACCCCCGTCCGCTGGCCACCCGGTGGTCCGCCGACGGCGTCGAGGTCGACCGGATCGGGCCGTACTTCCGCCGGCACGTCCCGGACCGCAGGCTGCTGGTGCTCGGCGAGCCGGGCTCGGGCAAGAGCGTGTCGGCGATCCGGCTCGTGTCCGACGTGCTGGCCACCCGCGCGTCGGGCGACCCGGTGCCGGTGCTGGTGCCGGTCACCGACTGGAACCCCCGTGAGGAGCACCCGTTCGACTGGCTGGCGGGCAGGCTCGCCCGGGACCACCGGCTCGGCCGGACCGTGCGGTGGGTCGACGGCAGGCGCATCACGCTCGCGACCGCGCTGCTGGAGGCGGGCCGGGTGCTGCCCGTGCTGGACGGCCTGGAAACCGTCGCCGACGACCTGCGGGTCGAGGCGGTCGAGGCGCTGAACCGGCTGGGCTCGTCGTTCCCGCTGGTCGTCACGTGCGGTGTCGCGCAGTACCGGGACCTGGAGGCGAAGGGCGTCGGCCTGGCCCGGGCCCGGCGGGCCGACCTGCTGCCGCTGGACCGGGCCGACGTCGAGAGCTACCTGACCGAAACCGTGCCGCACGGCGCGTCCCGCCTCCCGCCGCTGTTCGCCCGGCTGCGCGCGGAACCCGACCCGACGCCGCTCGTGGTGTGGCTGCTGCGGGTCGTGCACCGGGACGTGGACCGCGACCCGGCCGACCTGTGCGACCGGACGCGCTTCCCGGATCCGGCGGCGATCGAGGCGCACCTGTTGGCGCACCTGGTTCCCGCGGTGTACCCAGACCACCCGACCCGGTCGTCGGCCGGGCCGCACCACACCACCGTGCAGCGGTGGCTCGGCACTCTGGCGACCCACCTCGAGGCCACCGGCTCGCCGGACCTCGCGTGGTGGCGGCTGCACCGGGCGCTCCCCTGGGCCGCGCCGGGCTGCCGGGCGCTGGCCGGCGCGGCGCTGGGTTTCGGCGCGGGCAGCGCGGGCGGGCCGGTGCCCGGCCTGATCGGCGCGGCGGTAGTCGGGCTGGCCGCGACGAGCACCCGCTACCTGGCCTACTTCGCCGTCGGCGACCTGGAGACGCCGCACGCCCTGACCGTGTCACGGCCCCGATTACGCGCCGAACTGGTCGACACGGCCCGGCTGACGCTCAACACCCTGCTGCTCCTGGTCGGCGTCTTCGCGCTGCTGGTGGCCGCCGTGGGCATCGCGGAAGGGCCGTCGTGGACGGTCCGGTCGGTGCTGGTGCTCGCCGGGTTGGTCCTCGGCGGCGGTCTCCTGACGTGCTGGACCGGCCGCCGGTTCTGGCTCCGACTGCGGCACGGCCACACCGGCGGCGTGGTGGGTCCGGCCGACCTGGCCCGCCCGACGAACCCCGAGACCACGCTCCGCGCCGACCGCCGGGTGGTGCTGCTGGGGTCGGGGATCATGCTCGCCGTCGCCGCGGGGTTCGCCGTGCCGGGCGTCGACTACGCGGTCCGGATCGCGCTCGGCTACGCGGGCGGGTGGCTGTTGTCGAGCGCGCACACCAGGTTCACCGTCACGAGGCTCGTCCTGGCCGCCCGCGGCCGACTCCCGTGGCGCCTCATGCCGTTCCTCACCGACGCCCGCGACCGCGGCGTGCTGCGGCAGTACGGCGCGGTGCACCAGTTCCGCCACCGGCACCTGCACCGGCACCTGCTCGACCGGGTCCGCGACGCGGCCCGAACCCCCCGGCGCGGGGGGGGGCCCCCCGGGCCCCCGGGGGGGGGCGGT
>NZ_JBFAEO010000087.1:0-15684 GCF_040642015.1 Actinosynnema sp. NPDC020468
GGCCGTCGTAGGCCTCCACGCCCAGGATCGTCTTCGGGATCTTGGCCAGCATCGTGTAGTTGGTGTCCACGACGTTGCCCGCCGGGGCCAGACCCGCCTGGCTGACCAGCTGGTAGGCGTCCAGCGGGTCCAGGTCGAGGAGGTCCGCGGTCCAGCCGATCACGTCGTGCTGGCTGATCCGGTACGCGTCCTCCAGGGGGCGGGCGGTGCCGGTGGACATCAGGTACGCGTCGTTCTCCAGCCGGGGCCACGCCGGCGCGGCGCCCTTGATCAGGTCGACCACGACCACGGTGGACATGGCGGCTTCCACGGCCGTGCCGCAGACCTCGCCCTCGCCCTGGCGGCAGTGGCCGTCGCCGATCGAGATCAGGCCGCCGGGGACGTTCACGCCGAAGTACGCCGTGGTGCCGGCGCGCATCTCCGGGGTGTCCATGTTGCCGCCGTGCGCGCCCGGGGTGATGCTCATGATCACCTCGCCGGCGGCGGGCGCGACGCCGACCGTGCCGTGCATCGGGTCCAGCGGCAGCTCGACCTCGAAGTCGCTCGACCGGGCGCGGAAGCGGCAGACGCCGCGGGCCACGTCGACGTCGTAGAGCCACACGCGTTCGGGGAGCGCGTCGTGCAGCATCGCCGTGGTGTGGGTCGCGGTCAGCGCGCCGAAGTGCGGGAACGTGGTGGACACGGCCCAGTCGCGGGTCGGGCGGATGTCCACGAAGTGCACCGCCACCGCGTCGCCCGGTTCGGCGCCCTCGACCGCGATCGGCCCGGTCACCGGGTTCAGGTACGGGAACGTGCAGACCCGGCTCGGCAGGTCGTCCACGCCGCGCACCGCGCCGCCGAAACAGTCCTCCGTGGACAGTTCGACCACGGTGCCCGGCGGGACGGTGAGCGCCGCCTCCCGACCGCCGAACGCGAAACCCGGCTCGGACTCGAGCCGCACGACCTCGATGCTCACTTCTCCTCCTCGCTGATGCCGGCGAGCTCCGGCCGGCGGCCCGTCAGCAGCAGCCCGGCCAGCACGACCACGCCGATGCCCAGCCACACGAAACCGGTCGTCTGGGCGGCGACCTTCGCGTTGATCACCACGTAGGCCAGGATCGCGAACCCGATGGCGGGCGCGATCAGGTGCTTCCACCAGTTCCGGCTGCGGCTGCGGATCACGTAGTGCACGACGACCGACACGTGCAGCACCAGGAACGCCGTCATGGCGCCGAAGTTGACCAGCGAGCTGAGCAGCGTGATGCCGTCCTCGCGGGACTGCATGTACAGGCCGAGCGCGAGCGACACGACCGCGACCACGAGGGTGGCGTTGACCGGGATCCGGCGGGTCGGGTGCACCTTGGCCAGGAACCTGGGCAGTTGCCGGTCCCGCGCCATCGCGAACAGCAGCCGCGAGGTCGCCGCCTGCGCGACGAGCGAGTTGGCGAAACCCCAGGACACGGCGGTCGCGGCGGCGGTGAGCACGGCCAGCCAGCCGCCACCGGCGACCCGGGCCGCGTCGTAGAACGCGGTGCCGCCGGCGTCGCCGTTCGCGATCAGGGCGTCCGGGTCGGGCACGAGCAGCGCGGCGACCCACGTCTGCACGATGAACAGCACGCCGGTGGTCAGCAGCGCGGCGACCATGGACCGGCCGATCGCCTTGGCCGAGTCGCGGTTCTCCTCCGCCAGGGTGGAGATGCCGTCGAACCCGAGGAAGCTCAGCACCGCGATGGACACCGCGCCGAACACCAGCGGCCAGGAGAAGGTGGCGTTGTTGAAGATCGGATCGAAGCTGAACCCGCGGCCCTTGCCCTGGGCGAGCGCGACCACGCCGATCACCAGGAAGATCGCGAGGATCACCAGCTGCGCGACGAGCATGAACCGGTTGACCTTGGCGGTCATCTCGATGCCCAGGTAGTTCACGGCGGTGTTGAGCAGCACGAACGCCACCAGCCAGCCCCACACCGGGATCGCCGGCACCAGCGAGTTCATCGCCACGCCCGCGATCAGGTAGAGCAGGCTCGGCACCAGCACGTAGTCGAGCAGGATCATCCAGCCGGCCAGGAACCCGACCGGGCGGCCGATGCCGCGGCCCGCGTAGGTGTAGACGGAGCCCGCGATCGGGAACGCCTTCGACATCTGCGCGTAGGAGCCCGCGGTGAACAGCATGGCGAGCATGCCGATGGCGTAGGCCAGCGCGATCATGCCGCCGGAGCCCTGGAACACGCTGCCGAAGATGCCGAACGGCGCGATGGGCACCATGAAGATCAACCCGTAGACGAGCAGGTCCTTGAAGCCGAGTGACCTGCGCAGTTCCTGGGTGTAGCCGTACTTCTCGAGCCCTTCTTGGCTCATTCCGACCTCCTGCCACGCACTGGTCCGGCGAACTCTAGACACGCTCCTTCCATTTGGAAAGGTTTCACCCGGGAGGATCTTTACAACGGGGTGATGACGGTCAGGTCGAGCCCGTCCGCCCTGGCCAGGTAGCCGCCGGGACGCGGCGGACCGGGCGGGCCCCACGCGTCGAGACCGCCGTGCAGCAGCCGGGCGGCACCCTGCTGCGCGTCCGCCGCGCTGAGCGCGCCCGACCTGGCGAGCGCGGCGACCAGGTGGACGCCGTCGTAGCAGCCCTCGGCGTAGGCGTCGAGCACCGGCGCCCGGCCGCCGAACAGCGCCCGGTGCCGCTCGGCCAGCGCGACCCGGCGTTCGTCGCCCTGCCCGACGAACGACCGCATCGCCGCGTACAGCTCCCCCGTGTCGTCGCCACCCGCCGCGAGCAGGCCGTTCTCCTCCAGCGAACCGGACAGCCGGACCACCCGCGCGGCCCGCGGCGAGGCCGCGAACACCCGGTTGAACAGCGCCAGGTCGCGGCCGACGAGGCTGAGCAGGACCGCGTCCGCGCCCACCCGGCCCAACCCGTCCACGATCTCCTCCGCGTCGATGCCCGGCCCGGGGAACGGCACCAGCCGCTCGGCCACCACCTCCGCGCCCAGGTCGCGGACGATGCGCGCCACGGCCCGGTGCACGGCGCGCGGCCAGATGTAGTCGCTGCCCACCAGCGCCCAGCGGCGCAGCCTGCGGTGCGCGACCAGCCAGCGGACGGCGGGCGCGAGCTGACGTGCCGGCGCGTCGCCGAGCAGCACCACGCCGGGCAGCCGCGTGCCGCCCTCGTGCGGCGGGGTGAACACGTACGGCACCCGGTCGCCGAGCGCCTGCTCCAACGCCCGGTGCACGTCGCTGGTGTGGAACCCGACGAACGCGTCGACCAGCCCGACCAGACCTCGGGCCTCGGCGGCGACCTCGCGGGGCGCGCGGCCGGCGTCCAGCAGGACCAGCTCGACCCGGCGGGCGGCGCCGCGCGCGTTCACCTCGGTGGCCGCGAGGGCGGCGGCGAGCAGGCCCGACGGCCCGGTCAGCCCGAGCGCGCCGGACAGCGGCAGCAGCAGGCCGATCCGCAGCGCCGTCGGGTCCGGTCCGGCGACCACCACCTCGAGCCGGTCGCGCACGACCGCGCGCACGACCGCCGACGAGTCCATGCCGGACAGTATGCTCGCGTCCACGACCACCGGCGGAAGGCATGTCATGGCTGATCAGCGGCTCGCCCGCGCCGACCTGGTCGACCTGCTGACCCGTGCCCAGCGGGCCCTCGTCCGCGACCTGGGCGGCGTGCTGGAGGAGGAGGGCGTCACGGTCGACCAGTGGCGCGTGCTGCGCGCCCTCGCCGCCGAGGAACGGGCCATGGGTTCGCTCGCGGTGGCCGTGGAGATCCCGCACGCGACGTTGACCAGGCTCGTGGACGGGTTGGTCGACTCGGCGCTGCTGTACCGGACCCAGTCCGAGGAGGACCGCCGCAAGGTCTCGGTGCACGTGTCCGACCTGGGCCGGGTGAAGCTCGCGCGGCTGGAGGCGCTGGCCGTCGCGCACGAGCGCACGGTGGCCGAGCGGGTGGGCGCGGACGGCGTGACGGCGTTGGCCGACCTGCTCCGCGATCTCGGGTAAGCCCGCTCACCAATCCCCCGAAACGGCTCCGACGCCCCGGTTGGGTCCGCTACGGTCCGCTGCCGTCGAGTGAGCACGGCGTGGGGGAACGATGACCGATCCTGACCGGATCCTGAACGAGTACGAAGGCAAGCTGGCGGAGGCGCGGCGCAAGAGCGACGCGATCCGCGAGGGGCTGGCGAACCTGCGCGTCACCGAGCGCAGTCCCGACGGGCAGATCACCGTGACGGTGAACGACGCGGGCAACCTGGTGGGCCTGGACCTGGGCAACTCCTTGCAGCGCAAGGACGGCGCGACCGTCGGCCAGGAGGTCCTGCGGGTGGTGCAGGCCGCGCAGACCAGGCTGGCGGGCGCCGTGCAGGAGGCGATGGCGCCGTCGCTGGGCGCGGACTCCGAGGCGATGCGCTTCCTGGTGGACCGGCTGCGCAGCGCGCACCCGGACGTGCCGCAGGCCGCGGGGTGGGGCACCCCGTCGTCCGGCATCGGCCGGATCGAGGAGGACGTGCCGCCTCCTCCCCCACCGTTCCGCAGGCCGCCTCCTCCCCCGCCTCGGCCGCAACGCCCGGCCGAGGAGGACGACGACTTCGGCGGAGGTTTCCTGCGATGACCTACCGCATCGACCTGACCGAGATGGACGCCCACGCGAAGAAGCTGGACGACATCGCGCACCGCGTGAACACGGCCGCGGGCGCGGGCCAGGCGTCGTCCCACCCGGAGGCCTTCGGCCTGCTGGGCATCCCGCTGATGGCGATCTGCGCGGCGGCCGAGCACAGCGCGGTGGACACCCTGAACGACGCCGTCGACGCGGCGTCCGACCACCTCGAGCGGGTGCACGACTGGCGCGAGGACGTGCGGACCAACGAGGAAGCCAACACCACCATGTTCGACGGGATGTACACCGAATGAGCACCCCTTCCGTCGGCCCGGCACCCGCGCCGCAGCAGAACATCCTGGTTCGCGAGGGTGAGCCCACCCCGGACACCGAGGGCGCCGGCCTGTTCCACGACGCGACCGAGGCCGTCACCAAGCTCGCGGACGGCGACTGGGCCGAGGGCCTGCTCAACGTGGCCGGCGCGGTGGGTGGGATCGCCGACTTCCTGGTCGACCCGCTGGCCGGGCTCGCCAGTGCCGGGTTCGGCTGGCTGATGGAGCACGTGGACTTCCTCCGCGAGCCGCTGGACTGGCTGACCGGTGATCAGCAGACGCTCGACGGCATGGCGCAGACCTGGCAGTCGGTGTCGAGTTACCTCGACGAGACCTCGACCGCCCTCAAGGACGCGGTGAGCGGCGACACGGCGAACTGGGAGGGCGCGGACACCGCGAAGTACCGCGTCTTCGGTGTCGACCGGGCGGACACCTACGGCGCGGTGGGCGAGGCCGCGCGCGGGATGTCGTTGCTGATCACGATCTGCAAGACCATCCTCAAGGTCGTCCGCGACATCGTCCGGGACCTGATCTCCGAGGCGATCGGCAAGCTGGTGAGCATCTGCCTGCGATGGCTCCCGGCCGTGGCGGCGTTCGGCGCGGGTGTCGCGGGCGCGATCGCCGAGTGCGTGCCGACCGCGATCAGGTACGCGGACAAGGCCGTCGAGTGGTGCCGCAAGCTCACCAAGGCGTTCTCCAAGGCGCAGACGCTGGTCGGCAAGCTGGACCGGATCCTGACCAACGCCAAGACCGCGCTCGCCAAGGGCGGCGACAACCTGGTGACCGTGCTCAAGCGGGGCGCGGACGCGGACATCGCGCGCCACATGGCGGACTTCTCCCTCGGGAAGATGGCGAAGGACGCGTACACCGAGGCCCGCAAGGTCGTGGTCGACGGTGTCACCGGTTTGCCGAAGGAGGTCCTGCCCAAGATGGGCACCGAGTTCGCGAAAGAGGGCTCCAAGGTCGTGGACAACGGGGGGTGGAAGTCGTGGCGGGAGTTGAAGAAGGAGGAGGAAACCCGGAAGAGGGAGGAGGCCGGCGGCTGAGGAGGCGGCTGCACCGCGTCTTCGCGTTCCTGGTCGTGCCCGCGCTCGGGTACCTGATCGGGGCGACGATCTTCTTCCACTTCTACGACCGCGTCGAGACCGGCGACCTCGCCAAAGCCGGCTACACGGCGGTCGCCACGGCCTGTCAGGAGCGCGGACCCGTGACCTACAAGGGTTTCGGCTACTGGCACCGGTGCGACGTGACGGTGACCCGGACCGCCGACCGGCGCACCCTGACCGCCGACGTCTCGTTCCTGGAGCCCGCCGACATCGGTCGGACGACCTGGGCGGTCGGCGTTGACCGGCGTTCCCGGGTGCAGCCCGAGCGGTCGTCGCCGGGTCTCGGCATGGTCTGCCTGATGGCCTTCGGGGTGCTGTGGCTGCTGGTGTTCATCCGGATCGCCGGCCCCGTGATGCCCGAGGGGCGCAGGAGGCGGCGGATGCCGATCCGGTACCGGCGGCCGGAGGGTGCCGACTAGATCGCGCGCCGGGCGTTCGGGGCGTTGACTGGATCACGTGACGACCGTTCGAGGCGTGGTGCTGGCGGTGTGCTGCCTGCTCGTCGGGGTGGCCGCGGTCGACCCGGTGGTGTCCGCTCCCACCGGGTCGGCGCGGACGCCGCCGATGGGGTGGAACAGCTGGAACGCCTACGGGTGCGACATCGACCAGCAGAAGATCCGGGCCGCGGCGGACGCGATCGTGGCGGCCGGGTTGCGCGACGTCGGGTACGAGTACGTCAACGTGGACGACTGCTGGCAGGCCACCACGCGGGACGTGTGGGGGAACCTGCGGGCCGATCCCGCGCGGTTCCCCGACGGGATGAAGGCGTTGGCGGACTACGTGCACGGCAAGGGGTTGAGGTTCGGGATCTACGCCACGCCCGGCACGCGGACGTGCGCGAACCTCGCCGGCCTGTACCCCGGCGCGCTCGGCAGCCTCGGCCACGAGCGGCAGGACGCGGCGGTGTTCGCGGCGTGGGGGGTGGACTACCTCAAGTACGACTGGTGCCGGGCCGAGGTGGACGGGGTCGAGCCGCGGGCCGGGTTCACGCTCATGCGGGACGCGTTGGACGACACCGGGCGGGCGGTCGTGTACTCGATCCACCGGCAGCCGCAGCTGCCCGTCGACTCGTGGCGGCCGTCGGTGGCGAACTCGTGGCGGACCACCGGTGACATCGCGCCGACGTGGGACAGCGTCACCGGCATCGTGGACCGGCAGGTCGGGTTGGAGGTCTGGGCGCGGCCCGGCGCGTGGAACGACCCGGACATGCTGGAGGTCGGGAACGGGGCGTTGACGCCGGACGAGAGCCGGGCGCACTTCAGCCTGTGGGCGGTGCTGTCCGCGCCGCTGCTCGCGGGCAACCGGCTGGACGCGATGAGCGAGGACACCCGGCGGGTGCTGACGAACCGGGACGTCGTCGCGGTCGACCAGGACTGGGCGGGGTCGCAGGGGTACCGGGTGCGCGACGGCGGCGACGTGCAGGTCTGGGTGAAGCCACTGTCCGGAGGGGACCGGGCCGTGGCGGTGCTGAACCGGGGCGCCTCGACGGCGACCACCTCGGTGACCGCGGCCGAGTTCGGTTTCCCCGGCGGGGGCGGGCTGACCCTGCGCGATCTGTGGTCCGGCGTCGTGTCCGGCGCGGAGGGTCCGGTCGCCGTGACGGTGCGGCCGCACGCCGCGGTGCTCTACCGGGTGTCCGCGCGCCGGTGACCGCGTGGGCGGACCAGTCGGGAAAGGGCGATGGCGCACTCGGGTTGCGCCGTTCGACCGGTTGCCCGAAGTCCTTCCGGATCAACGCGGAAAACGGGACCGGCGGCGGCTCGGAACGGCCGGGGTGAGCTGGAACACGCCGTCGCGCGGCGCGGTGAATTTCCCACCCGAAGCGGGCGGAACAGTTTTTCGGTTCACCGAAGCGCGGCGCGGGGCCCCGACCTGGACCGGGTCGTGACCAGGCCGATCGGCGTCGGGCACGCGGGCCGACCGGCGGCGGATAATTCGCATAACAATTAACTTGCGGCCGCTTACGCCTCTCGCAGTAATTGAGGTTACTCTCCGTCAAATGGCGACTACCGGACCTTGACGGCACTTCCACGCGTCCCCGATGATCGAGCGACTTGAGCGGATTGCGGTCAAGGTCGTAAATCCACGACCGCCTCTCGACAATCACCGGCTTCGCCAGGGGGAGGTTTCGTGCGCGTTCTACGCCTGCTCGTCGCGGCGCTCATCGAGATCTCCGTCGTCGTCGGCTTCTCGGCCGTCGAGCCGACCGCCCACCACGAGGCGACCCGGCAGCAACCTCTCGTCAAGGCGTTGACCTGCGCTTTCGCCGACTGCGAAGTCGGCAGGGCGGACGACGTCACGTCCGACGAACCGGCCGTCGCGCTGCTGCGGACCACCGTCCGCCCGGCCGTCGCCCCGTCCGCGGGAACGACCGCCGTCCGCGTCGACACCCGGGTCGCCCGCGGGCCTCCGGGCAGGCGCTGAATTCTTCGCGAGCCCCTGCCGCACCGCCGTCCTATTACGACCGCGGTGTCCCTGACGCGCCCACAAAAAGGACAATCCGATGCACGCCCGACCCGATCGCACCACCGGCAGACCCCCTGCGGCGCCGACCCGGTACTTCCCGAAATCAGACCTGAAGTCCGGTTTCCTGGTCGCGCTGATCGCACTTCCGCTCTGTCTGGGCATCGCGGTGGCCAGCGGATTCCCGCCCATCGCGGGCGTGCTCACGGCCATCGTGGGCGGCATCCTCGGCGGCCTGCTCGGCGGCGCCCCGCTGACTATCAAGGGGCCCGCCGCCGGCCTGATCGTGATCGCCGTCGGCGCGGTGCACGACCTCGGCCAGGGCGACCTCGTTGCCGGTTACCGGAAGGCGCTCGCCGTCGGCGTGGTCGCGGCGCTCGTCCAGGTGGTGTTCGGCCTGCTGCGCGCGGCCGGCATCGGCGTGGCCATGTCGCCGTCCGTCGTGCACGGCATGCTCGCCGCGATCGGCGTGATCATCATCGCCAAGCAGGCGCACGTGGTGCTCGGCGTGAAGCCCAAGGCCGAGACGCCGTTCGGGCTGCTGGCCGAGATACCGCGCAGCGCCTCGCACGCGAACCCCTACATCCTGCTGGTGGGCGCGATCTCGCTGGTGCTGCTGTTCTGCCTGCCGCTGGTGCGCGCCCGCTGGAGCAAGGTCGTGCCGGCGCCGTTGATCGTGCTCGCGGTCGCCATCCCGATCGGGCTGTGGCTGCACCTGGACCGGCCGCACGACTACACGTTCCTCGGCTCGCACCACCTCGGCCCGGAGTACCTGGTCCGACTGCCCGGTTCGCTGCTGGACGCGGTCACCTTCCCGGACTTCTCCGAGGTGTTCGGCGCGACGTCGATCCAGTACGTGGTGATGTTCGCGCTGATCGGCACCATCGAGTCGACGCTGACCGTCCTCGCGGTCGACTCGCTGGACCCGGCGCGGCGCACCTCGGACGTCAACCGCGACCTGCTCGCGGTCGGTGTCGGCAACCTGACCTCGGCGTTGATCGGCGGCCTGCCGATGATCTCCGAGATCGTGCGCAGCAAGGCCAACCTCGACTCCGGCGCGAAGAGCCGGTGGTCGAACGTGTGCCACGGCGCGATCCTGCTGCTGTTCGTCGCGCTGATCCCCGGTGTGGTGCAGACGATCCCGCTCGCCGCGCTGGCCGCGATGCTGGTGTACACCGGTTTCCGGCTCGCCTCGCCGCGCGAGTTCCGGCACGTCGGGCAAATCGGCGTCGACCAGTTGGCGCTGTTCCTCACCACGCTGCTGGTCACCCTGGCCACCGACCTGCTGATGGGCGTGGCCGCGGGTCTCGTGCTCAAGCTGGTGCTGCACGTCGCGCGCGGCGTGCCGCTGCCCGCGTTCGTGCCGCGGCCCCAGGCGACCGTGACCGACGGCGTGCTGCGGATCCGGGTGCCCAAGGCCGCGATCTTCCCGGCGCTGCTGCCGTTGCGGCGGCTGCTCGCCCGGCACGGCGCGGACGTCACCGAGGTCGTGGTCGACGTGCGCGAGGCGTCCTTCGTGGACCACACCTTCCTGTCCCGACTGGACGAACTGGCCCGGGAACTCCCCCACGCCACGCTCACCGTCGAGGGTCTGGACGAGTTCGAGGCCGCGTCGGCGCACCCGCACGCCACCCGTCGCCGGCGGTCGCGATGACCGTCGCCGACCGCAGCGTCACCGACCTGGTGGACCGCGCCGCGGCCCTGCTGCCCGAGCAGGGACCGCTCCAAGCGTTCGTGCACCACAACACGCTGCACGCGTTCGAGCACCTGCCCTTCGGCGACGCGGTGACCGAGGCCGCCGCCGTGTTCGGCACCGAGCCGTACCTGAGCGAGGCCGAGTTCCACCGGCACCTGCGCTCGGGCCGGATCACGCCGGGCGACCTGGACGCGGTGGTCGCGGACGAGGTCGTCGACGACGGCGGGCAGATCGTGCCGGGCGGACCCACTCCCCGCCGGTTCCACGAACTCCGGCTGCGCCACCACGTCGAGGTGCCGCGGGGCCCGGCGCTGCACTGGCTGCTGGCCGAAACCGACGCGGTGGACGCCGTGGACCCGCGCTGGGACCTGCTGCGCGCGGTCGGTCCGGCGCCCGAGCCGCAGGCGGTGTCCGCCCGACCACGGGACCGGGTCCTCGCCGCGACCGGCGTCGACCCGGACCACCTGGCGCACCCGTTGCTGATCCGGTTCACCGCCGCGTTCCTCGACCAGGGCGTGGCGTACTGGGCGATGCCGGTGCGCGAGGACGGGCTGCTCGCCGCGTTCCGCGCGCTCTACGGTCGGGCGGGCGGTCCGCCGGACCCGTTCCTGCGCGGACTCCCGGGGTGCCTGCGCGGTCAGGACGGGTGGACGGCCGAGCGCACGATCCACTGGGCGCTGCGTGAACTGGGCGTGGCCCGGGAGGACTGGTCGGAGGTCGTCACCGCGACGCTGCTGTCCCTGCGCGGGTGGGCGGGCATGGTGCGGCAGTTCGAGCACCGGCCCGACCGCGCGCCCGTCGAGGCCAGGCCCGCCAGGCTGGCCGACTACCTGGCCGTGCAGCTGACCCTGGACGTGTTCGCCGCGCGGCACGTGCGGGCGACCGCCGAGCCCGTCGCCGACGTGCCTGCCCGGCCGGAGCTGGAACCGGTGTACGAGGCGTTCGTGCTGGCCCGCCTGATGGACGTGCCGCTGACCGACACCGGGCAGGCGGCCGCGTGGCTGGCCGCGTGCACGCGGTGCGACGAGGTGGAGCGGCGTCGGCTGCTGCACCTGGCCTACGAGCGCCGGCACCGGGTCGGCGTGCTCGACGGGCTCGCCGCGCACCAGGCGCTGTCGGCGGACCCGGGCGTGCCGCGGTTCCAGGCGGTGTTCTGCCTGGACGAGCGGGAGGAGTCGCTGCGCCGGCACCTGGAGGAGTGCTGCCCGTCGGTCGAGACGTTCGGGTTCGCCGGGTTCTTCGGCGTCGCGATGAACTACCGGGGCGTGGACGACGTGCGGTCGCGCCCGCTGTGCCCGGTCGTGGTGACGCCGAGGCACGCGGTGGTCGAGCAGCCGCTGCACCCCGGGCGGACGCGGCGGTCGGCGCGGGCGCGGTGGACCCGGGCGGTGTCGACCGGCAGCCGGACGTTGGCCCGCGGCGGCGTGTTCAGCGTGGCGCTGGGCGCGGCCGGGTTGGCCTCGCTGGTGGGTCGCTGCCTGTTCCCGCGCGCCGCGCACCGGTGGGAGCACCGGTCGCACGCCGAGGCTCCCCCGACCCGGCTCGTCATGGAGTTCTCGGTCGCCGAGATGGCCGACATCGTGTCGACCGTGTTGCGCACCACCGGGTTGAGCCGCGGCCTGGCGCCGGTCGTGCTGATCGTCGGGCACGGGTCGTCCAGCCTGAACAACCCGCACGAGTCGGCGCACGACTGCGGCGCGACCGGTGGCGGGCGCGGCGGCCCGAACGCGCGGGCGTTCGCCGCGATGGCCAACGACCCGGCGGTCCGTGCCGAGCTCGCCGAGCGCGGGCTGGTGATCCCCGAGGGCACCTGGTTCGTCGGCGGCTACCACAACACGTGCGACGACACGATGACCTACTACGACGAGGACCTGGTGCCCGCCGGGCACGCGGAACCCTTGCGGCGGGCCGAGAACGCGCTCGCCCAGGCCTGCGTGCTCGCCGCGCACGAGCGGTGCCGGCGGTTCGAGTCGGCACCGCCGGACCTCGCGCTCGCGGACGCGTTGGCGCACGCGGAAACCCACGCGGTCGACCTCGGCCAGCCGCGTCCCGAGTACGGGCACGCCACCAACGCGGTGTGCGTGGTCGGACGGCGGCGGCGCACCCGCGGACTGTTCCTGGACCGCAGGGCGTTCCTCGCGTCCTACGACCCGGACTGCGACACCGACGACGCGCTGCTGACGTCGTTGCTGCTGGCCGTCGGGCCGGTGTGCGCGGGGATCAACCTGGAGTACTACTTCAGCTTCGTGGACCCGGCGGGGTACGGCTGCGGCACCAAGCTGCCGCACAACATCACCGGGCTGATCGGGGTGATGGACGGGCACGCGTCCGACCTGCGCACCGGGTTGCCGTGGCAGATGGTCGAGATCCACGAGCCCGTGCGGCTGCTGCTGGTCGTGGAGGCCGCGCCCGAGCGGTTGGCCGCGATCCTGGCCGCGCACCCGAACCTGGACCGGCTGGTGTCGGGCGGGTGGATCCAGCTCGTCGCGTGGGACCGGGACGCCATGCACGTGTACGCGCGGGGCGCGTTCCGGCCGCACGTGCCCGAGCGCACCGCGTTCCCGGTGGTGGCCCGGTCGGCGGAGGTCTACGCCGGTTCGCGCGACCACCTCGGGTGCGCGCACGTGCTGACGCGCGTCGACGTGCCGGTGCCGGTCTCGTGAACGGGATCCTGGTGGCCGCCGCGGCGGTGCCCTTCGGGGTGTTCCTGCTGCTCGGCGCGGCGTCCTGGCTGGGCGTGCCGCTGACCGAGCGGGTGGTGTCGGCGCTGGTCGTGGCGTCGGCCGGGGTGTCGGCGGCACTGCTCGCGACGACCGTCCGGTCCGGGCCGGTCGAGGTGGTCGTCGGCACCTGGTTCCACGGGTTCCCGCTGGTGCTGCGGGCGGACTGGCTCTCGGTCCCGGTGGGGGTGCTCGCGGCGCTGCTGGGCGCGTTGATCGGCGCGTTCTCCCGGCGCTACCTGCACCGCGACCCGGGGTTCCGGCGGTTCCACGTGCTGCTGGCGCTGTTCGTGGCCGGCGTGCAACTGGTGGTGCTGGCCGGGACGCCCGACCTGCTGGTGGTCGGCTGGGAGCTGACCGGGTTGGCCTCCGCGCTGCTGATCGCGTTCTTCCACCAGCGGCGCGGACCGGTCGCGCACGGGCTGCGGGCGTTCATCACCTACCGGGTGTGCGACGTGGGTCTGGTCGGCGCGGTCGTGGTCGTGCACCACGGCGGCCCGCCGCTCGCCGTCGGCCTCCTGCTGTTGTGGGGCTCGATGGGCAAGGCCGCGCAGTTCCCGCTGGGCGGCTGGCTGCCGCGCGCGATGGAGGGTCCGACCCCGTCGAGCGCGATCTGCTACGGCGCGATCTCGGTCAGCCTGGGGCCGTACCTGTTGCTGCGCACGCACGACCTGTGGGCCGGCGCGCCGGCGCTGCCGGTGGTGATCGCGGTGGTCGGCGGGGTGACGGCGGTGCACGCGACCCTGGTGGGCCGCACCCAGACCGACATCAAGACGACGCTGGCGTACGCCTCGTCCACCCAGATCGGGTTGGTGCTGGTGGAGATCGGGCTCGGGTGGGAGGTGTTCGCGCTGGTCCACCTGCTGGGGCACGCGGCGGTGCGCAGCGCCCAGGTGCTGCGGTCGCCGAGCCTGCTGCACGACCACCACCACCTCGAGCAGGCGCTCGGCGAGCCGGTGACGCGGTCGGGCGGCGGGTGGTCGCGGGTGACACCCCGGCCGGTGCGGCTGTGGCTGTACCGGTTCGCGTTGGAGCGCGGGTACCTGGACGCGGTCGTGGTGGACCACGCGGTCGGCCGCTTCGCGCGGCTGGTGCGGCGGTTCGCGGCGGCCGACGAGCGCTGGGTCCGCCGCTGGGAGGTGGCCCGGTGAGCCCGAGGTGGTCCGGGGTCGGCCGCCTCGGCGGGTCGTCTGGGGTGGCCCGGGTGGGGGCCGGCCCTGCGCGGATACGGCTGGGGAACGCGGACTTGTCGCGATCCCGCCCGGTCTCGGTCGGGTGTGCCGGCGGCGCGGTGGTGTCGACCGGGTCGCGCCCGACCGGTACCGGCGCGGTGTCCACGACCGCCCCTCGCGCGGCCGTGGCCCGCGCCGCCGGTGGAGCCGGTCAGGACGCCCGGATCGGGTCGGTGGTGGGTGTCGGCACGGCTCGATGCCACCGACACTCCGGCGGTGGCACCGAGATCGTGGACGCGGGCGTGACTCGGTGCCTTCGACAGTCCAGTGGCGACACCGTCGTGCCCGTGCGCCTCCGCACCGCCGGCGGTCCGGGGGTGACGTCGTGATCGTGTCGGCGGTCGTGGTGCTGGTGTGGCTCGGCGCGGCCGTCGTGGTCGGGGCCGAGGGTGACGCCCGGGTCGCGCGGCGCAAGGGTGTGTGGGGTGCCTCGGGTGCGGCGGTCGTGTCGTTGGTCGGGTTCCCGGACTCCTTGGTGTGCACGACGTTCTGCCTCGCCGGGGTGCTGATCGCGGCGTTGAGCCCGGTCGGGTCGCACCCGCCCCGGGTGCTCGCGCGGGCGCTGGTGCTGGTCGGGTTGGCGTGCGCGTTCACCGTGGCGCGGTTCGCCGCCGTGGACGCGCTGCTCTGGGCCGGCACGGCGGTCGTGGCGTGGTCGGCGGCGCGGGACGGGCGGTTGTTCGCGCTCTACCACGTGCCCAGTGTGCTGCTGGTGGGTGTCGGGCTGGTGGTGTCGCCGCCGGTCGGCGGGGTGCTGGTGCTGGCTGGTGTCGCGGTACGGGCGGCCGTGGTGCCGGCGCACAGCTGGTTCCCCCGGTTCGTGGCGCACACGCCGATGGGCGTGGTGGCGGCGTTCCTGCTGCCGCTGGGCCTGCTGGTGCCGAGCGTGCCGGCGGCACCGGTGGTCGGCGCGGTGGCGGCGCTCGTCGGCGCGCTGTTCGCGGTGGTGCAGTCGGACGGCACGCGGGCGCTGGCGTTCCTGCTCGCCAGTGTCGGCGGGGTGACGCTCGTGGACGGCGCGCAGCCGGCGCTCGTGCTCGCCTCGACCGGGTTGGCGATGACCGTGGGCGCGTTGACCGCCCGGCGCGGCGCGCTGTCGCTCACCACGCCGGCGGGCGACCTGGCGCGCACGCCCCGGCTCGCGGTGGCCTACCTCGGCTTCGGGTTGGCGCTGGCCGGTTTCCCGCTGCTGCCGGGGTTCGCGAACGTGCACCGGCTGCTCGACCACCCGGCGCCGTTCGTGGTGGCGGCGGTCGTCGTGGCCGTGGCGGTGAACGGGATGACGGTGCTGCGCGGGTTCCTCGGGCTGTTCGCCGGGCACCGCGCGGAGACCGGTGAGCGCGACCTGACGCCGCTGGAGAACTACGCCGTCGCGGTGACGCTGTCGGTGCTGGTGCTCGGCGGGCTCGCGCCCGGTTTCACCGGGTGGTGAGCCGCCCGTGACCGGTCCACACCGGGAGGTGGGGCGGTCACGGCGCGGGCGGGACGATCATCGGCCACTCCAAGCCGGACAACGCGGTGTAGTGCGCCGACCCGGCCGGATCGCCGGGCGGGGCCCCCCGCAC
>NZ_JBFAEO010000088.1:0-15498 GCF_040642015.1 Actinosynnema sp. NPDC020468
CGCGCTGCCCCCACCCCGTCACACGCACCGCCCCCCCAGTCCCGGGAGACGGCGGCGCTGTTCCGCGTCGTCCTCCGAGTCCCAGTCGTCCCCCGCCGGCCGGGCGCGCAGTTCCATGGCGCTCACCGCGCCGTCCAGCACCGCGGTGAACGACCCGGTTTCGCCCAGCACCCGCAGGTAGGCGTCCTGCGCCAGGTAGGACAGCGACTCGTAGCCGAGCCAGCCGCGCTCCTCGCGGGCCATCCGCACCACCAGCGGCACCTGCGCGAGGGAGTCCGGATCCGCGACCGCGCGGGTGAACACCTCCCGGCCGAGCAGGATCAGACCGTCGCGGAAGTCCTGGAACCCGTCGTCGCCGCAGCCGCCCTCGATCAGGTACGCGGCCTTCCACAGTGGACCCAGGTAGGCGGTGTCCCGCACCTGGACCAGCCGGACCGCGAAGTCCGCGATGCGGGGCGGCTCCAGGGCGGCCAGCACGTCGACCAGCGCGCCCGGCAACGGGTCGTCCACCGGGTCGCGGTCGTCCGCCCGGTCACCCGCCGCGTCCCGCGCCCGTCCGATCAGGTCCCACCACGTGTCGAGGTCCACGGCCGTGATCCTACGTCGTGCCTCGCGGAGTCCACTATGGACTGTCGCGCTCGCCGCCCGGCGTGACCACGCCGGACTCGTAGGCGATGACGACGGCCTGCGCGCGGCTGCTCAGGTGCAGCTTGGCCATCAGCCGCTTCACGTGTGTCTTCACCGTGGCCTCGCTGAGCACCAGGCGGTGCGCGATCTCCCCGTTGGTCAGCCCGAAGCCGACCAGGCGGAGGATCTCGGTCTCCCGCGCGGTCAGCAGCGACAGCCGCGGCCGCGTGGTGGCGACCCGGTTGCGCTGCGCGTAGGTCTCGATCAGCCGGAGGGTGATCGACGGGGCGAGCAGGATGTCGCCGGCCGCGATCGCGCTCACGGCGGACACGATCCGGTCCGGCGGGGTGTCCTTGAGCAGGAAGCCGGACGCGCCCTCGCCGAGCGCGGTGCAGACGTACTCGGGCAGGTCGAACGTGGTCAGCACGATCACCCGGGGCACCGGGTCGGTCGGGGCGTCCAGGATGCGCCGGGTGGCGGCGATGCCGTCCAGCACGGGCATCCGGATGTCCATCAGCACCACGTCCGGCCGGGTCTGCTCGGCGAGCGCCACGGCCTGCTCGCCGTTCGCCGCCTCGCCCACCACGGTGAAGCCGGGCGTGGCCGTCATCAGCGCGACGAGCCCGGCCCGGATGAGGGGCTGGTCGTCCGCGATCAGCACGCGCGTGGTCACCGGACCCGACCCGTCGGCAGCTCGAGCACCACCCGGAACCCGCCCGGCACCGCGCCCGCGCGCACCGTCCCGCCGTAGAGCTCGGCGCGTTCCCGCATGCCCCGCAGACCGTGCGCGGTGCCGCCGCGCGGTGGTGGCGACGGCGCGTCGCCGGTGTTGGCGACCTCCAGGGTGAGCCGGTGGTCGCGGTGGTGGATCGTCATCGTCACGGCGGCCTTCCCGGCGTGCTTGAGCACGTTGGTCAACGACTCCTGCGCCACGCGGTACGCGCACAGGTCGGGTCCCGGCGGCAGCGGGCGCTCCTCGCCGCGCACCACCACGTCCACCGGCACGCCCGCGAGCCGGGTGCGCTCGACCAGCCGGTCGAGGTCGGCCAACCCCGGTTGGGGCCCGAGCTCGCCCTGGTCCTCCACGCGCAGCACCTGGAGCACCCGGCGCAGCTCGGTCAGCGCCTCGCGGCTGGTGTCGCCGACGGTCGTGATCGCCCGCCGCGCGGTGTCGAGGTCGCTGTCCAGCACGTACCGCGCCACGCCCGCCTGGAGCGACACCACGGACAGGTGGTGGGCCACCACGTCGTGCAGCTCGCGCGCGATGCGGACCCGTTCGTCGGCACGGGCCCGCGCGGCGCGCTCGGCCAGCCGCTCCACCCGGTCGCCCCAGCGCCGGGTGCTCTCGCCCAGCGCCCACGCGCCGAGCAGCACCAGTGCCGACTCCACCAGGTCCCACGGCGCGTACCGCGGCGCCGGCGCGTAGAGCAGCGGCAGCGCCATCGACAGCGACGTCGCCCCGTACACGGCCGCGGCCACCCAGCGCGGTCGCAGCATGGCCACGGTGACCATCGCCACGAGCACGCCCATGCCGCCGTTGGGCGGCAGGCCGTCGTGGGTCAGCGCGTAGGTGTCCACCGCGAGGAGGATCACCGCCGCGGTGACGACGGGCGCGCGTTGGCGCAGGGCGATGGGCGCGGTCGTGAGGGAGCCGAGGAGCACCGCCGCCGCGTCGGCGTGGCCCTGGGACAGGACGGCGCCGATCGTGAGTCCGGTGAACACCACGGCGAGCACCACGTCCACCAGGATCGGGGGAAAGCGCACCGGGCCACGATAGCCGCGCCGGCCGGACCGGGCACCGGTCCGAAGTGGCGGCCGCGCTACCCCCGTGGGGGTACGGGAAAGGGCGGCGGGCCTCGGCCCACCGCCCCTCCCCCGCCGACCGGTCAGGAGACCTTCGGGCTGGCGCGGACGCCCGAGTGCAGGTACTGCTCACCCGTCGGCAGGCTGTAGAAGGTCACCGACAGCCAGCTCTGCGTGCCGGGCGCGCGGAAGGCGTACTGCGTGTCGCTGATGGCGACCAGGTCGAACTCGGTCGTCGTCTCGGGCACCAGCGCGGCGAGCGGGCCGGTGACCGTGTGCCGGATCCGCAGGCCGTTCTCGCCCTGGAACACCTCGGAGCGGAACGACGCCCGCTCGTAGACGCCCAGGTGCCGGCTCGGGTCGACGTCGACGGGCTCGGTCGGCGGCACCAGCGGCTCGGGCAGCGCGACGCCCGCGATCTCGGCGAAGACCTCCCGGTACAGGTCCAGGAAGAAGTCGTGCGTGTTGCCGCCGTTGGTGAGCAGCGTGACCGCGACCCCCTGCTCCGGCAGGATCCGCAGGAACGCGTTCTGCCCGATGGTCGCCCCGTCGTGGCCGTAGAGCCCGCGACCGTCCCAGTCGAACAGGATCCACCCCAGACCCCACGCGTCGCCGATGGCGTGCTTGTCGGGCAGGTCCACCTGCTTCTCGGTCATCGCCGCCGCCGACGCCGCGCCGAGCACGCGCGTGCCGTCCGCCGCCAGACCGCCGGTGAGGTGCAACCGCGCGAACGCCAGCACGTCCTCGGAGGACGCCGTGACGAGACCCGCCGGGCCCGCGGACCGGGCGAGCACCCACACCGGGACCGGCTGCGGCTCCTCGCCGGGCGCGGCGGCGTGACCGACCGCGGCGCGGTGCAGCAGCGCCTCCTCGGGCAGCGTCACGGTGTGCTTGAGGCCCAACGGGGTGAACAGCCGTTCGCGCAGCGCCGCGTCCCACGTCTTGCCGGTGAGCTTCTCGATCACCCGGCCGACGAGGGTGAAACCCGAGTTGCAGTAGGAGAACGTCGCGCCCAGCGGGTGGTTCTGCGCGGCCTCGTCCAGCAGGTCGACGTACTTCTCCAGGCAGTCGTCGCCGCGGCCGGTGTCGGTGAACACGTCGCCGTCGATGCCGCTGGTGTGGGTCAGCAGGTGCCGCAGGGTGACCTGCTTGGCCACGTCCGGGTCGGACAGCCGCAGTTCGGGCAGCACGTCGACGATCGGCGCGTCCAGTTCGACCAGGCCCTCGTCCACCAGCTGCATGGCGACCGTCGTCGTCCACACCTTGGAGATCGAGCCGATCTGGAACAGCGAGTCCTCGGTGACCTCGACGCCGGTGTTCTTGTTCAGCACGCCGTGCGTGGCGCGGACCAGCTCGTCGGGGTTGCCGTCCCGACCCAGCCGCAGGATGCCGAGCGACGCGCCCGGAACCCGGTGCCGCCGGGCCAGCGCCTCCAGCCGGACCTCCCAGTGCTCGGACCGGATCGGCGCGCGCACCGGCTCGCCGGGCACGCCCGCGTGCTGCTCGACCCAGTCGACCACCCGCCGGTTGAAGTCCACCCGGTGCGAGGGCGTGCCGTCCAGGATGAACAGGTGCGACCCGCCGGGGTAGAGCACCAGGCTCGTCGGCACGTCGCGCTCGCGCAGCGCGGTGAACCACTGCTCGGCCTGGCCGACCGGGCACCGGACGTCGTCCGCGCCCTGGACCACCAGCGTCGGCGTGCGCACGTCGTGGACCCGGCTGAACGGCGAGAGCGCCGCGTAGTGCTCGCGGTCGGCCCACGGCGCGCCGCCCAGCTCGACGTCGGCCAGGAAGTGACCCGCGTCGGACGTGCCGGCCACGCTCGTCAGGTCGCTGACCACACCGCCCGCGACGGCGGCGGCGAACCGGGTGTCGCGGCTGGTCAGGTAGCAGGTCATGAACCCGCCGTAGCTGTAGCCCGCGACCGCGAGCCGACGCTCGTCCGCCACGCCCTCGGCCACGAGCCGGTCCAGCGGCTCCAGGAAGTCGTTCGCGTCGGCGACACCCCACGCGCCCATCGCGGCGGTGAAGAAGGCCTCGCCGTAGCCGTCGCTCGCGCGCGGGTTGAGCAGCAGCACGGCCCAGCCGCGCGCGACCAGCTCCTGGTGGTAGAAGTGCACCGCGTCGGCGGAGCCGTTCCACGCGTTGTGCGGGCCGCCGTGGATGTCCAGCAGCAGCGGCAGCGGGCCGGTGCGGTCGGGGTCGCGCAGCAGCCAGCCGTGCACCACCGTGCCGTCGGACACGGTGAACTCGCGCTCCTCGTGGGCGAACAGCGCGACGTCGGCGACCTTCGCGCCGTGGTCGGTGCGCACGTCGACCGCGCCGTCGGCCAGGTCGACGGTGGCGATCTCGCCGTAGGAGGTGGCGGTGCCCAGCACGACCACCGCCGCGTGCCCGACGACCGCGAGGCCCGCCACGTTGTCGCCCGCGCCGCCGAGCACGTGCCTCGGGACGCCGCCGTCGACGTCGACCGCGTAGAGGTGCGTGCAGCCGCGGTCGCGGACGCAGAACAGGACCGTGCGGCCGTCGCCGGTCAACCGCGGCGACGCGCCCGGGTAGCCGGGTCCGCCGGCCATCACGTTGCGGTCCAGGGAGCCCGCCAGGTCGACGGTGTCGCCGCCGTCCAGCGGCACGCGCAGGAGCCGGGCGTGGCCGGTCGCGGGCTTGAGCGTGCCGACGACGAGCAGCGCCGTGCCGTCGGCCGTCCAGGTCACCGCGCCGGCCGAGCCGGAACCGGACCCGACGAGCCGCGGCCGCGCGCCGTTCTCGGCGTGGTCGAGCACGTAGGCGCCGGAGCGGAAGGTGAGGTCGGCGTCGTCGTCCACCCCGGCGGAGAACGCCAGCAGCGCGCCGTCGGGCGACCACGCGGGGTCGCTCGCGTGCCAGTCGCCGGAGGTCACCTGGCGCACCTCGCCGGTGTCGACCTCGAGCACGTGCAGGTGGGCGCGGACGGTGCCGAGCACACCCGCGCCGTCGGCCTTGAAGTCGACCCGGTCGGTGACCACGGGCGCGGTGGGTCGGGACGCGGCGCCCGCGCGGGCGGCCTGGTCGACCGGCGCGGTGAACGCGATCCGCGCGCCGTCCGGGCTCCACACCGGTGAGCCCGCGCCGAGCGGGAGGGTGGTGACCTGCTCGGGCTCGCCGCCGGTCGCGGGCAGCAGCCACACCTGGGCCGGGCCGTCCTGGGCGCGCAGGAACGCGATCTTCGCGCCGTCCGGGGACCAGGCGGGCGCGACGTCGGCGGTGCCGCGGGTCAACCGGGTCGCCCCGCCACCGGCGGTGGCCACCCGCCACAGGCTCCGGGTGTCGCGGTCCGCGGCGCGGTCGGCGGCGCGCACCACGTAGACGACTTGGTCGCCGTCCGGTGACAGCGACGGCTGTGCCGGGAACTCGAGGTCGTACAGGTCGTCGGTCTTCAGACGTCGGGTCATGGCGGTCTCCTCGTGACGCGGGGTGGGAGGCGGAGGGCGTGCGGAGGCCTCGTGGCGGTGCGGTCGGGTGTGGTCAGGCGCGGCCGGCGAAGTGGCAGGCCGCCTCGTGGTGCCGGCGCGCGGCGTCCGCGGCCGGGTCGGTGTCGACGCACACGGTGCGGTCGCGGTGCACGAGCGGGCCGATGGGGCAGCGCGGGTGGTAGCGGCAGCCGGTGGGCGGGTGGTGGGGGTCGGGTGGCTCGGTGTCGCCCAGGCCGTCGCCGCTCACGTCGGCGAGCAGGTCGCGGTGCGCGGAGGGCGCGGCGGCCAGCAGGTCGCGGGTGTAGGGGTGGCGGGGGTCGGTGAGGACCTGCTCGGCCGGTCCGGCCTCCACCACGCGGCCGAGGTACATCACCGCGACGATGTCGCTCAGGTACCGCACCACGGCCAGGTTGTGCGAGATGAACAGCATCGACAGCGAAAGCCGGCGCTGCACCTCGCGGACCAGGTTGAGCACCGCGCCCTGCACGGACACGTCCAGCGCCGAGGTGATCTCGTCCGCGATGATCACCTTCGGCTGCCCGGCGAGCGCCCGCGCCAGCGCGATCCGCTGCCGCTGGCCGCCGGAGAGCTGCCCCGGCAGCTGGTCCGCGCGGTCCGGGCCGAGGTTGACCAGCTCGAGCAGCCGGGCCACCTCCGCGCGCCGGGCCGCGGCGTCGGGGAACGCGCCGGGCGGCATCGCCTCGGTGATCGACTCGCCCAGGCGCATCCGCGGGTCGAGCGACGAGTACGGGTCCTGGAACACCATCTGCAACGGTTTGCGCCGCGGCAGCCGACGCACGTCCACCCCGTCCAGCAGCACCCGGCCGGAGGTGACCGGCGACAACCCGACGGCGGCCCGGGCCAGCGTCGACTTGCCCGAGCCCGACTCGCCGACCAGACCGACGACCTGTCCGGAGGGGACGGTGAGGCGCACCCCGTCGACGGCGGTCAACCGGCCGTAGCGGACGCTCACGTCCTCGAACACCAACTCGCTCATGCGGCGCCTCCGGCGGTCACGGTCTCGCGCGGTTCGGGGGTCGGGTCGGCGGCGGGGTGCCAGCACGCGACCCGGTGGGTGCGGTCGAGTTCCTCGAGCACCGGGTCCTCCTCGCGGCAGCGGTCGGTGGCGAACCGGCACCGGTCGGCGAAGGCGCACCCCTCGGGCACCTGGTCCGGTTCCGGCGGCCGGCCCGGGATCACCGTCAGCGGCGAGTCGCGGTCGGTCTCCAGGTCGACGGTCGTCGCCAGCAGCGCCCGGGTGTACGGGTGTCGCGCCGCGCCCGGCAGCGCGGCCGTCGGCAGGTCCTCGACCACCCGCCCGGCGTACATCACGAGCATCCGCTCGCAGGTGCCCGCGACCACCGCGATGTCGTGGCTGATCAACAGGATCGCCGCGCCCTCCTCGGCTCGGGTTTTCGCGAGCAGCCGCAACACCTGCCGCTGCACGGTGACGTCGAGCGCGGTGGTCGGCTCGTCGGCCACGATCAGCTTCGGCCGGCCCATCAGGCCCATCCCGATCATGGCCCGCTGCCGCATGCCGCCGGAGAACTCGTGCGGGTACTGCCTGGCCCGACGGGCCGCGGCCGGCACCCGCACCGCGGTCAACCGGTCCACCGCGCGGGCGAACGCCTTCGAGCGGCTCAACCCGTGGTGCTGCTCGGACACCTCGGCCAACTGCCGCCCGACGCGCCGGGTCGGGTTGAACGAGGTCATCGGGTCCTGGAACACCATCGCGAGCGACGTGCCGAGCAGGCCGCGCACCGCCCGGTCCGAAGAGGTGAGCAGCGGCGTGCCGGCGAACTCGAGCCGGTCCGCGGTCACCACGCCGGGCGCCTCGACCAGCCGGGACACGGCCAGCGCGGTGAGGCTCTTGCCGGAGCCGGACTCGCCGACCACGCCGACCGCCTCGCCCGACCGCACGCTGAAGCTGACCCCGCGCACCGGCGTGGTCCACCCGCTGGGGCGCGGGAAGGACACCCGGAGGTTGTCCACCACCAGCACCGCGTCGGCGGCGGGCACCAGGGGCGCATCCACCCGCGGCTCGTGCGCGGGCGGGGTGCGCAGTCGGGACCACGGCGTGCGGACGCCGACCACGGAGGCCACCGTCTCGCCGACCATGTTCAGCGCCAACCCGGCCAGCACGACCGCGAGACCGGGCGCGAGCGCCGCCGCCGGGTTGAGGTAGATGCCGTCCAGGCCCTCGCGCAGCAGCCGTCCCCAGTCGTACTCCGGCGCCTGCACGCCGATGCCGAGGAACGACAGGCCGGCGAACGCCAGCAGCGAGGCGCCGGCGCCGACGGTCGCGTTGACCACCAGCGGTTCGCCGATGTTGGGCAGCAGGTGCCGGGTGAGCAGCCGCACCCGGCCGACGCCCGCGACCCGGGCCGCGGCCACGAAGTCGCGGCCCATCACCGAGGCGGCCAGGGTTTGCACCAGGCGGGCGAACGAGGGCGCCATGGCGAACGCGATCGCCAGCACCGCGCCGTGCGTGCCGACGCCGAAGATCACCGCGAAGAACAGCGCCAGCAGCAGTCCGGGGAACGCCACCGCGATGTTCACCGCCGACACCACCAGCCGGGCCGCCCACCGCGGCAGCACGGACGGCAGCACGCCCAGCACGATCCCGGTGCCGACGCCGATCGCGGTGGCGAGCACCGCCAGCGCCATGGACAGCCTGGTCGCCACCAGCACCCGGACGAGGATGTCCCGCCCGAGCGCGTCGGTGCCGAACAGGTGGGCGCCGGACGGGCCCTGGCCGATGGCGTCCGTGTCGATCGCGGAGGCCCTGTCACCCCACAGGACCGGCCCGAACAGCGCCAGTCCCACCACGATCGCCAGCAGCACGACCGAGCACACGCCCAGCGGGGTGCGCACGGCGGCCGACCAGATCGACCCGCGACGTCGCGCGTTCGTGGTCATCTCAACCCTCCCGGATGGTCGAACGCGGGTCGAGCAGCGCGAGCAGCACGTCGACCAGCAGGTTCACCAACAGCACGCCGACGCCGTAGACCAGCACGATCCCCTGCACCAGCGGGTAATCCTTGGCCAGGATCGACTGCACGATCGACGATCCGAGGCCGGGCCACGCGAACACGTTCTCCACCAGCACGGTGCCCGCGACCAGGCCGGTCAGCAGCAGACCGCCCAGGGTGAGCGTCGCGGTCAGCGCGTTCGGCAGCGCGTGCCGGGCGTAGACCAGCCGCGCGGGCAACCGCTTGGCCCGCGCGGTGCGGACGAAGTCGTTGCCCAGCACGGCGAGCATCTCCACCCGGACGATGCGCGAGAGCACCGCGGCCGGGCCGACGGCGAGCGCGGCGACCGGGAGCACGTACGCGCTCAGGTCGTCGCTGCCCGCCACCGGGAACCAGCCGAGGGTCACCGCGAACAGCGACACCAGGCCGACCGCCACCAGGAACTCCGGGATGGTGGCCAGCACGACGCTCACCGAGGTGAACGCCAGTTCGCCCGCCCGCCGCCGACCGCCCCGGGTGAGCACCGCGAACAGCACCCCGACCGGGATGGCCACCGCGATCGTGACCAGGAACGCGGGCAGCGCGAGCTGGAGCGTGCCGGGCAGCCGGTCCCCGATCACCTCGGAGACCGGCTGCCCGCTCGTCATCGAGGTGCCGAAGTCACCCGTGAGCAGGCCGCGCAGGTAGTGCAGGTATTGAGTCCACAGTGGACCGTCGAGCCCGAGCGACCGCCGCTTCGCCTCCACCAGCTCGGCCGAGGCGTTCAGGCCGAGCGAGGCCCGCACCGGGTCGCCGGGCACCAGGTGGATCATCAGGAACGCCGTGGTGACGAGCACCCACAGCGACACGGCGAACCGGCCGAGTCGCCGCCAGGCGAACGTCAGCCAGGGCCCGCCGCGCAGCCGCGGCACCCTCGGCGCGGCGGGAGCCGCGGTCGCCGCCGTCACTTCGCGTACATCCGGATCGAGCTGGGCGTGATGCTCGCCTGGCTGAGGGAGAACTTCGCGGCGCTGCCGAACACCGGGACGGTGGAGTCGATGTAGGGCACCACGTCGACCCGCTTGAACAGCTCCTTCTCGGCGGCGGCCCAGGTCGCGCAGCTGGCTTCGCCGGCCAGCGCCGCGGCTTCCTTCGCGGTCTTCTCGTAGGCCGGGTTCGCGACGGACGGGAAGTTCTGCCCGTTCGGCGCGGCGGGACCGGACACGAAGGGCACCGCCTGGCTCGGCAGCGTCAACCCGATCGGGGTGAGCGAGACGTCCCAGTCGCCGGTGACGAACAGCACCTGGTTGATGCCCGTGCTGTCCACCCCGTTGAGCGTGACCTCGGCGCCGATCTCCTTCCACTGCTGCTGGAACAGCTCGGCGGTGGCGGGCATGGTCGAGCTGACGTAGGAGGCGTACACGGTGGAGAGCGTGAGCCTCTTGCCGTCCTTGACCCGGATGCCGTCCGCGCCCGGCTTCCAGCCCAGGCCGTCCAAAGTGGACTTGGCGGCGGCCGTGTCGAACTTCGGCGTGTTGCCGGCGACGGTGTCGCCCGAGCACGCCATGGGCTCGGTGGTGACCAGGCCGGTGGACGGCTTGCCGTTGCCGGCGGTCAGCACCTTGCCGATCCGGTCCAGGTCCAGCGCCTGGACCAGCGCCCGGCGGGTCGACTCGTCCTTGCCGACCCGGCCTTCCGCCTGGTTGAAGAACATCTCGCCCATCGCGGCCCGGAAGTCGGCGTGGAACAGCTGCTTGGCCTCCAGCCGCTGGCGGTCCGGCCCGGTGACCGTGGCGGCGTTCAGCTCGCCGGAGAGCAGCAGGTTCGCCGCGGTGGTGGAGTTCGGGACCACCCGCAGGACGACCTTGTCCGGCAGGCCGCGCTCGTCGCTCTTGACCTCGCCGGGCGCCCACTTGTAGTCCTTGCGGCGTTCCAGCGTGTAGTGGTCGTTGGACACCGACTCGGTGAGCGTGAACATGCCGGTGCCCGCGCCGCCCTTGGCGATCAGCGCGCGGTCCTTGAGCCCGCTGCCGCACACGATGGCCATGCTGCCGATGTTGCGCAGCAGGAACGCGTCCGGCGCGCCCGAGGTGACGGTGACCGCGCGGGTCGCCTCGTCCGCCTTCGCGGTGGTGCCGGCCTGGACCAGCAGCCCGACGAGCGTCGACCGGTTCGCCGGGTTGCCCACGAAGTTGATGTTCTCCGCGACGTCGGTCGCGGTGAGCGGCGCGCCGTCGGCGCAGGTGATGCCCTCGCGCAGGGTGAACGTCGCGGTGGTGGTCGACGCCTCCCACTTCTCCGCGAGGCCGCGCACGGGTTTGCCGTCGTCGGCCAGGCCCAGCAGCGTGTCGTAGAGGAACCGGTCGACCTGGTTGGTCACCGACAGCACCGTCAGGTGCGGGTCGAGGTTGCCCGGGTCCGAGCCGATGCCGAAGCTGAAGGTCCGGCCGTCGACCGGGTCCCCGCCCGCCGCGGCGCCCGACCCCGATCCTCCGCAGGCGCTCGCCACCAGGGCGACCGCGCCGACGAGGGCCACCGCCGTCCGTGTGTTCGTCATGGGGTTTCCTTCCGTTCCAACGCTTCGGGGGTGAGGGCGCGCAGGTGGTCGACGGCCAGGCGCGCGGTCCGGCCGATCGAGGCGTCCACCTCGGGGAGGCGCTCCTCCAGGGAGTGCGCGAGGGTGAAGACGGCGACCGCGAAGCGGCGACCGTCCGGGTAGGACACGACGCCGGCTTCGTTGCGGGCCGCGGGGAGCGTCCCGGTCTTGGCCGCGATCCGGACGCCCGAGGGGAACCCGGAGGACAGTCGGTGCGGCCAGACCTGGCGGGCCATGATGGCGCGAACCCGTTCGCACGCCTCGGGTTCCGCCGCCCGGTCGGTCCAGATGGCGTCCAGCAGCCGCGTGGTCTCGCGCGGCGTCGAGGACGTGGTGCGCTCGGGGTCGAGCACGGACAGCTTCCACAGCTGCTCCGGTGTCGCCGAACCCAGCACGGCCTCGAAGTCGTCGTCCGGGCCCGCGCCCAGGTCCGCGAGCACCGACGCGGTCAGGTCCTCGCAGCAGCCCAGGATCCGGGTCCGGGTCAGGCCGAGGTCGGCGAGCACCCGGTCTACGGCCGCCTGGCCGACGCGGTGGAACAGCACGTCGGTCGCCGCGTTGTCGCTCACGGTCAGCATTTGCAGCGCGACGTCGCGCCAGCTCAGCTCGACGTCGTCGGCGAACCCGGCCGTGCCGATGCCGCCGATCCGGTAGCGCGCGCCGACGGTAGTGCGCCCGGTCTCGTCCAGCCGGCCCGCCACGACCTCGCGGGCGTAGGCGACCGCCACCGGGATCTTGAACACCGACGCGAGCACCACCGGGTCGTCCGCGCCGACCGCGACCTCCGGCGCGTCGGCGACCCCGATCTCCCGCGCGTGCAGGAAACCCCGGGCTCCGGCGGCGGCGAACACCTCGCCGATCCGGTCCTCCACCGCCGTCACGGCTCCACCCGCCGGTCGGCGCGGCCGGTGTGCAGGAACCGCGCGCGGCCGGTGCCGTCGTCGCCGACGAACGCGTGGGCCATGTGCATCCCGTTGAACGGCTCGACCGCGATCAGCGTGTCCTCGCCGTGCGCGACGAGTTCGATCCGGTCGTCCAGGCCCTTCAGGTCGGCGAAGACGCCCTTCGGCGTGCGCCGCAACCAGATTCGGCCGTCCTCGTCCTGGGTGACCACGCTGGTGATCGCGGCGGAGCTGTACTCGCCCACGTACCGCGACGCGTCGACCGGCTCGGCGGCCGGGTTCGGCACCGCGGCGGGCGGCACGCCCAGGCCCGCGAGGTCGCCGAACGCCCGGGCGAAGATCTCGTGGTACAGCGCGAGCGGGTCGCCGCCGTTGGTCAGCACGGCCACCGCCACGTCGTGCTCCGGCGCGATGCGGAAGAACGCCGTCTGACCGAGCGTGCCGCCGTCGTGACCGACCGCGGTGCCGCCCTCCCAGTGGTCGATGGCCCAGCCGAGGCCCCACGCGTCGGCGAACCCGCCCAGGTCCGGCACCTCCGTCTGCGGTTCCCGCATCAGCCGGGCGCTCGCGGCGGACAGCACGGTGACGCCGTCGGGCCCCTCGCCGTCCCGGAGGTGCATCCGGCCGAACTCGACCAGGTCGCGCGGGCGCATCGCGAGCATCGAGCCGGCGGGCGCGTTGGACGGGGTGAGCGCCCACGCGTGCGCGGTTTCCGGCGCGGCGCCCGGTTCCGGCCGGAGGTGACCCGCCGCGGCGCGGAACAGGATCGCCTCGTACGGGCTCGGCGCGGCGTGCGCGAGACCGAGCGGCGCGAACAGGTGCTCCTGGAGGCAGCGGCCGTAGTCCTTGTCCCGCAGCACTTCCACGATCCGGCCGAGCACGCAGAACGCGGCGTTGTTGTAGGAGAACATCTCGCCCGGCGCGAACAGCTGCGGCACGTCCGCGAGGGTGTCGACGAACTTGGCGACGGCGTCCTCACCGCGACCGGTGTCGGTGAAGTAGTCGCCCTCGAACCCGGCCTGGTGGCACATCAGCTGCCGCACGGTGATCGCCGCGGCGGCCTCCTCGTCGGCGAGCGCGAACGTCGGCAGGTAGACGCGGACCGCGGCGTCGAGGTCCAGCAGGCCCTCGTCCACGAGCTGCATCGCGAGGGTGGTCGTCCAGACCTTGGTGATGGAGCCGATCTGGAACACGGAGTCCACGTCGGCCTCGACACCGGTGGCCCGGTTCAGCACGCCGGCCGCGAAGGTGAAGTACTCCCCCTTGGCGTAGACGGCGACCGACGCCGCCGGCACGTCGTTCTCGGCCAGCAGGTCGGGAAGGCGGCGCTCGATCCAGCCGCCGAGCTCGTGCAGTGTCGACATGGTTGCCTCTCGTCCGACGACGGGGGTGGGCCGGCGGTGCCGGCGGGTGCTCGGGGTGACCCGTACGAGTCCGTTGTGGATGGTGCGGCCGGCCTGCGGAGCGCGGGGGTGGTGCGCGGCCGGTCGAGCGAATCGATGTCCCAGTGTGAACACCCGGCGAACGGAGGAGTTCGTGCGTCGCCACGAACCTTCGGCGGATTTTCCGGTCGGGGACACCACCTCCGCGCACCGCCGGGTCAGGCGTGGTCCTCGACGGCAGGCGCCGCGGCCGGCGGGTCGAGCGCCGAGCGCGGCAGCAGCCGCAGTTGCAGCATCGCGGCGAACCGCTGGCCGGGGTCGTCCAGGTCGATCGCGCCGACCTCGGCGAGCCGGCGCAGCCGGTACCGGAAGGTGTTGGGGTGCACGAAGGCCATCGCGGACGCGGCGACCACGTCACCGAAGGCGTCGAGCCAGCAGCGCAGGGTGTGCACGAGCTGGGACTGGTGGCGGGTGTCGTAGTCGAGCAGGCGGGACACCGGTCCGACCGCGACGTCACCGCGCGCGGCGGCGAGGTCGGCCAGTTCCAGCATCAGCGCGTCGACGTGGACGTCCTCCACCGCGGCCACCCGACGGGATCCTCCGTTGGTGAGCAGCACCCGCAACGCGCGGTCGGCGCCGTCGCGGGACCGGCGCAACCCCGTGCCGTCGAGCGCGGGCGGTCCGATGCCGATCGCCGCGGCGACCCTCCTCCCGGTGCGCTCCAGGAAGGTGGTGGCGATGCGGGCCGACCGCTCGGCGCACTCGGCCTGGTTGCCCGACATCGGCACGATGCCGTACGCGACGTCGCCGACGAGCGCGACGGCCGACCGCGGCTGCACCGCGCTCAGGTGCATGGCCAGCGCGTCCGCGATCCGCTGGCGGTCCGAGACCCGCCGCGCGTCGTCCTCGGGCGCGGAACCCGGCGGGTCGGCGAGTCCCATGGCGAACACGATGGCGGGTTGGCCGAGCAGACCGAGCCGCGCGATCGCCTCGGTCGCGCCCGTTCCGCCCTCCAGCGCGGTGCCGACCAGGTCGGCGCGCAACCGGCGTTCGACGTCCGCGCCCGCGCGCAGCCGGAGCAGGTGCAGCGCCACCACCTTGGTCGCGTCGACCAGCGCCTGCGTGCGCTCCTCGCTGAGCGGACCGCGCACGGCCGCCCAGATCGAGCCCAGCACCTCGTCGCCCGCGCGGACCGCGATGGCCACCCGCGCCAGGCGCATCTCGAAGTCCTGCGAGTCCGGGTCGAGGTACACCGGCAGGTGCTCGCGGTAGAGCTGCTCGAACACGCCGTTGCGCTCCAGGTCGCGGGTCAGCCGCTCGGGCACCTGGCGGCCGAGGATCGTCTCCACGCGTGGCGGATCGGCCTCGTCCTGGCGGCCGGAGAAGGCGAGCACCCGGGACGCCCGGTCCTCGATGGTCACCGGCGCGTCCAGCAGCGCGGCCACCGCGTTGGCGAGGGCGAACAGGTCGCCGGACGGCAGGCCGCCGAGCGTTTCCGGTGACACGTCGCCGAAGTCGTCCTCGGCGAGCAGCGTCCGGAGCATGGCCGCGACCTGCGCCCAGGACGCGCCGGCGGCCAGGCCGAGCAGCGCGACGCCGGACCGGTCGGCGGCGTGCCGGATGTCCGGGCTGTCCGCGACCGGCATCCGCACCACGAGCGCCGCCGCGCCTCGCGCGCCGAGTCCGTGCAGGCAAGGCCGCCACCGCCTCGTACGACCACTACAGCGGCAAGATCGCGCCCAAGGTCGGTGAGCTGGCCGACGGCATCCAGGGTGCCGCCGACCT
>NZ_JBFAEO010000089.1:0-14163 GCF_040642015.1 Actinosynnema sp. NPDC020468
CGGGGGCCCGGTGTGGCGCCGGTGCGGCGGGGGAGGCCCGCCTGCTACCGGGGGGCGGTCCGCCCGCGCCCCCGGTCCACCCCGGGAGGTGGGCCGGTCACGGCGCGGGCGCCACGATCAGCGGCCACTCCTCGCCGGACAACGCGGTGTCGAGCGCCGACCCGGCCGACTCGCCGGGCGCGGCCACCAGCACGACCGTCTCGGCACCCGCCCGCGCGTACGCGACCGGGTCGACGCGGGTCGTCACGCTCAGCAGCACCGTCGGCCCGGTCTCCCCCGCCAGCACGACGTCGAGCGTCAGCACGTCGCCCACCACCCGCCGGTCGACCCAGCCGTCGGTCTGCACCAGGTACAGGCACTCGTCGCCCTCGTACCCGCGCGCGCCCAACCCGGCGACGGCCCGCTCCTGCGGCGTGCCCTCCTGATCGACCACGAGCACCACCGCGGTCCCCTCCGAGTCGAACCCGTCGGTCAGCACCACCGTCGCCACGTCACTCCCACCCCTGGCGGAACTTGTCGATCACCCGGCGTTCCCGCTTGGTCGGCCGCCCCGCGCCGCGCTCGCGCCGGGCCACCGGCGCCACCGGGTCCGGCGGTGGCGGCGGGGTGCGGTCGATGAAGCACGTGGCCGCGTCCGCCGCGCCCACCCGCTTCTGGATCACCCGCACCACCTCGAGCACCTTGGTCGTGTCACCGACCCTGGCCCGCACCTCGTCGCCCGGCGACACGGTGGTCGCGGGCTTGGCGGGCTTGTCGTTGATCCGCACGTGACCGCCCCGGCACGCCGCGGCGGCGTCCGGGCGGGTCTTGGTCAACCGGACCGCCCACAACCAGCGGTCCACACGGGTGGACTCCACAGCCGTACATCATTGCCCACCCCACCGACACTGTCCGTTCGGCACCGGGAACCCGACGCGCGGGTGAACGCGGAGTGGGCCGGGCCGACGATCCGGGCCTCTTCTGCGGGCCGGTGGGTGCGTCCGGCCACCTTGGGGCACCGGCGGGCTCTAGGGTCGTCCCGTGCCCATCACATTCGACACGGCCGGTCTGCGCCGGCACGACCAGAACACGTGGTTCCACGACGCGACCGGCGACCGGATCACTGTGGTGTACCAGGATCACGCCGCGGACCTGCCCGCGCCGCTGGAGGACCCGGTCCGGCTCCGGCACGGGCTCGCGCTGCGGGCCGCCGAGACCGGGTGCCTGGTCGAGGCGCACGTGGTGGTGGTGTCCGGGACACCGGCGCTGTTGCGGATCGTGAAGGCGCCGCTGCCCGACCAGCCGGCGGGTCAGGTGTTCGTCGCCGACCTGACCGTGCCGCGGGCGACCGGCACCGCGGTGCTGACGCTGCACGCCGCCGAACGCGGTGTCACCGGCGCGCGCGAGGCCGCGTTGATGGCGCAGCTCGGCGTCGACCGGTGGCTGCTGCCGCACCCGTACGCGCCGGAGGCCCAGAGCCGGCTGCCCTACCACGCCGGTGACGACGCGCGCTTCGACCCGCAGTTCCCCGACCACCCGCTGACCAGGGTCCGGGCGTGGGCGCACCACGCCGTCCGCACCGCGCAACTCGACCCGAGGTTCGCCGCGCAGCCGCCGTTCACGCCCAGACCACCCGAGGAGCCGGTGACCAAGGTGATCACGTCCGACGCGCACCGCGCCACCCCGCCGTCCGGTCCCGTTCCGGTCACGCCGTACCGGGCCGAGGAGGCCGTCACCACGGCCCTGCCGACCCCGCGCACCGGGATCCCGGTGGTGGCCGGACTGCCGATCGGCGAGCACCTCGCGCTGTGGCACGACGGCAAGGTCGGGTTCTGGCGGGTGGCCGACCCGGACGCGCTGCTCGCCGCGCTCGGCACCGGCGCGCTGGAGCGGATGGTGGTGGCGGACAACAGGTTCCGCGACGTGCTGGGGTTCGCCGAGAACGCCGTGACGCTGCCGGACGGGCGGACCGTCGTGCTGACCCGGGTCAGCGAGCAGGACGCGGTCGAGGCCGTCACGCCGGAGGCCGTGCGCCGGGCGTTCGGCTGGATCGGCTGGGCGAACGCGGCGGCGGCCGACCGCGGCGAGTACCTCGTGGTGGAGCCGGGCGAGCACACGGGGTTCACCGACCCGTACGTGCTGCTGATGGTGCGGCAGCAGGAGGGCGGGCCGGTGGCGGTCGCCCAGACCTCGCCGGCGCCCGCGGCCGGGATGCCGTACTGGCAGGGCACGTCGTCGCTGAGCGCACCGGCCACGCCGGAGTCGGTGGGCGCGGGCGGCACGCTCGCCCTGTACGCGTTCGACGCGTGGGACGTCCACCCGCTGCGGCTGTGCCTGACCTACGGCCCGGTCTCGCACCTGGTCCCGGACTAGCGATGTGGTCGCCGGGGCGGGCTTCCCCTCCGGATCGACCGACGGCCGCGGGCGGGACGACACCGGTCCCGCCCGGGCCTGGCACCGGTTTTCCGGCGCGCTTGCCGGACTACGTCCTCACGTCAGGACCTCGGCGATCGGCCGACCGTCCAGGTCGACGCCAACGCGAGCAGCCGTTCGGCGAGCGCGTCGGTGCCGCAGTACTCGGGATCGAGGCCGAAGTGGTCTTCGACCTCGTACCAGAGGTACTCCGACAACGATGCGCGCGTCGCGCCGCGGGTGAGTCTGTCCCAGAGCGGGACGAGCAGGCAGTCGTACTCGTCGTCGACCAGCTCGGCGACCCCGAGCGGGTCCCACCGGTTGAGCAGATGGCGCAGATTGGCCTGACGGAATTCGTCCTCGGGCATTTCGGTCATGGAGCGCGCCGTGACGTGGCGCCGCCGGTGAGTGGGAGTGCCCGGCCACGGTATTGACGATCATGCCCGGCGTCAACATCGCCGACCGTCCGCGTGACGGCGGGAGACCTCCCGTCGCGGACGCCGACCCGCGGCTCGTTCATCGACACCCTGCTTCGCGACGAACTCCTGCCGGCCAAGAGGTCGGACGAGGCCATGGTGCTGCTGGACGACATCGTGGACGGGATCGCCGCGCTGTGACCCGCCGGGCAAATGTGGTACGGTCGTACCAAGTCCACCACCGGACTGCGGACGAGGGCACCCAGTACCCGCTCAGCGACAAGACTGGCGTGGACGAGGTGTGTCGTGTCCTGGTCGGTGTTGATCCTGTCGGGCGTGCTGGAGGCCGTGTGGGCCACCGCGCTGGCCCAGTCCCGCGGTTTCCGGAAACCCCTGCCCACCACCGTGTTCGCCGTCGCGTTCGTGGCGAGCATGGCCGGGTTGGCGGTGGCGATGCGCGACCTGCCGACCGGCACCGCCTACGCGGTGTGGGTCGGGGTCGGCGCGGTGCTGACCGCCGGCTGGTCGCTCGCGCGCGGCCACGAGCCGCTCGACGTCCGGCGGGTGCTGCTGCTCGTGGCGTTGATCGGGTGTGTCCTGGGTTTGAAGGCGGTGAGTTGACGTGCACTGGGCGATCCTGATCGGCAGCGCGGTCCTGGAGGCCGTGTGGGCGACCGCGCTCGGGCGGTCGGACGGGTTCACCGAGCCCGTGCCGACCGCGGTGTTCCTGGTCGCGGCGGTGGCGAGCCTCGGTGGGCTGGCCGTCGCGGTGAAGCGGATCCCGGTGGGCGTCGGCTACGCGGTGTGGGTCGGCATCGGCGCGGCGCTGACCGTCGGCGTCGCGATGCTGTCCGGCGACGAGCCCGTGTCGGTGGCGAAACTGGCGTTCCTGGCCGGGATCGTGGCGTGCGTGGCCGGGTTGAAGGCCACCGCCGTCACGGGCGGACCAGCGCGGCGGTGATGCGGTCCAACGCGGCCAGGTCGTCCGGGTCCAGCGTGAGCAGGCCGGCGGGCGGCCTGGCCAGGATCGCCTCGGCCTCCGCCGCGACCCGCGCGCCCTCCTCGGTCAGCGCGACGATCTTGGAGCGGCGGTCCTCCGGGTGCGGGGTGCGGACCACGTAGCCGCGCTTCTCCAGGTCGTCCACCAACAACGTCAGGTACGGCTTCTCGGTGGACAGCCGCGCGGCCAACTCGCGCATCGGCAGCGGGCCGCGCAGGAGCCGGCGCAGCGCCCGGGCGCGGAAGAAGCTCAGGCCGAGGACCTCCGCCGTCTCGCGGCGGCGATCCTCCTTCTCCAGCACCAGGACGCGCATCGCCTTCCACACCCGCGCGGCGGCGTCGTCCTGCGGTTGCTCGGTCATGGGGTGTCCGCCGTTCTCGATCATGGGCCGTCGTGCAGGCGTGCCGCCGTGCGTTCGGCGGTGCCCGCGGCCCAGCGGCCGGTGGTGAGGATACCGAGCAGCAGCACCGCGACTCCGCACCCCGCCGCGACCCACCACCCGACCCGGCTCGCGACCGCGAAGTCCGCGTCCGCCGACAGCACGAGCGAGCCGATCACGGCCACGCCCAGCGACTGGCCGACCTGGCGGCTGGTCGAGGCGACCGCAGCGGCGACACCGGCCTGCGCGCGCGGCATGCCCGAGACGGCGGCGTTGGTGATCGGCGCGTTGACCATGCCGAACCCGAGTCCGAACAGGACGTAGGCGATCATCAGCTGCCACACCGGTGTCGTGTCGGTCAGGCTGGTCAGCACCAGGGCGCTGGCGGTCATCGTGACGCCCGCGACGACCAGCGGCGCGCGCGGGCCGACGGTGCCGACGAGTCGGCCGGACAGCGGTGCGCAGACGATCGTCATGGTCGCCATGGGCAGCGTCAGCAGACCGGCGTGCAGGGCCGAGAAGCCGCGGACCTGTTGCAGGTACAGGGTGTTGAGGAACAGGAAGCCCGCCAGCGCGGCGAACGCCGAGATCGCGATCAGGGTCGCGCCGGCGAACGGGGCGCTGCGGAAGAACCGGGGGTTGATCAGCGGTTCGGGGCGGCGCAGCTCGTACGGGACGAGGGTGGCCAGCGCGGCCAGGGCGAGCGCGGCGCAGACCAGGGTTTGCGGTGAGGTCCAGCCGGTCGACGGCGCCTCGATGATGCCGTAGGTCAGGGCGAGCAGCAGGAGCATGACCAGCGCCTGGCCGATCGGGTCGAACGCGCGGGGTCGCGGCGCGCGCGACTCGGGGACGAACAGGGCGCAGAGCAGGAGCGCGGCGAGGCCGATGGGGATGTTGATCCAGAAGATCGAGCGCCAGCCGACCGATTCCACCAGCACGCCGCCGAGGACCGGGCCGAGCGCCATGCTGACGCCGATCACCGCGCTCCAGGCGCCGATGGCCCTGGCGCGTTCGCGCGGGTCGGTGAAGGTGTTGGTGATGATCGACATGGCGACGGGGTTGAGCATCGAGCCGCCGATCGCCTGGAGCACGCGGGCCGCGACCAGCCAACCCAGGTCGGGTGCGAGCGAGCAGACCAGCGAGCCGACGGTGAACAGCACGAGCCCGAGCTGGAACGTCCGCCGACGACCGAACCGGTCGCCGGTCGAGCCCGAGAGCATGAGCAGGCCGGCGAGCACGACGGTGTAGGCGTCGATGATCCACTGGAGGCCCGACAGGGTGGCGTCGAGGTCGCGCTGCATCGACGGCAGCGCGACGTTCACGATCGTGTTGTCCAACCCGACGATGAACAGGCTCAGACAGCAGATGGCGAGCACGAGCACCCGCCGCCGGGCACTGAGCACCGGCTTCACAGGGGCGAGCTTGGTTATAGTCACAGAACTATTCTAGGACTATAACCAATCCCTCGCCGCTGTGTCTCCCGACATACCCGCAGGTGTCACGTGTAGAAACGTAGTATCGCCCCATTGTTCAACAATCCTCGCATCGGACACGTCAACAACCTGCCGCCGGCGTCCTGGGCAGGCCCGAGCAGGGCAGGGGCGGACGGCGCAGGGCTGGGCGGAGCGGGCTTGGGCGAGGCCAGGCAGTGCAGCGCGGGCGGGGTGGAGTGGGCAGCGCGGGGACGGGGTGGCGTGGGTGGGGCTGAGCCTGGGCGGAGCTTGGACTGGGCAGGGAGCGTTCGCCTGTCGGCTTGTGTCGGCGTTTCCACCACCGAGGTGAGGCGGGTCCCGGCCCGGGTGTCACCCCGCTCCCCCTTCAGTACTCCTTACGGCGAACGCGGGCCGAGGGACGCCCGTCCCAAGTCGGCTCGCCCGGTACCCGAGGCGCCGAGCACGGTCGAGCCGACAGCCCGGAGCGGAAGTCCGGAGACCGGCCGCAAGTCCTCGGGAGTCACTCGGACGCGCCACCCGCCGCGCGGCGGAATCTCGTTGTGAGGCGGGCGAATGCCGACGCCAGCTCGCCCCCGTCGATCACCTCCAGGTCGACGTCGAGCTGGGCCATCCACAGCGCGAGCGCGTCCGGGCTGTCGGAGCCCACGTCGACCCGGCACGTGGCCTCGTCCACCACCTCGATGTCGACCGGGACGCGGATCTTCGCGGCGACCTCGGCCGCGGGAGCGTGGACGAGCACCCGGGCGCGGTACTTCCAGGCGCCCTTGCTGATGCGTCCGAGGACGTACTCGACCACGTCGTCCGCCGGCAGCGCGCGCGGCCGGAACCGGGCACCCGTCGGTGCGCGCGGCACCATCCGGTCGACGCGGAACACCCGCCAGTCGGCGCGGTCGAGGTCCCACGCGAGCAGGTACCAGAACGCGCCCCAGGCCACCAGCCGCCGCGGTTCGGCGTGGCGCGACTCCTGCGCTCCCCCGGGCTTGGCGTACCCGAACCGGAGCCGTTCGTGGGCGCGGATCGCGGCGGCGACCGCGCCGAGCGCCGCGAGGTCGAGCGGCGGCTCGGCGCCCGGGACCACGCTCGTCGCCTCGCGCACCGCCTCCACCCGTCGACGCAGCCGTGCCGGCAGCACCTGCTCCAGCTTCGCGAGCGCGGTGAGCGAGGTCTCCTCGACGCCGAGCCGCCGGGTCGCGACCGCGCCCAGCCCGACCGCGACGGCCACGGCCTCGTCGTCGTCCAGCAGCAGCGGGGGCATCGCCGTCCCGGCGGCCAGCCGGTACCCGCCCGCGACGCCGGGGCGCGCGTCGACCGGGTACCCGAGCGACCGCAGCTTGCCGATGTCGGCGCGCACGGTCCGGGTGCTCACGTCGAGCCGGTCGGCGAGCTCGGTGCTCGTCCAGTCGCGCTTGAGCTGGAGCAGCGACAGCAGTTCCAGCAGCCGGGCCGAGGTTTCCAACACCGTGACGATCCTGCCGGCAATTGCGGAAGGGATCCTGCCGCATTGGGTGAAACCGTCCACCTCATGACCGAGAACACCGCACTCACCCCGTTCCGCGTCGACATCCCCCAGGCGGACGTCGAGGACCTGCGCGACCGGCTGGCTCGCACGCGCCGGCCGATCCCCGTGCCGGGTCGGGACGATCGCGCCGACTTCAGCCGCGGCATCCCGCCGGTGTACCTGGACGAGCTCGCCGAGTACTGGCGCGACGGGTTCGACTGGCGCGCGCAGGAGGCGAAGCTCAACGAGCACGAGCAGTTCACGACGGACGTCGACGGCCAGCAGTTCCACCTCGTGCACGCCCGATCGGCGAACCCCCGGGCCACCCCGCTGCTCCTCAACCACGGCTGGCCGGGGTCCTTCGTGGAGTACCAGCGCCTCATCCCGCTGCTGACCGACGAGTTCCACGTGGTCGTCCCGTCGCCGCCCGGCTTCGGGTTCTCCACCCCGCTGTCGGCTACCGGCTGGGAGCTGGCGCGGACGACGGAGGCGTACGCCGAGATCATGACGCGCCTGGGTTACCAGCGGTTCGCGGCACACGGCACCGACATGGGCACCGGCACCGTCGGCCGCCTCGCGGCGCTGCACCCGGAGCGCGTCATCGGCACGCACTTCGGCGTCGACCCGCGGTTGCTCGGGTTGGTCGGCACCAAGTTCCCCTACCCCGCCGACCTGTCCGCCGACGAGATCGCCGAGATCGAGGCGGTGCGCGCCGAGGGCGCGTCCGACCTCGGGTACCTCCTGATGCACAACCACCGTCCCGACACGATCGGCGCGGCGCTCACCGACTCGCCGGTCGGGCTGCTCGCGTGGATCGCCGAGAAGTTCAAGTCCCTGTCCGCGGGCGACCACCGGACGCCGGACGAGACGGTCGACCGCGACCAGCTCCTGACGAACATCAGCCTGTACTGGTTCACCCGCGGCGGCGAGTCGAGCGCGCAGTTCTACTACGAGGCCGAGCACTCCGGGGTCGACCTGCTCATGGGCTTCGGCGTGCCGACCGGATGGGCCGTCTTCGACGCCAACCCGCTCGTGCGCCGCGCGATGGACCCGGGCAACGCGATCGGCCACTGGAGCGAGTTCGCCGAGGGCGGCCACTTCCCCGCGATGGAGGAGCCGGAGCTGCTCGCGGACGACATCCGCGCCTTCTTCCGCAGCCTTTCCTGACCCCGTGCCGGGACCGGCCGGACCCGCTCGAGGTCCGACCGGTCCCGGCTCGGCCCTCGCCGGAAGGTGACCGCGGGGGCTGACGACTCACGCCCCGATCCCCCGCACCGCGACCACGACGAGCACGCAGACCAGGGCCAGGCCGGAGAGGGCCGCGCGCAGCAGGTTCCACGCCACCCACGGCCCCTCGTAGGTCGCGCGCACCGCGGCCGGATCGGCGGCGTCAGCGCGAACGCCGCCCCGGAGAGCACCAGCGCCGCGCCCGCCCACGGCAGCACCCGGCGCGACCCGCGGCGGACGTGCGGCACGACCGCCAACGCCGTCACCACCAGCGCGCCGAAGAGGCTCGGCGCGAAGGCGACGTTGCGCACCACGGCGTTGATCCCGCGACGACCGACCCCGCACCGGCCGCGCTGGTCCTGCGGCACGGCAGGCACACCACCGGCCCGCTGATCGAGTCCTCCCTGGCGGTCGACGGCACCCCGGACCCGCTGGCCGCGTTCCGGCTGCGGTACGGACTGGTGATCGCCGACCACCGGATCCGCACCACGACGCGACGGTCGCCGCGGACTACTACCTCCGGCTCATGAATCCGGCCCGGTGACCGCCCTACAGTGGGTGGGTGATCGACTACGAGTGGCGAACGCAGGTGAACGGGCCCGGTCGCGTGCGCGCCGGGTCGATCGCGCGGTGACCGGGCTGGTGGTGACCGCGGTGGACGGCGCGGCCGACGTGCTGGCCGCCGCGACGATCTGGGCGCGGGCGACCGCGTGCCGGGACGGCGACCCGGAACCCGCGCCCGGCGAGGCGGCCGTGCCGGGGTTGCTCAAGCGGCTGGACGTCGTCGGCGCGCGCCTCGTGCTGGCCAGGGTGGACGGCCGTCCGGTCGGTTTCACGCTGGTGGCGCCGAGGGCGGACGCGCTGGAGGTCTGGTACGTCGGCGTGGACCCCGACGCGTGGGGCGGCGGCGTGGCGCGCCGACTGCTGAGGACCGCCGAGGACCACGCCCGCGAAACCGGTCACGAGGAGCTGCGGCTGTGGGTGATCGCGGACAACGCGCGGGCGATCCGGGTGTACGAGAGCGCCGGGTGGGTCGGCACGGACGAGGTCGCGCACAACCCGCGGTCGGGCCGGCTCGAACGGCGGTTCGTCCGCCGGGTGCGCACGGGATGATCACCACCCGGCCGGCGTGCGGGCGTCGGCCGGGTGCGAGGATCCGCGGGTGTTCTCCGGCGACTTCGAGATCCACCTGACCTGTTCCGAGTGGAACGCCGACCGGCTGGCCGAGTTCGCCGGGCGCAACGGGCTGAAGTTCAGCCACATCCGGCTCGACCGGGGCGCGACGCCCTCGCAGCCGATGCTGACCATCCCGGGCAGCGGGACGCTGGACGACCTGCGCGCGCTCGCCCTCCGGTGGCGCGCCGAGCTGATCGCTTCCGAGCTGCGGCCGGTGCGCACGAAGATCGAGGCCGCGCCGGGCAACGAGGGCGTGCCGCGGTCGGACGACGAGGCCGACCCCGAGCTGTACTTCGAGCACCACGCGAAGGTGCTGCTGCCGGCCGGTGACGTGCGCACGCTGGTCGCGTTGGGCGACGCGGTGCACGGGCACGGCGCGCGGGCTTCGCGCAACGCCCGGCGGCGGCGCGAGGACGGCCGCGAGGAGCGGTTCGTCACGCAGCGGTGCCACGGCGTCGGTCGGCCGACCGCGCGGGCCCGGCTGGACGACCTGCTCGCGGCGCTGCGGGACGGCGGGTTCGAGGTGCTGGAGGTGGAGGAGGAGTACGTCGTCCACGACGACGCGCTCAGCCTCGACCGCGGTTGGCTGACGAGCTGGAGCGGCGCGACGGGCGAACGCGAGGGCCGGATGCGGACCGCGCCCGCGGGCGAACCCGGCTACCCCGCCACCTACCGCCCGCTCGTCACCGCGCCGGACGCCGGCATCACGCAGCGCGCCACGTTCGACCCGGCCCTCCTGCACTTCCGGAACGCCTACCGCGCGGGCGAACCGGTCTTCGAGGACGCCACCGAGGGCCACCGCTGGCACGCCGCCCGCGAGGCCGCGATGGCGCACCTGCTCGCGGTCGTGGCCGGCTCGCCGTGGGCGGGGAACCTGGTGCTGCGCGGCAGCGTCGTGCTGCGGGCGTGGCTCGGCGAGGCGGCCCGCGCCCCGGGCGACCTGGACTTCGTGGTGGTACCGGCCGACTTCGCGTTCGAGGGCCCGGAGGCGAAGTCGATGCTGGACGGTCTGATCGCCGCCGCGGCCGCCACCCCGGGTGCCGGCCTGCGCCCGGAAGACGTGGTCTCCGAACACATCTGGACCTACGAACGGGTACCGGGCCGCCGCCTGCTGTTCCCGTTCGACGTCGAGGGCCTGCCCTCGGGCACGGTCCAGGTCGACCTGGTGTTCAACGAGAAGCTGCCCGAACCCCCGATCCCGGTCGCCGTCCCCCCGTTGGGCACCTCGGTGCTCGCCGCGTCGCCGAGCCTGTCCCTGGCGTGGAAACTCCAGTGGCTGTTGACCGACCTGCACCCCCAGGGCAAGGACCTCTACGACGCGACCCTGCTGGCCGAGCACACCACCGTGCCCCTGGACCTGGTCCGCGCCCTGCTCGGGCCGGAGTACGGCGCCCGGGCGGCCGACTACACCCCCGAGTGGTTCCTGTCCCTGAAGGTCGACTGGCCCAACTTCCGCGACGACCACCCCACCGTGACCGGCGAGGCCGACGACTGGCTCCGCCGACTCGCCCTCGCCCTGGACCGGTGATCAGGCGTCCGGCCCGGACCTCGCCTCGGTCAGGACGGCGGTCACCGCCCGGGTCACCGCGCGGTCGCCGAGCAGATCGGTGTTGTCGGCGAACTGGTCGACGGCGCCGGTGAGCGGGAGTGCGCGGACCTCGGGATCCTCCACGCCCGCGAGGAGCGCCTGGCCGAACCGCTCGGCGCGCAGGACCCGGTACGGCCTGGCGTGGTAGGGGCGGGTGGCCGGGTCGAGCCGCTCGGTCAGTCCGAGGTCGTTGTGCCGCACGGCGATGGCCGAGTACGCCGCGGCGAGGTGCTCCTCCCGCCGGTGCCACGAGGTGGCGGCGAGCGCGCCGGTCAGCGCCGGCGTGACCTCGGCCGCGAACGGGAGTCGGGCGAAGGCGCGGCCGAGCCACTTGCCGTAGGGCGGGTAGCGGCGGTGCAGGAGCAGGCTCAGCCGCATGAGGTCGCGGACCAGCCGGGCGGCGACGACGGCGGAGCCGAGTTCGTCGCCGACCTCTCCGCACCGCCCGACGAACGCCTCCTCCTGGGAGATCCGCTGCCACTGGCAGGCGAGCACGTGGCGCCAGAGCTGGTCGGGGTACCAGGCGAGCCGGGTTCGGGCGGCGGTGAGGTCACCCGCGTGGTCGTGGAAGACCGCGCCCGCGGTGAACTCGGCCAGGGTGTGGGTGGGGGTGGCGAGCCAGTCGCGGATGGCGACGCCGGCGCGCGGGTCGAACCCCAGGTGCCGGGTGAGCCACGCGCCGAGGCTGGTGACGTCGACGCGGTGGGACACCGGCCCGTCGGTCAACGCCATGTGGCGCACGTGGTCGTTCCCACCGGGGGCGAAGTTCGTCGGGTAGCCGTGGAACGTCTTGGGCAGTTCGTCGCCCAGTACCGCGACGAGGTCGTCCGCGTGCCGGTCCGCGTCGTCGGGGCGCAGGAACAGCTGGAGGCGCGGACCCCACTCGTGATCGGCGGAGCGGGCGGTGTCGAACCCGAGGACCTCCGAGCCGGCGCCGATCCGCGCGGCGGTGTGGGGCAGGTCCCCGAAGTGCGCGTGGATCAGCGGCCGCACCGCCTCGTGGTAGAAGCGCCGCGACAGTTCCAGTCCGGGGACGAACGAGTGGTCCACGGGTGGCATCGTGCCGTGCGCGGCGGGCGGGCCGCGACCGGATATCGCCGACGTCGGCCGACCGGAACCGAGATGGGTGGACCGGACTGCGTCGGCCGCGACGCGGCACCTCGACGCGGTCGCGCGCCAGGCCGGATCCGCTCGGTGGCGCGGCCGCGTGGCGTGCTCGTCGTGCGGACCGCCGACCACCGGTCGCCGGCGCGCGTGAACGCGAAGCCCCGCTGCGGCCAAACACCGGTGTGATGACTGTGGTCGACCAGAACCCGCCGGAGGCCTCACCGGGGCCACCGCGCACAGCGGCGGACTTCCAGGCGTTGTTCAGCGCGCACGCCGACGAACTGCACCGGTACCTGTCGCGGTGGGCGCCGGAGGCGGCCGACGACCTCGTCGGCGACGTCTTCGTGGCGGCGATCCGGGGGCGTGCCGGGTACGACCCGGCGCGGGCCGCGGTGCGGCCGTGGCTGTACGGGATCGCGACGAACGTCGTGCGGACGCACCTGAGGTCACGGCGGCGGGAGCGGAGCGCGACCGCTCGGGTCGCGCCGCCCGGGCACGCCGACAGCCACGAGAACCGGGTGGTGGACCAGGTCGACGCGCAGGTCCGGGCCCGGCGGCTCGCCCGGGCGCTCGAGGACCTGGCGCCGCGCGACCGGGACGTGCTGCTGCTGACGAGTTGGGCGGGCATGGACTCGACCGAGGTCGCCCAGGCCCTGGACATCCCGGTCGGCACCGTCCGCTCCCGCCTGCACCGCGTCCGCCGCCACCTGCGGGCCGCGTGCCCGCTCATCGACCTCGAGGGGACCGACCATGCCTGAGCTGTGGACCGACGGTGAGCTGGACCGGGCGCTCGCCGACCAGCCGGCGGGACCGGAGTTCGGCGCGGCCGCCCGGGCCAGGGCGGTGGCGAGGATGGACGAGGCCTTCGCGGAACCGTCGTCGCGCCGGCACCGGTGGGTGGCCGCGGCCGCGGTGGTGACCCTCGTCGTCGGCGGGATGTTCGCGGTGCGGGCGCTGGACCACCCGCCGGCCGCCGGTGCGGCGGCCTCCCTGGAGCAGGCCGCCGAGGGTGCCCGGAAGTCGCCGGACGACCCGCTCGCCGCCGGCGAGTACCACTACCTGGCCCGGCACTCCTGGGACCTGGCGAGCGGCCGGACCCGCGCCGGCGCGCCGCTGGGCGTCCTGGTGCACGAGGTGCGCCGGACGTGGATCCCGGGCGACCGCTCGGCCGAGTGGCTGGAACGATCGTCCACTGTGGACTGGAAGTGGGTGCTGGGCAGCCAGGAGCAGGCCGAGACCGAGGGTGACGACGGCCTCCTGGGCGCACTCCACCGGACCACGGGCGAACGCAAGGGCCCGTGCGGCGACTTCCCCGGCGACAACGGCGAACTGGGCGGAACCCCGGACGACGGCACACCGTGCGCCGAGCGCCAGGGCAGCTGGCACGACCCCGCGCCGCCCTTCCTGGCCGCCCTGCCGCTCGACCCGGACGCCCTCTACTCGCAACTCGACTCCGCGGCACACGGGAACGCGGCCGAGGCGTTGTCCCTGTCCGCCGGCGTCCTGAGCGCACCCGACGCCTCGCCCGCGCTCCGCGCCGCCCTCTACCGGGCCCTGATCCGCCTGCCGACCCTGGAGATCACCGAGAACGCCGCCGACCTCGACGGCCGGACCGGCGTGGCGCTCGGGGTGCTCGACAACCCCGCCGCGCCACGCCTGCGGTTCGACATCGTCGTGGACCCGACGACCGGGCGGTTCATCGGCAACCGCACCGTCCTGGCCGGGCCCGGCGTCGACCGCTACGCGGGCCTCCCCGCCGGCACGGCGATCGAGTTCTCCTCGTTCGTCACGGCCACCGTCCGGGCGGTGGGCGTCGAGCCCTGACCCGGTGTGGGGGGGGGGGGGCCCGCCCGCCCGCCACCAGCGGGGGGAGGGGGTGGGCGCGCCCGGGCGCGGCGGCGGCCCCGGTGGGGAGGGGCGGGGGGGC
>NZ_JBFAEO010000090.1:0-13153 GCF_040642015.1 Actinosynnema sp. NPDC020468
CGGCGCCCCCGTGCCAAATGCGGTTGGGCTTCGCCCAGGCCATACGGGGAGAACACGAGGCCCCGGCGTTAAGGCAAGCGCGCCTTCGGCGCTTCAGGCTGGGGTGGTGGGGGTCAGTCCAGGGTTGAGACGAACCTCGAGATGGCGTCCGGGTTCAGTTTTTGGGCCAGGCGGCCCTGTGGGGCCAGTGAACCCAGTTGGTACAACGGGCGGTCTGCTGCCGGTAGGCCCCTGGCCTCGGCCTTCAGTTGGGCTACCAGTAGTTCCGAGAACACCACGCCCTTGGCGTCCGCCCGGCCGGCCAGGACGTCCGCCAGTTTCCGCAGGGCGAAGACACCTTGTTCTCTGCCGCCCGTGCCCGCGTAGATGGCCAGGGCCAGGTTGATCGCCTTGCGGTTTCCCCGGACGAACAGGCCCACCGTGCGGGAGCCTCGGACGTCGGTCACCAGCAGGTCCAGGGTGTCGGCCGTGTGGAGGTCCACCGAGCGGGTGCCGAAGGCGCGGACCGACAGGACGTGGCCCGCCAGCCACACTCTTCGCCTGGCCTCCGAGACGGCCAGCAGCACCAGCGGCAGGAACAGCACCGCCGCGGTCGCCACGCCCGCCGCGCGGCCCGCCAGCAGGCCCAGCAGACCGCCGAAGGCGGCGGCGACGATCAGGGCGCCGATCGCCACCGTTCGTGCCCTCTTCCGGACGGTGGCCGGGTCCAGCAGGTCCAGGGGGATCGGCTCGTCGCTCACCTGGCCAACGCCTCCAGGACCGCCGGTACCACGTCGGCCAGCGGCACGGGGCGTTGTTCGCCCGTGGCCAGGTCCTTCAGCTGCGCCACGCCGGCCTCGATGTCGCGCTCGCCGAGCACCAGGGCGAACTTCGCGCCGGACTTGTCGGCGCCCTTCATCGCGCCCTTCAGGCCCTTGCCGCCGTACGCCAGGTCGAAGCGGACGCCCGCCGCGCGCAGCGGCGCCGACAACCCCACCAACCGGGACTTCGCCACCTCGCCCAGCGGCACGCCGTAGACGTCGCAGCGGGTCTCGTCGCCCGGGGTGATGCCCTCCACGCCGCACGCCAGCAGCGCGCGGTCCACGCCGAGGCCGAAGCCGACGCCGGAGAGGGGTTGGCCGCCCAGCTGCTCCATCAGGCCGTCGTAGCGGCCGCCGCCGCCGATGCCGGACTGCGCGCCCAGACCGTCGTGCACGAACTCGAAGCAGGTCTTGGTGTAGTAGTCCAGGCCCCGCACCATCCGGGGGTTCTCCACGAACTTCACGCCCAGGTCCGCCAGGTAACCCTTGACCTGGTCGTAGTGCGCCCGCGCCGAGTCCGACAGGTGGTCGACCATCAGCGGCGCGTCGGCGACCAGCTCGCGCACCTCGGGCCGCTTGTCGTCCAGCACCCGCAACGGGTTCAGCTCGGCGCGACGGCGGGTGTCCTCGTCCAGCGGGAGCTTCGCGAGGAACGCCTGGAGCTTCTCGCGGTACTCCGGGCGGCACGTCGCGTCGCCCAGCGAGGTGAGCTCCAGCCGGTAGCCGGTCAGGCCCAGCGCGCGGAAACCCGCGTCCGCCACCGCGATCGCCTCGGCGTCGACCGCCGGGTCGTCCACCCCGACGGCCTCGATGCCGACCTGGTGGAACTGGCGGTAGCGGCCGGCCTGGGGCTGCTCGGCGCGGAAGAACTGGCCCGCGTAGGCCAGTTTCACCGGCAGCTGCCCGCGGTCCAGACCGTGTTCGATCACCGCCCGCATCACGCCGGCCGTGCCCTCGGGGCGCAGCGTGAGCGACCGGTCGCCCCGGTCGGTGAACGTGTACATCTCCTTGGTCACCACGTCGGTGGACTCGCCGACGCCGCGCGCGAACAGCGCCGTGTCCTCGAACACCGGCAGCTCGACGTACCCGTACCCGGCGAGCCGGGCCGCCTCGAGCAGCGTCTCGCGGACCTTCGCGAACGAGGCCGACGTGGGCGGGATGTAGTCGGGGACGCCCTTGGGCGCCTGGAAAGTCGTCACTTCTACAGTCCTCGGTGTGGTGCGGCCGGCGCGTCGTCGCCCAGTTCCAGCAGGAACGGGTTGCTCGCGCGCTCGCGGCCGATCGTCGTCGTCGGGCCGTGGCCGGGAAGGACCACCGTGTCGTCGTGCAGCGTCAGCACCTTGTGGCGCAACGACGTCAGCATCGCGCGGTGGGACCCGCCCGGCAGGTCGGTGCGTCCGATGGAGCCGGCGAAGAGGGTGTCGCCGGACAGCACGAGCCGTCCGCCCTCCTCCGTGCCGGCGCGGAACATCACCGACCCGCCGGTATGGCCCGGGGTGTGGTCGACGGTCAGCCTCAGGCCCGCGAGGTCCAGGTCCGCGCCGTCGGACAGCGCGCGCACCTCGGCCGGCTCGCGCATCACGAGCTTGCCGCCGAAGAACGCGGCCGACTCGGCGCTGACGCCGCGCAGCGGGTCGCTGAGCAGCACGCGGTCGTCGGGGTGGATCCACGCGGGGATGTCGTTGCCGTCGCACACCGGGGCGACGGAGAACGAGTGGTCGAAGTGGCCGTGCGTGAGCAGCACCGCGACCGGCGACAACCGGTGGTCGCGCAACGCCTTCGCGATCGGCTCCTCGGCGTCCTGACCGGGGTCGACGATGACGCACGGCTCGCCCTCACCGGTCGCCAGCAGGAAGCAGTTGGCCTGGAGGGCGCCGGTCGGGAACCCGAGCACGAGCACGCGGAACACACCTCTCGACGGCAACGGATCGACAACGGATCGCGGTGGACGGCGTCACCAGCCTATCCGGCATACACCAGTCATATACGAGCCCCCTAGACTGCTGACCCGACGTCGCCAGTCGACGCGAGGAATAAAGGGAGGTTGCAGGTGCCGACCAACGTGCAGCGCCGCGAGCAGGCCAAGCGGAAGCTGGAACGCCAGCTGGTCCGCCGGCAGGAGCGTGCGAAGCGGCGCCGGATCGGGGCCGTCGTCACGACCGTGGTCGCGGTGGTCGCCGCGACGGGTGTCGTGTACTTCCTCGCGACCCACGACTTCGGCTCGAGCACGGACACCGCGGCCAGCTCGACCGCCGCGAAGCCGATCACCATCCCGACCGAGGTCAAGGCCCTGCCGAAGCGCCCGACCCCGCTGGCCGACCCGGTGACGTGCGAGTACCGCACGTCGAAGGAGCCGTCGGCGAAGGAGGGCACGAAGGCGCCCGAGGCCACCGGGATCTCGTCCACGGGGACGCTGACCGCCACGATCAAGGCCAACATCGGCGACCTCAAGCTGACGTTGGACAAGTCGTTGGCGCCGTGCACGGTGAACAGCTTCGTGAACTTGATCAACCAGAAGTACTACGACGGCAGCACGTGCCACCGCATCGGCACGGAAGGCCTCCAGATGCTCCAGTGCGGTGACCCGACGGGCACCGGCCAGGGCGGCCCGGGGTACGCGTTCGACAACGAGACCTGGCCGGAGCTGACCTACGGCCGCGGCTACCTCGCGATGGCGAACGCCGGCCTGGACCAGGAAACGCAGAAGGGCACCAACGGCAGCCAGTTCTTCATCGTGTACGGCGACGCGCAGCTCTCGCCCGACTACACGGTGTTCGGCAGCCTGGACGAGGCCGGTCTGAAGCTGATCGACGACGTGGCGCGCGCCGGCCACGACGGCTCGTTCGACCCGTCGCCCGGCGGTGGCAAGCCGAACAAGGAAGTCAAGTTCGAGAGCGTCACCGTCGGCTGACACCCGGCACGCGCAAGAGCCCCGGCCCTCGGGAGAGGAGGGCCGGGGCTCTTGTGTCTTCCCCGCCGGCGGGCCCCGTCAGGCCGTGCCGACGCGCAGATGCTGACACCGGGCGTTGACGTTTCGCTGACGCGTGCGGCCCCGGGCCGCGCTCAGGACGCGGACGTGACCCGGTAGACGTCGTAGACGCCCTCGACCGACCGCACGGCCTTGAGCACGTGGCCCAGGTGCTTGGGGTCGCCCATCTCGAACGAGAAGCGGGACACCGCCACCCGGTCGCGCGACGTCGTCACGCTCGCGGACAGGATGTTGACCTTCTCGTCGGCCAGCACCTTCGTCACGTCGGACAGCAGCCGGTGCCGGTCGAGCGCCTCGACCTGGATGGCCACCAGGAACACCGAGGACGCGCTGGGCGCCCACTCGACGTCCAGCAACCGCTCGGGCGTCTTGAGCAGCTCGTCCGCGTTGGTGCAGTCCGTCCGGTGCACCGACACGCCGCCGCCGCGCGTCACGAACCCGAGGATGTCGTCACCGGGCACCGGCGTGCAGCAGCGGGCCAGCTTGACCCACACGTCCGAGGCGTCCTTGACGATGACGCCCGCGTCGCCGGTGACCCGCCGCCGGGTGACCGTGGACGGCGTGGACCGCTCGGCCAGCTCCTCTTCCGCGTGGTCGACCCCGCCCAATTGGGCGACGAGCCGTTGCACGACGTGCCGGGCGGAGGTGTGCCCCTCCCCCACGGCCGCGTACAGCGCGGACACGTCCGGGTAGTGCAGCTCCTTGGACAGCGCGCCCATCGAGTCGGCCGACACCAGTCGCTGCAAGGGCAGTCCGACGCGGCGGACCTCCTTGGCGATGGCGTCCTTGCCGAGCTCGATCGCCTCTTCCTTGCGCTCCTTGGCGAACCACTGCTTGATCTTCGCCTTGGCCCGCGGCGACGCGGCGAACGACAGCCAGTCGCGGGACGGCCCCGCGCCCTCGGCCTTCGAGGTGAAGATCTCGATGACCTCGCCGTTCTCGAGCTTGCGCTCGAGCGCGACGAGCCGGCCGTTCACCCGCGCGCCGATGCACCGGTGCCCGACCTCGGTGTGCACGGCGTAGGCGAAGTCCACCGGGGTCGATCCGGTCGGGAGCGTGACGACGTCACCCTTCGGGGTGAACACGAAGATCTCGCGGGCGGCCAGGTCGAACCGCAGCGACTCCAGGAACTCGCCCGGGTCCGCCGCCTCGCGCTGCCAGTCGAGCAGCTGGCGCATCCACGCCATCTCGTCGACCTCGACGCCCTTGCCGTTGTGGGTGCCGCGGGTCTCCTTGTACCGCCAGTGCGCCGCGATGCCGTACTCGGCGGTGCGGTGCATGTCGTAGGTGCGGATCTGGACTTCCAGCGGCTTGCCGTCCGGCCCGATGACCGTCGTGTGCAACGACTGGTAGACCCCGAACCGCGGCTGCGCGATGTAGTCCTTGAACCGGCCGGGCATCGGCTGCCACAGCGCGTGCACCACGCCCATCGCGGCGTAGCAGTCGCGCACCTCGTCCACCTGGATCCGCACGCCCACGAGGTCGTGGATGTCATCGAAATCGCGACCGCGCACGATCATCTTCTGGTGGATCGAGTAGTAGTGCTTCGGCCGGCCCTCGACCTTGGCGGTGATCCGCGCGCCCTCCAGCTGCGAGGTCAGCTCCGTGATCACGCCACCCAGGTAGGTATCCCTCGACGGGGCGCGGTTGGCCACCAACCGCACGATCTCGTCGTACTTCTTGGGCTGGAGGATCGCGAACGCGAGGTCCTCCAACTCCCACTTCACCGTCGCCATGCCCAGCCGGTGGGCCAGCGGCGCGAGCACCTCCAGCGTCTCCCGCGCCTTGCGCGCCTGCTTCTCGGGCGGCAGGAACCGCATGGTGCGCATGTTGTGCAACCGGTCGGCGAGCTTGATGACCAGCACCCGGGGGTCCTTGGCCATGGCGATGACCATCTTCCGGATGGTCTCGGCCTCGGCCGCCGCGCCGAGCTTGACCTTGTCGAGCTTGGTGACCCCGTCCACCAGCAGCGCGACCTCGTTGCCGAAGTCCTCCCGCAACTGGTCCAACGAGTAGTCGGTGTCCTCGACCGTGTCGTGCAACAACGCCGCGACCAGCGTCGTCGTGTCCATCCCCAGCTCGGCGAGGATCGTCGCCACGGCCAGCGGGTGGGTGATGTAGGGGTCCCCGGACTTCCGCCGCTGAGGCCGGTGCTTCTCCTCGGCCACGTCGTAGGCGCTCTGCAACAGGGCGAGATCGGCCTTCGGGTGCAGATCCCGGTGCACCGCCGCCAACGGCTCCAACACCTGCTTGACCGGCGCGGCCCGCTGGGCCGTGATCCGCCGCGCCAACCGAGCACGCACACGCCTGGTAGCCGACGGCGCCCGAGCCGCCACGGGCTGCGCCGCCGAGGAGGCGGGTTCGATGTCCTGGCTCAACCACGCTCCCAACCAAAGGGTTCCGAACCCCGAGGATAACTCCGCCACAACCCGCGGCCTGCCGACATCCGCCGAGCGGCACGCCGGGCACGACGAACAGCACCCCCACTTAACCCCGGCAGATCGCGGTGGTCACCACCTTGGACCCCAGGTCACAACACAATCAGGCAACAACCGCCCGGCGACCCGGGGCGCGGGTCGGCCGGCCGGGCAACAGCACGGGCACCCCGACCGGAGTGGTCGGGGTGCCCGGGTGGAGGACTCGCGGAGAGTCAGACGGTGAGGAGCGAGGCCACGGGGTAGGGCGACAGGGCGGCTCGGCCGGCGAGGGAGGCGATCTCCAGGACCACCGAGACGCCGACCACCACGCCCCCGGCCGCCTCGACCAGGGAGCAGGCCGCGGCGGCCGTCCCGCCGGTGGCGAGCACGTCGTCCACCACCACGACCCGTTGACCGGGCAGGACGCCGTCCGCGGGCAGTTCCAGCGAGGCGGTGCCGTACTCCAGCGCGTAGGAGGCCCGGTGTGCCACGGCCGGCAGCTTCCCGGGCTTGCGCAGCGGCACGACCCCGTACCGCCAGCCGTAACCCAGGGCCGCGCCGAGCAGGAAACCCCGGGCCTCCACCGCCGCGACCACGGTCGCCGACGGGTCGATCTGCCCCTGCAACGCGTCCACCACGCACCGGAACGCGTCGGGGTCCGCCAAAACGGGCGTGAGGTCCCGGAAGACCACCCCCTCGCGGGGGAAGTCCGGGACCTCACGCATCAGCCCTAGGGCTCGTTCCAGTTTCAACGCTGCTTCTTGCCGGTCGGCCGCCGCCGGGCGTCCGCGGCCTTGGGGGTGCGCGCGGGCGCGCTGGACGCCGCCGACATGGCCTTCTCCCGGCGCAACTCGGCCTCGAGCGTCGCGTCGTCCGTCGACTCGACCACGTCGCCGTCGACCACGGCCGCCCGCCGGGCCAGGTTCTCCCGCCGCGCCGTCACCCGCGCGGCCTGCGCCTTGTACCGCAGGTCGCGCATCTTCAGGTCGACCGCCACCGGCGTCGCGATGTAGATCGAGGACAGCGCGCCGATCGCCATACCGGTCAGCTGCACCAACGCGAGGTCCTTCAGCGTGCCGACGCCGAGCAGGCCCACGCCGATCGCGAGCAGCCCGAGCACCGGCAGCAGCGCGATCAACGAGGTGTTGATCGACCGCATCAGCGTCTGGTTGACCGCGAGGTTGGCCGCCTCGCCGTAGGTCCGCCGGGTCAGCCCCAGCAGCCCGCGGGTGTTCTCCTTGACCTTGTCGAACACGACGACCGTGTCGTAGAGCGAGAAGCCGAGGATGGTGAGCAGACCGATCACCGTCGCGGGCGAGACCTCGAACCCGACGATCGAGTAGATGCCGGCCGTGATCACCACGTCGTGGATCACCGCGACGAGCGCCGCGACGGCCATCGACCACTCGAAGTACAGGGCCAGGAAGATCGCCACCGCGATGAAGAACACCAGGAGCGCGATCAGCGCCTGGGTGGTGATCTCGCCGCCCCAGGACGCCGACACCGCGCTGTCGCTGATGGCGGTCTGGCCGCCGTTCGGCTTCAGGTCGGCCTCGAGGCCGGTCTTGACCTTGGTGACCTGGTCCGCGTCGAGGGTCTCGGACCGGATCTGGATGGTCTCCGACGCGCCGGTGCCGACGCTCTGGACGACCACCGGCTCCTTGCCGATCGCCTTGGTGAAGGCTTCCTTCGCCGCGTCGGTCGAGATGGTGCCCGCCGAGCTGCTGGCCGGCAGCTGGATGCGCGTGCCACCGGTGAAGTCGATGCCGAGGTTGAAGCCCCGCAGCACGATCGACAGGATGCACACCAGCAGCACCGCGCCGAAGACCACGTACCAGCGCTTGCGCTTGCCGACGATGTCGAACGCGCCCGTGCCCACGTAGAGCCGGTGGAACACGCTGCCCTTGGACTGCGACACGTCAGACCTCCTTCGCGGCTGCGGTCTTCGCGACGGCGCGCTCTTCGGCGCCCGCCTGCGCGACCTTGCCGAGGCCCGACACCTTCGGGCCGGACAGGGACTTCGACTTCGACACGAGCACGACCAGCGGGTGCGTGACCAGGAAGACCACGACGAGGTCGAGCACGGTCGACATGCCGAGGGTGAACGCGAAGCCCCGCACCTGGCCGACGGCGATGACGTACAGGATGGCCGAGGCGAGGAAGCTGACCGCGTCCGCCGAGAGGATCGTACGACGCGACCGGACCCAGGCGCGCGGCACGGCGGAGCGGAACGTCCGCCCCTCACGCACCTCGTCCTTTAGTCGTTCGAAGAAGACGACGAACGAGTCGGCCGTGATGCCGATCGCGACGATGAAGCCGGCGATGCCCGCGAGGTCGAGGGTGAACCCGATCCAGCGGCCGAGCAGGACCAGCACCGCGAAGACCAGGCCGCCGGACAGGACCAGCGACAGGATCGTGAGGATGCCGAGCAGGCGGTAGTAGAACAGGCAGTACACGAACACCAGCGCGAGGCCGATGCCACCGGCGATCAGACCGGCCTCCAGCGACGCGAGACCCAGCGACGCGGACACCGTCTCGGCCTCGGAGGCCTCGAAGGACAGCGGGAGCGAGCCGTACTTCAGCACGTTCGCGAGGCTGTCCGCCTCCTTCTGCGTGAACTGGCCGCTGATCTGGGTGCTGCCGCCCAGGATCGCCTCGTTGATGTTCGGCGCGGACACGACCTCGCTGTCCAGCACCACGGCGACCTGCTGGCCGACGTTGGCCGAGGTGAACTTGCCCCACTTGGAGCCGCCCTCGCTCTTGAACGAGAGGTTCACGATGAAGCCGGCGCCCTGCGGGTCGGTGCCCGACACCGCGTTGTCGATGTCCTCACCGGACAGTCGCGAGTACAGGCTGTAGTCGTCGGCCTTGACGCTGCCGTCGGTCGGCGGCGTGACCGGCGCGAGCAGGTACTTCGTCGCGCGGTCCTGGTCGCAGGTCAGCAGCGGCTTCGCGGCGTCGTCGTTGCCCAGCAACGGGTCGATCTTCGGGCAGGTGAACGCGGCGAGCGCCTGCTGGACGGTCTGCGCGTCCAGGCCGGCGAGCTGCGGGTCCTGCCGGCAGGTGCGGGAGGCCTCGATGGCCTTCGTCGGGTCCTCGGGGTACTGACCGTTGAACACTTCCTGGCAGTTGACCTCCGGCGCGGCCGAGGAGGTCGGCGCCGCGGAGCCGGACGTCGGCGCGGCCGACCCCGAGGTCGGCGCGGCGGAACCCGAGGCGGGCGCCGTCGTGGTCGCCGGCTGGCCCTCGTAGGCGGGCGCCGGGCGGCCCTGCGCGGTCGTGGTCGGCGCGGCGGAGCCGACCGTCGCGGACGGCGCGGTGCCCGCGGACGTCGGCGCGACGGAACCGGAGGTCGGCGCGGGCGCGGTGCTCGACTCGGTCACCGGCGGCGTATTGGGCGCGGGCTGGCCGATGACCTTGCGGAAGTTGAGCTTCGCGGTCTGGCCGAGGCGCTTGGCGCCCTCGCTGTCGGTGCCCGGGACCGTGATCACCAGGTTGGTGCCGTCGCGGACGACCTCCGCGCCCAGCACACCAAGGCCGTTGACCCGGGTCTCGATCAGCGTCCGGGCCTGGTTCAGGGCCTCGTCCGTCGGCGCCTTGCCGTCGGGTGCGCGCGCGGTCAGCGTGACGCGCGTGCCGCCTTGGAGATCGATACCGAGCTTGGGGATCGGCTTGTGATTCCCGGTGAAGAACACCAGGGAGTACAGCGCGACCACGATGAGGACAAATGCGCCCAGGTACTTCGCTGGGCGGATCTGCCCGGCCGGAGGTGCCACGGTCCGTCCGTCTCCTCGAGAAGGAATGGTGGTGTCGACCCGCCGCTGTCAAGCCGATCGGGCCGTGAGCAGCACGCCTTCGCCCGAAAGTGGAGAAGTCCGGGCGAGGGCGCAGCGTACCCCGCGTCGTGTGAGCTGCGCGTCACTGCCCGACGCCGGCCTGTTGACCGTTGCCGGTCGGGCGGAACGCGACCCACGGCGGTCAGTTCTTGGTCTTGCTCTCCTGCTTGACGGCGGCGTCCGACTCGGACACGGGCTCGTCCACGTGCTCTTCGACGGCGTCGACGTCCTCGACGTCGTCCACCACGGCGTCGCTCTCGACGTCGGCGACGATCTTCTCGCGCACGGCCTGGCGCAGCCAGGTGGTGACGACGCCGTCGGCGATCTCGAGGTCGATCGTGGTGTCGTCGCTCGCGTCGGCGACGGTCGCGTACAGCCCGGAGGTGGTCATCACCCGGTCACCCGGCTCCAGGGCGTCCAGCAGCGACTTCTGCTCGGCCACCGCGCGCTTCTGCTTGCGGGCGCTGAGGAACAGCGGCACCGCGAGCAGCACGAGCAGCAGCGGGAACATCAAGGAAGACAGGTTGCCCATCATTCTCCGATCAACCGGACGAGGTGGGGGCAGGTGTGCCCGGAACGTCCGAATTCCTGGGGTGCCGCCGCCGATTGTGCCAGGTCAGTGCCGGCGCTCATTCGGCAGTGTCTTCGAACAGCGAGCGCGCGGCGTCGCCGAACGCCTTCGGCGGCGGTGTCAGACCGAGGTGTTCCCAGGCCCCCGCCGTGGCCACGCGACCACGCGGGGTGCGCGCGAGCATGCCCGCGCGCACCAGGTAGGGCTCGCAGACCTCCTCCACCGTGGTGGGTTCCTCGCCGACCGCGACGGCCAGCGTGGAGACGCCGACCGGGCCGCCGCCGAACGAGCGCACCAGCGCGCCGAGCACCGCCCGGTCCAGTCGGTCCAGACCCAGCTCGTCCACGTCGTAGACGGCGAGCGCGTCCCGGGCGATCTCGAGGGTGACGGCGCCGTCCGCGCGCACCTCGGCGAAGTCGCGGACCCGGCGCAGCAGCCGGTTGGCGATCCGGGGCGTGCCGCGGGACCGGCCGGCGATCTCGCGGGCGCCGTCCGGGCGCAGGTCGACCTCCAGGATCCGGGCCGAGCGGCGGAGGATGAGGTCGAGCTCCTCGGCGCTGTAGAACTCCATGTGCGCGGTGAAGCCGAACCGGTCGCGCAGGGGTCCGGTGAGCGCGCCGGACCGCGTGGTGGCGCCGACGAGGGTGAACGGGGCGATGTCCAGCGGGATGCTGGTCGCGCCCGGGCCCTTGCCCACCACGACGTCGACCCGGAAGTCCTCCATCGCCAGGTACAGCATCTCCTCCGCGGGCCTGGCCATGCGGTGGATCTCGTCGATGAACAGGACGTCGCCCTCGACCAGGTTGGACAGCATCGCGGCCAGGTCGCCCGCGCGTTCCAGCGCCGGGCCGGAGGTGATCCGCAGCGACGCGCCCAGCTCGGCGGCGATGATCATCGCGAGGCTGGTCTTGCCGAGTCCGGGCGGGCCGCTGAGCAGCACGTGGTCCGGTGGCGCGCCGCGCTTGAGGGCGCCGTGCAGGACGAGTTCGAGCTGTTCGCGGACCTTGGGCTGACCGACGAACTCGTGCAGGTCCCTCGGGCGCAGCGTGGACTCGACGTCGCGGTCGGCCGGGTCGGGCATCGGGTCGAGTTCGGTCATTTGCGGCCCAGGGTGGCGAGGGCGCGGCGGAGGACCTCGCTGGTGCCGAGCGAGCCGTCGCCCGCGAGCACCGCGTCCACGGCGGCGTCGGCCTGCTTGGCCGGGAAGCCGAGTCCGAGCAGCGCCTCGGCGACCTGGGTGCGGGTGTTGCCCGCGGTGGTCTCGGCGTGCTGGACCTGGCCGACCTTGTCCCGCAGCTCGATGATCAGGCGTTCGGCGCCCTTGCGGCCGATGCCGGGCACCTGGGTGAGGACGGTGATGTTGCCGTCGGCGAGGGCGGCGCGGAGCTTGTCCGGCTCGAGGACGGCGAGGGTGGCGAGGGCGAGCCGCGGGCCGATGCCGGAGACGGTCTGGAGGAGGCCGAACAGCTCGCGGCTGTCGGGGTCGGCGAAGCCGAAGAGGGTCAGCGAGTCCTCGCGCACCACCAGGGAGGTGGACAGCGTGGTCTCCTCGCCGCGGCGGAGGGTGGCGAGCGTCGTCGGGGTGGCCTGGACGGCGAACCCCACGCCGCCGACGTCGACCACCACGTGGTCGAGGCCGATGGACAGCACCTGGCCGCGCAGCGACGAGATCACCGGGCGTTCCTCCCGTTCTGGGCTTGGAGAGCGCTCGCCAGTCTGGCCTGGTGGGTTTTCGCCAGCGCGGCGGCCCTGGCTTGGGCTTCCTGGAGGCGGGTGCGCATGGGTGCGCGCCAGAGGTGGCAGATGGCGAGTGCCAGCGCGTCGGCGGCGTCGGCGGGTTTGGGGGCGGTCTTGAGGCCGAGGAGTTTGGTGACCATGGCGGTGACCTGGGCCTTGTCCGCCTTGCCCGAGCCGGTGACGGCGGCTTTGACCTCGCTGGGGGTGTGGAAGGCGACGGGGAGGTCGCGGCGGGCGGCGGCGAGTGCCACGACCCCGCCGGCCTGGGCGGTGCCCATGGCGGTGCGCACGTTGTGCTGGCTGAACACCCGTTCGATGGCGACGACCTGGGGTTGGTACTTGTCGAGCCACTCCTCGACGGCGTCGGAGAGCTGGAGGAGCCGCCGCGCCAACTCCTCGTCGGCGGGCGTCCGGACGACGTCGACGGCAACGTGCCGCACCGTCCGCCCGGCCCCACCGTCGACCACACCGAACCCGCACCGGGTCAACCCGGGGTCGACCCCGAACACGCGCACGCCACACCCTCCGCCCGACGAACACCAGTTCGAACCCTATCGGCCACACACCGCTCCCCCGGCCCGACACGCCCGCCCGACCTGATCGTCCCATCGTTCAACAATCCCCCACCCCTTCATGAGGATCGTAGAACAATCCCACAATCATCCTCTCCTCCGACCCGCTCGCACCTCCGACTCACTCGCGGTCGGCGCGGTCGGCGCGGTCGGCGCGGTCGGCGCGGTCGGCGCGGTCGGCGCGGTCGGCGCGGTCTGGGCTGGAGGGGTGGGGCGGTGGGTCTGGTCAGG
>NZ_JBFAEO010000091.1:0-12346 GCF_040642015.1 Actinosynnema sp. NPDC020468
GGGGCGCCGGCTTGGGAAATTAATGTCGCGTCCTGAAAGTTGCGGCGCCCCCGTGCCAAATGTGGTTGGGCTTCGCCCGGGCCATACGGGAGGGAAACACAGCGCTAGGGGTTTGCGCTGCGCGCCTGGCTTGGTTCCGGGTTTCGTTGTGGTGCTTGCTTGTTGAGGGTTCAAGCAAGGTGGGGGTGTGACTCGTGTGGGTGGTCACACCTTCGGGGTTGCCTGGTCGGTCTGTGGGTGGCGTGAAGAGTGAACGTGGTCCGTGTATCCAGCGTAGAAGTACTCACTCTTTATCTCGTGACGATCCTCAACCCGACTGAGGGGGCCTGCATGACCGCCACTCCGCCTGGCGTGGACGAGCTCGACACCTCGGAACTGGAAGTCTCGGCGTTGGACGCCGAGTTGGACGCGGAGTTGTCCGTCCGGCTCGACGCGGATGTCGAGGGTTCTGTCGTCGACGAGGTCGAAGTACTGCACAACGAGCCCGGACCGGACGTGTTGCCGCAGGTCGAGGCACCTGCGCACGACGTTCCGGGTACGCGGCCCGCGCAGCCGCTGGGGTCGCACCAGACCAACGGCACGAGGGCCGACTGAAGCCTTCCACGGGGGGAGGAGGCGGCGTGCCGGTCGACTTCGAGGGGTGTCGATCGGGCGCCGTCCGCGGTGAGGCGGCTCGCGGTGTGAGGGGAGCACCGCGGGCCGCCGACCGCGGGGTGGTGGAACGTGTGTTTCGATCAGCTCCGGCTGGGGGAAACCGAGGAGGAGGTGACGACGTGGGAGAACTGCGCACGGCGGGTGAGCGACCACCGTGGGAAGGTCTGGACGGCACGGACCGGCACGCCGCCTGCGTCGTGGCCGCACGCGACGGGGACAAGAGGGCGTTGGACGCGTTGGTCGCGGACCTGACGCCGCTCGTGTGGCACGTCGCGCGAGGGCACGGGCTGGACCGCAACACCGCGGAGGACGTGGTGCAGACGGTGTGGCTCGCGCTGCTGCGCCACCTCGACCGGCTGGTCGAGCCGCGCGCGCTGGCCGGGTGGCTCGTCGTCGCGACGCGCCGCGAGGCACAGCGCACCTGGACGCCCGCCCGTCGTGAAGCCGCGCTGACCGACGAGCTGGCCGAGCACCTGGAAAGCGATTACGGGCTCCCCGAGGACGCCGCGTTGGTGGACGACCGAGACCACCGGCTCTGGCGCGCCTTCGGGAAGCTGTCGCAGAAGTGCCAGGAACTCCTGCGACTCACCGTGCTGGCCGGGCGGGCGGAGTACCGCGCGGTCGCCGAAGCACTGTCCATGCCGCGCGGCAGCATCGGTCCCACCCGGGGTCGGTGCCTCACCACGCTGCGCGCACATCTCGACGCGGAAGGAGGATCGCGGTGAACGACATCGACCCGCGCGATGACCGCAGGGGCCAAGAGGACACCGCTGTCCTCGCCGAGCTGAGCCGGCTCGTCTACGAGCTGGACGCGCCACCGGCCGGTCTGGTGGAGCGGATCCAGTTCGCGGTGGCGCTGGAGAACCTGGACGTGGAGGTGGCCCGCTGGGAGCGGGCGGGGTCGTTCGCGGGTGTCCGCGGCGGTAACCCCGGCACCATCACCTTCACGGTGGACAACCTCACGCTGATGGTCAACTTCACGTCCACCGGCGCGCGGCACCGGATCGACGGGTGGCTGGTGCCCGCGGGCGAGCACACCGTCGAGGTCCGGGTCGCCGAGCACGAGTCCAGCACCACGAAGGCCGACGACGGCGGTCGGTTCGTGCTGGCCGACGTGCCCGCCGGCACGACGCAGATCGTGGTGCACCTGGTCAACGCCAAGGGCGAACCGGGACGCACCGTGGTCACGCCGACGATCATGTTGTAGGGACGACCGGACGAAGTAACCCGTTCGGACGACGGAGAATGTCCAACGAGGGGCAGACCGGGCACCGTCGGTGTGCTGCCATAGGGGACGTGCCTCCGCCCCGTGCCGCCGTCCCGGTCGCGCCACCGACGGCCACCGGCGTCCAGCTGGCGTCCGAGCTGCACGTGCAGGCTTTCCGCGCGGCGTCGGCCGGTCGGCCCGCCGACGCGGTGAAGCTGCTGCGCCGGGCCCTCGGCGCGCTCCCGGTGACCTCCGGTGACGTCGAGGCGACCACGGTCCGCATCCGGATCCTGATCACGCTGTCCTACGGCGAGGCGGAGACGGTGTCCGTCGCCGACGGGCTCGCGCACCTGGGCACGGCGACCGATCTGGTGTCCGTGCTGCCCGACGGCGACGTGAAGACCAACCTGGCGCCGGTGATCAAGTGCCAGCAGGCGCTCGTGCTGCACCGCGCCGGCCGCACCGCCGAGGCGCTGGCGCTCTACGACGCGGGCATCGCCGAGCTGGAGGCCGGGTACGCGGCGGGCGCGGTGCCGACCCAGAGCCTCGCGGGCAACCTGGTCAACCGCGGTCTCACCAGCATCGCGTTCGGGCTGCTCGAGGACGCCGAACGCGACATGCGGCGCACCATCGCGCTGGCCGAGGCGGACGACCTGCCGCTGATGAAGGCCAAGGCGCTGCACAACCTCGGCGACATCGCGCAGCTGACCGGCGACGTGCCGACGGCGTTGCGCCGCTACGAGGAGACCGTCCGGGAGTTCGGCGCGCTCGCGCCGGACCTGGTGCACCGGGTGCGCATCGACCAGGCCCGCACGCTGCTCGCGGCCGGGCTCGCCGACGAGGCGGCCCAGCACCTGGACGAGGCGTTGGGCGTGCTGCGCAAGCGGCGGGTCGGGCAGGACCTGGCCGAGGCCGAGCTGGCGCGCGCGGCGGCCGCGCTGGTGCAGGGCGACCCGGGCCTGGCCCGGGAGTTGGCGACCAGGGCCGGTCGTCGGTTCACCAGGAGGGGCAGCACCTCGTGGGCCGAGCTGGCCGCGTTGACCCGGATGCGCGCCGAGGTGGGCGTCAGCGCGCGGACCGCGACACCGGCCCGCGCGGTGCGGCTGTCGGCGCGGTTGGACGCGGTGGGGTTGGCCGACGAGGCGGCGCTCGCGACCATGCTCGCGGCCCGGATGGCGTCGGCGCGCGGCGCGCCCGCCCAGGCCCGCGCCCTGCTCGACCAGGTGCCGCTGCCCGGCCCGATCACGCCGATCGACCACCGGATGCTGTTGCGGCTGTGCCGGTTCGAGCTGGCGGTGGTCGAGGGACGGCCGCTGGACGCGCTGGACGAGGCGTCGGCCGGGTTGGCCGAGCTGGGTCGGGTGCGGGACCGGATGGGCGGGCTCGACCTGTTGTCCGGCACCGCCGTGCACGGGCGCGAGCTGGGGGAGAAGGCGGTCGGGCTGGTGCTGTCGTCGTGCGGCGACGCGCGTGCCGCGTTCGACTGGCTGGAGCGGACCCGCGCGCAGGTGTACCGGTACGAGCCGCTGCCCGCGATCGACAACCCCGAGCTGGCGCGCCGGGTGGCGGAGCTGCGGACGGTGTCCCGCGCGGTGCAGGCGGCCCGGCTGGAGGGTCGGCCGGTCGAGGAGCTGTCGTCGCGGTTCGAGGAGTTGCAGCGGGAGATCACCCGGCTCGGCTGGCACACGTCGGTGTGGGGCAGGCCGCGGCCGGTGGCGTCGTTCGCCGACGTGGCCGAGGCGCTGGGCGAGCGGGCGATGGTCAGCTTCGTCGCGGGCGTGGACGGGTTGTCCGCGGTGGCGGTGGTCGCGGGCCGGGCGACACTGGTCCGGCTCGGCCCGGCGGCGGAGCTGTTCGAGCTGGCCAGGGTGCTGCACGCGGACCTGGACGTGCTGGCGCCCGACCACCTGCCACCGCCGCTGGTGGCGGCCGTGACGGCGTCCGCGTCCCGGCGGGCGCGGGCGTTGGACGAGTTGTTGGCGCCGGTGTTCGACCTGGTCGGCGCGCGGGACCTGGTCGTGGTGCCGACCGGCGACCTGTACGCGGTGCCGTGGGGCGCGCTGCCGTCGCTGCGCGGCCGGTCGGTGGTGGTGACGCCGTCCGCGACGGCGTGGTTGACCGCCTCCGGCGGTGTCCGCTCCGCGACCAGGGTGGCGCTGGTGGGCGGTCCCGACCTGCCGGAGGCGCTGGGCGAGGTGCGCGGCCTGCGGTCGATCTACCCGACGGCCGCGGTGCCGTCGACGGTGGCCGACGTGCTGTCCGCTTTGGACGGTGCGCGGCTGGCGCACATCGCGGCGCACGGCGCGCACGTGGCCGACAACGCCCTGTTCTCGCGGCTGGAGCTGTACGACGGCTCGCTGTTCGCGCACGAGACGGCGCGGTTGTCGCGCGCGCCGGAGACGGTGGTCCTGGCGGCGTGCTCGTTGGCGTTGAGCCACATCCGGCCGGGTGACGAGGCGCTCGGGTTCGCCGGCGCGCTGCTCGCGTCCGGCTCGCACACCGTGGTGGCCGCGGTGAACCGGGTGGGCGACCACTCGGCGGCGGTGACCATGGAGACGTTCCACAAGCAGTTGGCCGCCGGCACCCCGGCCGCCACCGCGCTGGCCGAGGCGACGGCGGTGGACCCGCTGCGCCGGCCGTTCGTCTGCTACGGCTCGTGACCCGCTCCGGTCGGGGGTGGTGCGCCGGCCACCGGCGGTTATGGTCTAGACCATGCTGGAAGTCATCGCTCTTGACGCCGTCGACGCCGAGGCCGCGCAGGCCGGCGGGGCGCATCGGTTGGAGTTGGTCGCGGACATGGCCTCGGACGGGCTCACCCCGTCCGTCGGCACCCTCCGCGAGGTGCTGGCCGCCACGGACCTGCCGGTCCGGGTGATGCTGCGGGACGCCGCCGGGTTCGCCCCGGGCGACCTCGACGGGTTGCGCCGCGCGGCCGGACGGTTGCGGGAGGCGGGCGCGTCCGAGTTCGTGCTCGGGTTCCTCGACGCCGGCGCGCGGGTGGACGAGGAGGTCTGCCGGGCCGTGGTCGCGGCGCTCGACGGCGCCGCGTGGACGTTCCACCGGGCGCTGGACAACTCGGTCGACCCCGAGGCCTCGTGGGACGTGGTGGCCGCGCTGGGCTGTGACACGGTGCTCGCGGCCGGCAGCGCGCGCGGGGTGGCCGACGGGATCGGTGTGCTGGAGCGGCTCGCCAAGCGGGACGACGGGCCGGCGCTGCTCGTCGGCGGCGGGCTCAAGCAGGAGCACGTGGGGTTGTTGAAGGCCGCCGGGGTGACCGGGTTCCACGTCGGGAGCGCCGTGCGCCCAGGCGGATGGGACGCCCCGGTGTCCGCCGACGCCGTCCGGACCTGGGCGAATCTGGTCTAGACCGCTTGCAGATCCGGACATTAGCATCCCCGTTGCTTCCCATGAAATAGCCGTTGCACATCACGCAACGCAGAAGGGGGTCAACGAGATGCGGTTCGCTGTGGCTGTCGCCGCTGTCGGTGTCGCCGTGCTGGCCGGGTGCGCGCCCGTCCAGTCCGGCCCGACGTCGTCGGGCACGGATGAGCAGACCGGTCAGCTCCGGGTCTGGCTGTTCGACGAGGTCAACCGGGGCCCCAAGGAAGCCGTCGTCAAGGAGGCGGTGACCGAGTTCCAGAACGCCCACCAGGGCGTCACGGTCGACGTGCAGTACATCCAGGTGCAAACCCGCGCGGAGCGCTTCAAGGCCGCGTTCAGCGACCCGAAGAGCGCTCCGGACGTGGCCGAGTTCGGCAACACGGACCTCGCGGGCTACGTCGCGGGCGGCGGGTTCGCCGACCTCGACCTGGCGAAGTGGGGCGACGCCAAGGACCTGCTGCCCGCCGTGCTGGACACCGGCAAGGTGGACGGCAAGGTCTACGGGGTCCCGTGGTACGTCGGCATCCGCGCGCTCTACTACCGCACCGACGTGTTCACCGAGCTCGGCCTGAAGCCGCCGACGACGCTCGACGAGATCGCGCCGCTGGCGCGGCGGATCCGGGCGGCGAAGCCGGACCTGCTCGGGATCTCGGCCGGTGGCAAGTACACCTACGCCGCGATGCCGTTCGTCTGGGCCAACGGCGGCGACATCGCCCGCAAGGACGGCGCCAAGTACGTCGCCACCATCGACGGAGCCGAGGCCAAGGCCGGTCTGAAGCAGTACACCGAGCTGATCGCCGACGACATCTGCCCGCCGGCCCAGTGCGCGGGCAACGGCGGCGACGCGAGCGTCGAGGCGTTCCGGGCCGGCAAGGCGGCCATGGTCGTCGGCGGCGACTTCAACCGCAAGTCCGTCGACGCGTCCAGCGCGGCCGGCAAGTACGGCGTCGTCCCGTTGCCGGGCAGGACCTCCGGCTCGATCGCGCCCGCGTTCTCCGGCGGCAACCTGCTCGGCGTGATGAAGGGCAGCGAGCGCAAGACGCTGGCCAACCAGTTCGTCCAGCTGCTGGGCGGCAAGGACTACCAGCGCAAGATGTTCGAGGCGATGGGCAACCTGCCGACGTTCGGCGACGTGCAGAACGAGGTCGCCAAGGCGAACCCGGTGCTCGACCCGTTCATCAAAACCCTCAACGCGGGCACGAAGTTCGTGCCGGTGACGCCGAACTGGGCCAAGATCGACGCCCAGGCCGTGCTGCCGACGCTGCTCCAGGAAGTGGCCACCAAGGCGAGTGACCTGGACACGGCGGCCAAGAAGGCGTCCGACGCGATGAACTCCGCGTTCGGCTCGTGATGCGGACCACCAGGGGCGACGGGCGGATCGCGTACGCCTACCTCGCCCCGGCCCTGCTGGTGCTGGTCGGGTTGATGGGCTACCCGATCTACCAGCTCGTGCTGATCTCCCTGTTCGACTACGGCCAGGAGCAGGTCAGCGGTGGCGCGCCGCTGACCTTCCTGGGGCTGGAGAACTACGCGAACCTGTTGGGGGAGCAGAAGTTCTGGACCGTCCTCGGGCAAACCCTCGGGTTCGCGGCGGTGTGCGTGATCGGCACGCTGGTGGTCGGCGCGGCGCTCGCCGTGCTGGCCACCAGGGTCCGCACCTGGGCGCGGACCACGCTGTTCCTGGCCGCGCTCGGCGCGTGGGCGACCCCGACCGTCGCGGGCTCCACCATCTGGCTGTTCCTGTTCGACGCCAACCTGGGCTTCGTCAACGAGGTGCTCGGCACCACCGGGTTCTCCTGGACCTTCGACCGGTGGGTGGCGTTCGGGCTCGTCGCGGCGCAGGTGATCTGGTGCTCGTTCCCGTTCGTCCTGGTGACCCTGTACGCGGGCATCAAGGCGATCCCGGTCGAGGTGCTGGAGGCGGCCGCGCTCGACGGCGCGTCCGCCTTCCGCACCGCGCGGTCGGTCATGCTGCCCCTGTTGCGGCCCTTGCTGATCGTCGTCACGATCCAGTCGATCATCTGGGACTTCAAGGTGTTCACCCAGATCTACGTGATGACCAACGGCGGCGGCATCGCCGGGCGCAACCTGGTGCTCAACGTCTACGCCTACCAGCAGGCGTTCGCCGCCTCGGAGTACGGCCTGGGCGCGGCCATCGGCGTGGTCATGACGGTGTTGTTGCTGGTCGTCACGCTCGGGTACCTGCGGGCGCTGAGGAAGTCGGGTGAGCAGCTGTGAGGCGGGGCATCGCGGAGGCCGTCACCGTCGTCGTGGCGGCGGTGGTGGCGTTCCCGCTGTACTGGATGGTGCTGACGGCGTTCAAGCCGCAGGCCGAGATCTCCTCGGCGCACCCGCGGCCGTGGACGCTCGCGCCGTCGCTCGACAGCTTCACCCGCGCGCTCACGGTGCAGAACTTCGGGCGCTACCTGGGCAACAGCCTGGTCGTGGCGGTGTCGGTGGTGCTGCTGAGCCTGCTGATCTCGTTCCTGGCGGCCACCGCGCTGACCCGGTTCCGGTTCCGCAGCCGGACCACGTTGCTGGTCATGCTCCTGGTGGTGCAGATGGTGCCGGTCGAGGCGCTGACCATCCCGCTGTTCTTCATGATGAAGTCGGTGCGGGACGTGGCGCCGGCGTTCGGGTTGAACCACCTGGGCTCGCTCGTGCTGGTGCACCTGGCGTTCAGCCTGCCGTTCGCGATCTGGATGCTGCGCGGCTTCGTCGCGGCGGTGCCGGTCGAGCTGGAGGAAGCGGCCACTTTGGACGGTGCGTCGCGCTTCCGGTTCCTGTGGCAGGTGCTGTTCCCGCTGGTGGCTCCGGGTCTGGTGGCCACCAGCGTGCTGTCGTTCATCCACGCGTGGAACGACTTCCTGTTCGCGAAGACGTTCATCATCTCGGCGGCGGAGAACCAGACGCTGCCGCTGGCGCTTCAGGTGTTCGTCAAACCCGACGACAACGACTGGGGTGCGATCATGGCCGGCTCGACGCTGATGACGATCCCGGTGCTGGTGTTCTTCGTGCTCGTGCAGCGACGGCTGGTGGCGGGCCTGGCAGGGGCGGTGAAGTCGTGAACCTGGTACCGAGACCGGTGTCCTTCGAACGCGGTGAGGGCGAGGTCGTCTTCGCGGGCGACGTGGAGGTGCGGCCGTACGACGGCCCGCCCGAGGGCTACCGGCTGACCGTGTCGACCGACGGCGTCGTGATCGAGGCCGCCGACGAGGCGGGCGAGTTCTACGCGCGGCAGACGGTGCGGCAGCTCAGCGGGCCGGCCGCGTTCCGCGCCGTGCCACCGAGTTCGGTGACGCTGCCGGTGTGCGTGGTCGAGGACCACCCCCGGTTCGCCTGGCGCGGCTGCATGATCGACGTGGCGCGGCACTTCCTGCCCAAGCACGACCTGCTCCGGTACGTCGACCTGCTGGCCGCGCACAAGCTCAACGTGCTGCACCTGCACCTCACCGACGACCAGGGCTGGCGGTTCGAGTGCAAGCGCTACCCCCGGTTGCACGAGGTGGGCGGCTGGCGGCCGTCGTCGCGGCACGGCGACCGGCGGCACGGCGGCATGACCGGTCGGCCGCACGGCGGCTACTACACCCAGGACGACCTGCGCGAACTCGTCGCCTACGCGGCGCGGCGGCACATCACGGTGATCCCGGAGATCGACGTGCCGGGGCACAGCCAGGCGGCCGTCGCCGCCTACCCGGAACTCGGTGTCGAGGCCGGCGGCATCTGGACCGACTGGGGCGTGAACCCCAACGCCCTCAAGGCCGACGAGTCCACTGTGGACTTCTACCGGCACGTGTTCGACGAGCTGCTGGACGTGTTCCCGGGCGAGGTGATCGGTCTGGGCGGCGACGAGGCCGAGGGCGGCGACGGCCGGTTCGTCCGGCGCATCGCGCAACACCTGGTGCGCCGCGGCCGGCGACCGTTCGGCTGGGACGAGGTGTTGGACGCGGGACCCCTGCCGGTCGGGACGATCGTGGCGTCGTGGCGCGGCGAGGACGCCGGACTCCGCGCCCTGGAACGAGGTCACGACGTCGTCATGTGCCCCGAGGAACACGTGTACCTGGACTACCGGCAGTCCGACCACCCGGACGAACCGATCCCCGTCGGCACCGTCACCACGCTCGCGGACGTCCACGCCTACGAGCCGAAGGCGGCGGACCGGGTGCTCGGCGCGCAGGCGAACCTGTGGACCGAGCACCTGGACTCCGCCAGGCGGCTGGACTACGCCGCCTTCCCCCGGTTGTGCGCCTTCGCCGAGGTCGTGTGGAGCCCCTCTCCCCGTGACCTCGACGAGTTCACCCGCCGGCTGACCGGGCACCACCTGCCGCGGTTGGACGCGCTGGGCGTCGAGTACCGGCCCCTCACCGGTCCCCACCCGTGGCAGACGCTCCCCCTCGTCCCCGGTCACCCGAGGTGAACTCAGGCCTCCTCGGGCACGAGGATCCACGCCGCGAGGTAGAGCAGCGCGCCCGTGCCGAACCCGAAGAGGGTCGCGGCGACGAGCACGATGCGCAGCAGCGCGGCATCCACTCCGAGAAGCTGGGCGACCCCGCCGCACACGCCCGCGACCATCCGGTCGTTCCGGCTGCGGCGGAGCTTCTTGACCTTGTCGGTTGCCTGGCCGAGCACGTCGTTCGTCATGGCTCAAGAGTGCTCCGCGGCGGGCCGGCACACATCGGGGCCACACCCTGACTTCACCCGGACCCGGGTACTCGGGGTGCTCCCCGATCCCGTGCCCGCCCCCGATCCCGTGCGCGCACCGCCCCGGAGGTGCACGATCGTGGGATGACCGGTCCCCGTCGGGAATCCCGGCACGCGGTCCGCGCGGTGCCGCCGGGTGGTCGGGCGCGCGGACACCCGAAGTCGCGCGCCGGGCGGACCCACCCGTTCGGCCGTGGCGTGCGGACAATCCAGCGGGTAGGCCCGTCGCCCCTGGAAGAGGTCCGACTTGCGTGATGTTCTGGCCGAGCTGGTCCGACGCGTCGACGGTGGGGAAACCGTCGGCGTCGGCACGGTCGTCGCGACGTTCAGCTCCGCTCCCCGCCCGCCCGGCGCGTCGATGCTCGTCGGCGCGGACGGGACCGTGGTCGGCAGCGTGTCCGGCGGGTGTGTCGAGGGCGCGGTGTACGACCTGGCCCGGCGGGTGGTCGAGGACGCGACACCGGTGCTCCAGCGGTACGGGGTCAGCGACGACGACGCGTTCGCGGTCGGGTTGACCTGCGGCGGGATCCTCGACATCTACGTGGAGGCGGTGTCCGCGGCGACGTTCCCGCAGCTCGCGGACGTGGTGAAGTCGGTGCACGCGGAGGAGCCGGTGGCCGTCGCGACCGTCGTGGAGCACCCCGAGTGGGTCGGCCGGCGGCTCGTCGTGTGGCCGGACCGGGTCGCGGGCGACCTGCCGTCGGACCGGGCGCGGGACGCGGTCGCGGACGACGCGCGCGGGCTGCTCGCCACCGGCCGCAGCGGCACCCTCCACTACGGACCGGACGGGCAGCGCCGCGGCGAGGGCCTGGCGGTGTTCGTGAACTCGTTCGAACCGCCGCCGCGCCTGCTGGTGTTCGGCGCCATCGACTTCGCGGCCGCGATGGCGAGGCTCGGCTCGTTCCTCGGCTACCGCGTCACGGTGTGCGACGCGCGCCCGGTGTTCGCGACGAGGAGCCGCTTCCCGGACGCGGACGAGGTGGTCGTGGACTGGCCGCACCGCTACCTCGCCGCGCAGGCCGACCTGGGTCGCGTGGACGAGCGCACGGTGGTCGCCGTGCTGACCCACGACCCGAAGTTCGACGTGCCGCTGCTGGAGGTGGCGCTGCGCCTCGACCTCGGCTACGTGGGCGCGATGGGTTCCCGCCGCACCCACGACGACCGCCTGCGCCGGCTGCGCGAGGCAGGCGTGGAGGAGAACGCGCTGGCCCGCCTGTCCTCACCCATCGGACTCGACCTGGGCGCCCGCACGCCGGAGGAGACGGCCGTGTCGATCGCGGCCGAGGTGATCGCCCTGCGCTGGGGCGGCCGCGGCGAACGACTCACCGAAACGGTCGGCGCGATCCACCGCTAGCCGCGCGGGGTCGGGCTGGTGCACCCGACGCGGGGGCCTGAGCACGGTGACCGCGGGTGGCGGTGCCTCGGGTCGACACCGACGCTTCTGGCGCGTGTGGCCACACGGCGGGACACGATCGCAGGCCGCTGGGCTGAGCGGGGTGCTCGGCGCGGGTGGCCGGCGCGGTAGCGGGGGCGGCGAGGCTGTCGGCCGAGCTGGTGCGTTGGATGCGTGTGGCTACACGGCGTTGTACGACTGCCCGCGCCTGGCCGAGCTGGCGCGTGTGGCCGCACGGCGGGACATGACTGCGGGCTGCTGGGCTGAGCGGGGTGCTCGGCGCGAGTGGCCGGCGCCGCAGCGGGGCGGCGCGGCTGCCGGCCGAATCGAGGCGTCTGGCGCGTGTGGCGACACGGCGCAGTAGGACTGTGCCTACCTGGCGAACCGTGCGTTGGACGCGTGTGGCAACACGGCGCGGTAGGACCGCGGGCACCCGCCGGCCGAACCGGCCCTTCTGACGCCGTGTGGCCACACGGCGCGGTAGGACTGCGGGCACCCGTCGGCCGAACTGGCCCGTCTGGCGTGTGTGGCGACACGGCGCGGTAGGACTGCGGGCGCCCGTCGGCCGAACCGGCCCGTCTGGCGCGTGTCGCCACACGGCGTTGTACGACTGCGCGCGCCCGGCCGAGCCGGTGCGTCTGGCGCGTGTGGCCACACGGCGGGACACGAGTGCGGGCCGTCGGGCTGAGCGGCGTGCTCGGTACGAATGGCCGGCGCGGCAGCGGGAGCGGCAAGGCTGTCGGCCGAACCGGCCCGTCTGGCGCGTGTGGCGACACGGCGCAGTAGGACTGCGCCTACCTGGCGAACCGTGCGTTGGACGCGTGTGGCAACACGGCACAGTAGGACCGCAGACACCCGCTGGCCGAACTGGCCCTTCTGACGCCGTGTGGCCACACGGCGCGGTAGGACTGCGGGCACCCGGCCGAATCGGGGCGGCCGGCGCGGGTGGGGCCACGGCGGCGTGGGTGAGATGGGTTGAGCACACCGCGGTGATGAACGGGAACCTGGGT
>NZ_JBFAEO010000092.1:0-10681 GCF_040642015.1 Actinosynnema sp. NPDC020468
CAACCTGCTCAACTGCGGCTACAAGGACCTCGGTGTCGCCTACACCACCGACACCAAGGGCCGCGCCTACTGGACCCAGAACTTCGGCACCCGCTAAACCCGGGTCACCCGCAACAGACACACCCCGCGCACGTACCGGCTCGACCGGGCGTCGCGCGGGGTGACCAGTGTCGGTCGGGTCAGCAGTCGCCCGTTGTACCGGGTCGCGAGGATCGCCGAGCACCCGCCGAACTCCGGGTCCACCTCGGCCAGCGACAGCACCACCCGGTAGCCGTCCTCGGAGTGGGCGAGCACCACGAAGTTCAGCCGGTCCATCTTGTGCCCGGGCTCCACCCGCAGGTCCAGCCGGCCGAGCAGGTCGGCGAGCGGCACGCCCTGGACATGGTGGACCTCGTCGCACCGGTTGGTCACGTACCGCACGTCGACCGGGTCCCGCGCGTGGGCGTGCAGGTCGGGTGTCGCGATCACCCAGTCGCCGCCGATGTCGCCGGTGACCAGCAGTTCGTCGGCTTTCAACGCCGGCCGCTGTGCCGGCACCTCGACGCCGAGCGTGCGGGGATTCGCGTCCACGGGTACACGGTAGGCCGGTCGCCCGGTTCCGCAGAAGCCACCAGTAGAGCGATTCACCGCCGTATCTGCGGCTCAACCACGGTATGAATATCCGCAGGTGCGCATACCTCGGTCGACCTCCGCCCTGGTGTCGCCCCACCTCGGGTCGTCCACCCGGTGCGTCGAGGAGATCGGCACCCGCGAACCACCGCGTCGCGTTGTCGCGCACCACCCCGGGCCGGTCGACCCCGAGCCCCTCGCACCGCGCCGAACCGGCGGGCTCGAGGAACTCGAAGACGTCGCCGTGCACAGCGCGGCGGTCGGCGCGATCGTCCGGAGCCTCCTGTGCGGTCACCTCCCCGTCGGGGCCGCCGGCCCGGCAGCACGGCCCGGGCGCGCGGAACCCGCCGAGTGGACCGTCCACTTGGGACGGTGTGGCGGACCTGGACCTGCTCCGGCATCCCGGGGGAGCGGTCCGTGCCCGCGTCGGCGATAGTGGGAGCGCGCGCCCGGCCGTGCGCGCCGTCGCTCCAGGAGGACTTCGTGAAACTCGCCGTCCACTTCCCGAACTTCAGCCTCCCCGGTTCACCGGACACCCTGGCCCGCGCGCTCGGCGACACGGCGCGGGCCGCCGAGGCCGGCGGGTGCGCCACCTTCACCGTGATGGACCACTACTTCCAGATGGAGCCCATGGGCGGCCCGGCCGAGCCCATGCTGGAGGGGTACACCGCGCTGGGCTACGTCGCCGCGCTCACCGAGCGGATCACCCTCGGCACGCTGGTCAGCGGCGTCACCTACCGGCACCCCGGGCTGCTGGCCAAGATCGTCACCACGCTGGACGTGCTCTCCGGCGGGCGCGCGCTGCTCGGCCTCGGCGCGGCCTGGTACGAGCGCGAGCACCACGGCCTCGGCGTGCCCTACCCGCCGGTGGCCGAGCGGTTCGAGCGGCTGGAGGAGGCGCTGCTGATCTGCCGGCAGATGTGGAGCGACGACGACGGCCCGTTCGAGGGCAAGCACTACCGGTTGGCCGAAACGCGCAACGTGCCGCAGCCGATCGGCAGGCCCCACCCGCGCGTGCTCATCGGCGGCATGGGTGAGAAGAAGACGCTGCGGCTGGTCGCGAAGTACGGCGACGCGTGCAACCTGTTCAGCGCCGGCGTCGAGGAGGTCGGCCGCAAGATCGAGGTGCTGAACGGGCACTGCGCGGCCGAGGGTCGCGACCCGGCGGAGATCGAGAAGACCATCCTGTGGAACGGCGACGCGGTCGGCGAGCCGGACGTGTTCCTCGCCGAGATGGAGGCCTACGCCGGGCTCGGCGTCGGGCAGGTGTGGCTCAGCGCCCGCACCGACGACCCGGCCGGGTGGGTCTCCCGGCTGGTCGAGGGCCTGCGCGGGCGGCTCGCCGAGGTGTGACCGCGACACCGCGTTCCTGTTAGGGCTGCTCACTTTCCGCCGCCGCGCCCCGCGTCCCGACGTCCACTGTGACCGGTCCCACCGTGCCCGCCTCCGGAACTGTCGTACCCAGCCGGCACTGTGGTGTCCGGCCGCCCCGTGGCGGAGCGGTGGCGAGGGGAGCGAGCGGTGGAGTGGACGGTCGACGTCGAGGCGGTGCCTGTCGTCAGCCATGCCATGGCGCACAACGACGTCCGGGTGATCGGGCGGGTCGTGGTGGCCGGCGGGCCGGACGCGCGGGGCGCCGAGTTGACCGTGCTGGTCGCGGACGAGGCCGGGCCGCTGAGCACACCGTGGTCCGTCGGGCTCGACCTCGTCGCCGGTGAGCCGGTCGTCCTGACCGACGTGCCCGTGCGGCTCGACCCGGCCGCGATGCTCGCCGTGGAGGAGGAGCGGCCGGGCTCGGTCGTGGTGCGGCTCGCGGTGGCGGGCGAGGTGGTCGCCGAGCACACCACCCGGGTCCGCGTCCTCGCCGCGCGCCAGTGGTCGGCCGAACCGGTGTCGCTGGGCCTGGAGATGCTGGCGGCGCACGTGCTGCCGAACGACCCGGCGGTCGCCGCGCTGGTCGCGGACGCGGCCGAGGTGCTGGCCACCGGCACCGGCAGCGCCGCGATGCAGGGCTACCAGGCGGGCCCCGACCGGGTGGACGAGATCGTCAAGGCGGTGTTCGAAGCCGCGCGGGAGCACGGGATCCGGTACGTCGAGGCGGCCGGCCGGGCCGAGGCGGGCCAACTGGTGCGCACGCCCGGCGAGGTGCTCGACGGGCACGTGGCCACCGGTCTGGACGCCGCGGTGCTGCTGGCGGCCGCGCTGGAGCACGTCGGCATCCGGCCGCAGCTGTGGGTCGTGCGCGGTCACGTGTTCCTGGGCTACTGGCGCGAGGAGACCTCGCCCGGCGGCGCCGCGCACACCGACGTGGTCGACCTGGTCAACCGGGTCGACCTCGGCCAGTTGGCGCTGCTGGAGAGCAGCCTGGTCACCGGCGGCACGTTCGCCGAGGCCCGCCGCGCGCCCTACCGCGACCACCTGGCGGGCCCGCTGGACGACGTCGTCGGCGTCACCGACGTGCACCAGGCCCGGCGCGACCGGGTGCTGCCGCTGCCCGCCCGCTCGGTGACCGCCGACGGCACCGTGCGGTTCACCGTCTACACCCCGCCGGTCGCGCGGCCGGCGGTCGAGGCCGCGCCGACGCCCGACGCGCCCACCACCCGCCCGGCCGCGCCCGCCAGGGTCACCCGGTGGAAGAACGCGCTGCTGGACCTGAGCCTGCGCAACCGGCTGATCAACTCCACCGAGCGGTCCGGGTTGGCGCTCGCGGTGCCGGAGGCGCACCTGGCCAAGCTGGAAGACGTGCTGCACCAAGGGGTTTCGGTCACCCTGCGGCCGTCGGACGACCTCACCGCCCTCGACCGCGAGCGCGGCGTGAAGGCCGGCCGCGACCTGCCCGCCGCCCAACTCGCCGACCTGCTGGACACCCGGCGCGCGGTGTACGCGGACGTCACCGCCGGCGGGTACCCGGGCCGGCTGCGCGGGCTGGCGCACAAGGCGCGCACGATCGTGGAGGAGACGGGCGCGAACAACCTGTACCTCGCGCTCGGCTCGCTGGTGTGGGAGCTCGAGGGCCGCGCGCTGCGCTCGCCGCTGGTGCTGGTGCCGGTGGTGCTCAGCCCGGCCGCGCGCGGCGGCGGGTACCGGCTCGCGCTCGACGCGGCCGGCACGTCCACCCCGAACTACTGCCTGGTCGAGAAGCTGCGCCAGGTGCACGGCCTGGACGTCCCGGAGCTGGCCGAGCCGACCTCCGACGGCGCGGGCGTCGACCTGAACGAGGTGTTCCGGGCGACCCGCGCCGCCGTCGCCGAGCGCGGCCTGCCCTACCGGGTCGAGCCGACCGCCGAGCTGGCCGTGCTCCAGTTCGCGAAGTTCCGGCTGTGGAAGGACCTGGACGAGAACTGGGCGACGTTCGCGGAGAACCCGCTGGTGCGCCACCTCGTGCACGCGCCCGCGGAGGCGTTCGTCGACCCGGTGGCCGTGCCGCTGGTGCCGGACCTGGAGGAGTTGGCCGAGCGGTGCCCGGTGCCCGCCGACGGCTCCCAGCTCACCGCCGTCGCCGAGGCCGTCGCCGGTCGCACGTTCGTGCTGGAGGGCCCGCCCGGCACCGGCAAGTCGCAAACCATCACCAACCTGCTCGCGCACGCCGTCGCGGAGGGCAGGCGGGTGCTGTTCGTCGCCGAGAAGCGCGCCGCGCTGGACGTGGTGCGCCGCCGGCTCGACGCGATCGGCATGGGCCCGCTGTGCCTCGACCTGCACGACAAGGGCAGCAGCCCGGTCGAGGTCAAGGCGCGCGTCAAGCGGGCGCTGGAGCACACCGCCGCGAGCGACCGGCCGGGTCTGGCCGCGTCGCTGGACGACCTGCGGGCGGCCAGGCGCACGCTGACCCGGTACGCCTACTCGCTGCACGAGCGCAACGCGGCCGGGTTGTCGCTGTACTCGGCGCGGGACGCGGAGTTGGCGATCGACCCCGAGGTGCGCGCGCTGCCCGTGCCGCCGGTGGCCGAGGAGTCACTGCCCGCGCTGCGCCGGCTGTTCGCCGAACTGCCGGACCTCGCCCACCCGGCCCGGCCCCGGCCGGACCACCCGTGGGGTTTCCTCGACCGACCGCTGGACGTCGACGTGCGGCGGCTGGAGAAGGCCGTGTCGCGGCTGGGCGGCGTGCCCGCGTTCCTGGCGGCCGTGCACGGGCCGGACGACCTGAGGCTGGCGGCGGACCTGCGCGCCTCCGGGTTGCCGCTGACCGTGCTGGACGAGGTCCGCACGCCGCGCTGGGACCAGGCGGCGCGCGCGGTGCTGGACGAGGTCGCGGACTTCGTCCGGGCCGCGCACCCCGCGCTCGGCCCGGTCACCCCGGCCGCGCTGGACCTCCCGGTCGGCGAGCTGCACACGGCCGCGCTGGCGGCGGCGTCCTCCGGGTTCTTCGGCAGGCGCTCCCGGCTCACCGCGGTGCGCGACCGGCTGGCCGCCGTGCTGCGCCCGGAGGCCGAGGTCAAACCCAGGCGGGTGCCCGAGGTGACGGCGGCGCTCGTCGCGCTGCGCGAGGACGTCGACCGGCTGGCCGCCCGGATCGCCGCGGTGCCGGGCTTGACCGCGCCGCGCGACTGGAACCCGTTCACCGGGCCCCAGGCCGTGGAACGGCGGGTCGGGCTGGTCCGCGCGTGGGCGGCCGCGCTCGAGCCGAGCAGGCCGCTCGCCGCCGGGTTGCGCGAGGTGGTGCTCGCCGGCGTCACCCCGGCCGACCTGGCCGAGGCCGCGACGGCGTTGGCCGACCTGGCGGGCACGCCCGGCACCCGGCTGACCGAGTGGGCGGGCGAGCGGGGTGTCCTGCGCCGGTGGTGGGACACCGTGGAAGGGCGCGGGTCGGACTCGCGCCGGCACTTCGCCGCCCTGCTCGCGCACGTGGAACCGTTGCGCGGCACCGGGTTGGACGACGTGCGGCGGCTGGTGCTCGACGGCGCGGTCGACGTGGACGACGCGGTGCGCTCGTTCGAGCTCGGGCTCGCCGTGTCGTCGGTGGCCGAGCGGCGGTCGGCCACCGGGCTCGACGCGTTCGACGCCGCGCGGCACGAACGCGCCATCTCCCGGTACCTGGACGCCACCGGCGCGGTGCGGGAGCACCTGCTGACCGCGTTGCCGCAGCAGGTGCTGGCGGCCCGCTCGTTCGACCCGAGGGTCGCGGGCGGTCGGGTCGGCGAGCTGTCCCGGCAGGTCGGTCGGCAGCGCGGCGGCTTGCGCGTGCGCGAGCTGATGACCCGGTACGGCGACCTGATCACCGAGGCGCTGCCGTGCGTGCTGGTGAGCCCGGACTCGGTGGCCCGGTTCTTCCCGGCCACCGCCGGGCTGTTCGACATCGTGGTGTTCGACGAAGCGTCCCAGGTGCGGGTGGCCGACGCGGTCGGCGCGATGGGTCGGGCGCGGTCGGTCGTGGTCGTGGGCGACAGCAAGCAGATGCCGCCGACGTCGTTCGCGGAGAGCGCCTTCTCCGACGAGGACGAGGAGGGCGACGACGAGGAGTCGATCCTCACCGAGTGCGTCCAGGCCCGGGTGGGCAGGCGGCGGCTGACGTGGCACTACCGCAGCCGCGACGAGTCGCTGATCGCGTTCAGCAACCACCACTACTACGAGGGCGGCCTGTCCTCGTTCCCCGCGCCCCGATCCGGCGGCGCGATCTCGTTCGTCCGCGTCGACGGCCGCTTCCACCGCTCGGGTCCGGGGCTGCGCACCAACCCCGTCGAGGCGGCGGCCGTGGTGGCCGAGGTGCGGCGGCGGTTCGACGCGGGCGTGCCGTCGCTGGGCGTGGTGACGTTCAACCGGCAGCAGCGGACGCTGGTCGAGGAACTGCTGTGGGAGACCGAGGACCCCCGGATCCTGGAGGCGCTGGAGGACCCGGACGGGCTGTTCGTGAAGAACCTGGAGAACGTGCAGGGCGACGAGCGCGACGTGATCCTGTTCTCCACGGCGTTCTCGGTCGACGACCGCGGGGTGCTGCCGCTGAACTTCGGCCCGCTCAACCAGGCGGGCGGCGAACGCCGGCTCAACGTCGCGATCACCCGCGCGCGCCGCCAGGTCGTGGTGTTCTCCAGCTTCGACCCGGCGGACCTGCGCGCCGAGGAGACGTCGTCGGTGGGGGTGAAGCACCTGCGCACGTACCTGGAACTGGCCGCGCACGGCACCCGCGCGCTACCCCGCCCGACCCGCCGCCCGACCGTCGACCGGCACCGCGAGGAGGTCGCGGAAGCGTTGCGCGCCCACGGTGTGGTGGTGCGCACGGCGGTGGGCCTCTCCGATTTCACGGTGGACCTGGCGCTGTCCCTGCCGAGCGCGCCCGACACGCTCCTCACCGCCGTCCTGCTCGACGGCCCGACCTGGGCCTCCCGCCTGACCGCCGCCGACCGCGACGGCCTGCCCCTCCAGGTGCTCGGCACCACCCAGGGCTGGCCTGCCGTCGAACGCGTCTGGCTCCCGGACTGGCTCGCCGACCGCGACCGCGTGATCAAGTCGCTGGTGGACACAACCCACACCCTCCGCCCGGCACCCACCCCCGAACCACTGCCCCCACTCCCGCCCGCACCGCCGGCCGAGCCCCACCCCACGCCGGCCGACCTCACGACCGCCGACGCGCCCGAGCCCGTCGAACCACCGAACGCACCCGCACCGCCGGCGGCCGACACCCTGGTCCTCGACACGCCGGTCCTCGACGCGGCCGCCCTCGACACCGCCGTGATCGACACCGCCGTGATCGAGACCGTCGAGCCGGACACCGCCGAACTCGCGACCACCGAGTCCGAGACGGTGGAGCTGCCGACCGCACGGAAGGCCGCTTCCCGCCGCACCTCAAGGAGTTCCGCCGCACCTGCCGCCCCCGCCGAGCCCGCCTCCTCGACCGCACCCACCACCTCCACCACGTCCGGCGCGTTCACGCCGTGGGTCGGTGAGGCGCGGGGGAGTGCGTCCGTGCTGCGCCGGCTGCCCGCCGACAACGCCGCGCGCCAGGTGGCCGACGTGGTCGCCGAGGTCGTGGCCGTCGAAGGGCCGACCCACCCCGACCGGCTGGTGAAGGTGGTCGCGGGCGCGTTCGGGTTGTCCCGGGTCGGCGACGCGCGCCGGGTCGCGATCCTCGACTGCGTGCCCGACCTGCCGCGCGACGCCGAGGGGTTCGTGTGGCCGGCGACCCTGGATCCCTCGACGTGGCAGGGCTTCCGGCCGACGCCGGACGGGGTGGAGCGGTCCGTCGACCAGATCGCCGTGCGCGAGGTGCTCAACGCGCTGGTCGCGGCGGCCCGGGAAGCGGGCGGCCGGCGGGTGGTCGACCTGCACCGGGCCGGGCTGGGTGTGTTCGGCGTGCGTCGGCGCACGGCCGCGAGCACCGCGCGGTTCGAGGCGGCGCTCGCGCTCGGGCTCGCCGAGGGGCGGCTGCGGCAGGACGGTGAGGTGGTCTTCGCCCGGTGATCGCGAATCGGGGTTTGAACCGGCGGCCCGGTGGATACCTGGCCCTCGACTCGACACCTCGGGAGCGGTGGCCATGCTGGGCTCGTACCTGGACTCCGTGCGCACGGGGTTCCTCGCGTTCGTCGGGATCGGCGCGCTGGTCCTGGTTCCGCTCGTGGCGCTGCACTACTGGCGCTTCGGGCGGGTCGAGCCCCGGCGCGCGCTGGTGCTCTACGGCCTGCTGGCCTACGGGCTGGTCGCGCTCGCGCTGATCTTCCTGCCGTTCCCCGACCGCGCGGACCTGTGCCGGGGCGAGACGATGCTGTCCACGACCCCGTTCCAGTGGGTCACCGACATGCGCAACAACATGGCGTACTACGGCCGTTCGGGCATCCAGGCGGTCGCGACGTCCAGCGCGTTCCTCCAGCAGGCGTTCAACCTCGCGCTGTTCGTCCCGCTGGGCGTGGTGCTGCGCAAGGCCTACGGCAAGGGCCCGCTCGCGGTGGTCGCGATCGGCCTCGGGTTGTCGCTCGCGGTCGAGGTCGTGCAGTACACCGGCAACCTCGGCGTCTACCCGTGCCCGTACCGGATCGCCGACGTCGACGACCTGATCTCCAACACGGCGGGCGCGCTCGTCGGCTGGATGGTCGCTCCGGTCGCGCTCGTGGTGCCGGCGCTGCCCGACGAGGACGCCTCGGTCGCGCCGCCCGGCACGGTGAGCGTGCCCCGCCGCGTCCTCGCCCTCGTGGTCGACCTGCTCCCGGTGCTCCTCGCCGCCCGGCTGCTGCTGCCCGACGACCCGAGGTGGTCGCTCGCCGTCCTGGCCCTGGTCCGGATCGTGGCGCCGGCCGCGACCGGCGGCTGGACCCCGGGCAGCTGGCTCGTCCGCTACCGCACCCGCCGCACCGACGGCACCCGCGCCGACCCGGCCCGGATCGCGCTGCGCGAACTGCTCGGCGTCACCGGCCTGTTCGGGTTCGCGGTGCTCGTCTCGCCGCTGTTCGACACCTGGTGGGAGTTCGGCGTCGACCTGTTCGTCGCCGCCCTCGTGGTGCTCGGCGCGTTCGTGGTCCCGGTGTTCCGCCGCGACCAGCGCGGCTGGCACGACCACGCCGCCGACACCCGCGCCGTCCTCGACCCCGCTCCGCTCCGCGTTCCGCGCTACAGCCCGAAAACGTCCTAGCCGCACTCCTGCCCCCGGCCGACGGCGGTACGCCCAAGGGGTATCGGTGTGCAGCGGGATGATCACCTCGTGCGGTCACACGGCCCCGGTCCGCTCGACCACGCGGAGAACCGCATGGCACCCGACAGACCGTCCACCCCGCCGGGGCGAGCGTCATCCCGGAGGAGGTGGTCGAGGGCACGCCGCTGGAGGTGGGTCCCCGGCGACCCTGGCGCAGAACCCGCTGATCCTGCCCGCCCACCCAGGCGTCCACCGCTACGGCTGCGGGTTCCCCACCGAGTCGTGGGACGACAGCGGTTACGGGATCACGCCCTACCTCGCGCACTGAGACCGGTCGGGCGGCCGTCGACCCGGCGGCCGGTCGCCGCGCTCGCGCTCCGCGTTCACCGGCACGCCCCGGAAACCCTTCGGCCGCAACGGGTTGGGCTGTCCGCGTGCCGTCCGTTGGACCGTTGGCACCGCTGTGTAGCGAGACGGTCACCTCGTGCGATCACACGGCCGGGGGAGTACCTCCGCGTCGTTCGACCCACGAGGAGAACCGCATGTCCTGGTCACCCGGGAAGATCCCGGTCCCGCGCGTCCGCGCGGTCCTGGCCGCCGTGCTCGCCGTCCTGCTGCCGGCCTCGGGAACCGCGTACGCCGCGGACCCGGTGCCGCAGTCCCACATCGACACCCCGACGACCAACGGCCGGGTCGAGGTCGGCGAACCCGTGCTCGTCATGGGCGGCGGCTACGTCGGCTACTCCTACACGACGCTGACGGAGTACCAGGTCTCGGTGGACGGCGGCGCCACCTGGAGCGACGGGTACAAGACCGGCACCACCTGGTACGGCGGCGAGACCGGCATCATCCAGGCGCTGTGGTCCTACGCCTTCACCCCGGAGGAGGCGGGCGTCTACACGATCGTGAGCCGGGTCAACACCGACACCGAGTACGGCGCCGTGTCCGCGCCCACGACGCTGTACGTCGGCGTGAACCCGCCCGCACCGGCGTGGGTCCGCTGCTACTCGTGCGGCTTCTACACCCCGAACGCCGCGTACGAGACCTCCGAGAGCTTCCCGCTGGAACTGGGGCTGAGGTTCCGGGTCGACCGGCCGCTGCGGGTCGGCGCCATCGGGACCTCGTGGCAGGGCCGGAACGCGAGCCGGGTGCGGTTGTGGCGCGGCGACGGCACCCTGTTGGCCGACCAGACCATCACCTCGGAGTACGGCAACCCGCTCGCGACCCCGGTCGACGTGGTGCCGGGCCAGGACTACGTGGCGTCCTTCACCAGCCGGATCGGCCACTACCGGGTCACCGAGGACGTGTTCCCGGCGACGGTGATCCAGGCGCCGCTGGTGCTGCCCGCCCACGCGGGCGTCTACAGCACCACCGGCGGCTTCCCGACCGAGACGTGGCACGACAGCCACTACTGGGTGTCGCCCGAGTTCGTCACCTCCGCCGGGTGAGCCGTCGGCGGTGGAGTTCCCGGACGGGTCGGTGCGCGGGTTCGCCCTGCCGGGTGATCCCCGGGTCGAC
>NZ_JBFAEO010000093.1:0-10660 GCF_040642015.1 Actinosynnema sp. NPDC020468
CTCGGCGCCCCCGTGCCAAATGCGGTTGGGCTTCGCCCAGGCCATACGGGGAGAACACGAGGCCCCGGCGTTAAGGCAAGCGCGCCTTCGGCGCTGAAGGGCGGCTGTTTGGGTCGGTGCCGGGGTGGGGGTGTTGGCTTGTGGCCTGCGGGTCAGTCGGTGGTGGTGACTGTTACCTGTACGTCCACTTCTACGTCCACCACCGTCGTCTCCGTGCCTGTGGTGGTCGTTTGGTGGATCCTCGCCCGCAGGCGGTTCTTCAGGTCTTCCGGGGCGTGTTCGCCGCCGCACTTCTTCGCGAGCAGGGCCTTGAGGTGTTCCTCCAGGCCGTACTCCTCCAAGCACGGGTGGCATTCCTCGAGGTGCGTTTGGAGAAGCTGTTTGCGCCTCTCGTCGCATTCCTGGTCGAGGAACAGCCAGACTTCCGCGAGGACTTCCGAGCAGTCCGTTTCGTGGTGGTTGCCGCAGCTCATCGGCCCGCCACCTCCCGCTGGCCGTTGCGCAGGAATCCCCTGTCCCTCGCCACGTCGGCCAGTTGTTCGCGAAGTTGCCTTCGGCCCCGGTGCAACCGGGACATCACGGTGCCGATCGGGGTGCCCATGATGTCTGCGATCTCCTTGTAGGCGAAACCTTCCACGTCCGCGAGGTACACCGCGATCCGGAACTCCTCCGGCAGGCGTTGCAAGGCTTCCTTGACGTCGGTGTCCGGCAGCCGGTCCATCGCCTCGACCTCGGCCGAGCGCAATCCCTGGGACGTGTGGCTCTCCGCCTGGGCCAACTGCCAGTCGGTGATCTCGTCCGTCGGCTGCTGCAACGGCTGGCGCTGCTTCTTGCGGTAGCCGTTGATGTAGGTGTTCGTGAGGATCCGGTAGAGCCACGCCTTGAGGTTCGTGCCCGCGGAGAAGGACGCGAAGGCCGCGTACGCCTTGAGGTAGGTCTCCTGGACCAGGTCCTCGGCGTCGGCGGGGTTGCGGGTCATCCGCAGGGCCGCCGAGTACAACTGGTCGAGCATCGGCATCGCGTCGCGCTCGAACCTCGCGGCGCGCTCGGCCGTCGTCTCGTCAGTTGCGTCCTGCGTTCGCGTGGCTGACACCGCGCTCCCTTCCCACCGTGCCCCGGGCACCGTGGATGAAGCCGTCTGGGACGCTTTCGAGGATACGCGGCGGTCACCGGGACGGCAGTTGGTCGAGCCGCGCGGCGGGCGCGCCTGAACCTGCCTGGTCACCTGCGGATCCATCACCTCGGTTGCCACGTTCGGCCACAACGCGGCCGGCGGCCCGGTCATTCCCCGCGCGCCGCGGCGCCGCTCGACTAGGGTTCGCGCTCATGGCCGGACGTGGGACGCCCGCCACCGCGTTGCTGGACAAGCAGAAGGTGGCCCACAAGCTGCACGCGTACGAGCACGACCCCCGGCACGAGTCCTACGGGCTGGAGGCCGCGGAGGCGCTGGGCATCGCGCCCGAGCGCGTCTTCAAGACGCTCGTGGCGGACGTCGACGGGCGGCTCGCCGTCGGAGTGGTTCCCGTCACGGGTCAGCTGGACCTGAAGGCCCTCGCCGCCGCGCTGGGCGGCAAGAAGGCGAGGATGGCCGACGTCACGGCCGCCGAGCGGGCCACCGGGTACGTCGCGGGCGGCATCTCGCCGCTCGGGCAGAAGAAGCGGCTGCCGCTGGTGGTGGACGCCTCGGCCACCGAGCACGACACGATCTACTGCTCGGCCGGGCGGCGTGGGCTCGAGGTCGAGATCGCGCCGGCGGACCTGGCTCGGCTCACCGGCGCGGTGGTCGCGCCGATCGCCGGGGCCTGAGGTCAGATCGCCTGCTCGTCCAGCGGGCGCAGCACGCGGGCCAGCCACTCCCCCGACGCCCGGCCCACGCCCTCCAGGTCGGCCTTGAGGGAGTGGTCGCCGGGCACCAGCACGACCTCCCGGCGGTGGGCGGCCTCGGGGCGGCCGAACGGGTCCGTTTCGCCCTGCACGACCAGTGCCGCCACCTCGACCCCGTCCAGCTCGGCCATCCGGGACTTCTCCGGCTTGCCCGGCGGGTGCACCGGGAACGCCAGGCACAGCACCGCCACCGCCTGGCCCTCCACCGACGTGCGGCACGCCACCCTGGCGCCCGACGACCGGCCGCCGAACAGCAGCGGCAGGTCCGGGAACCAGGTGCTGCCCAGCTCGTCGGCCACCGCGAGCCACGCCGCGTCCAGCTGCTTCGCGGGTGCCGGCGCGCGGCGGCCGGCCACCCGGTACGGCTGCTCGACCAGTGCCACGTGGACGCCCGCCGCCACCGCCGCGCGGGTCGCGGCCACCAGGTCCGGCGCGCACACGCCGCCGCCCGCGCCGTGGCCGAGCAGCAGCGCGGCCCGACCCTCCGGCGCGGAGTGCAGCTCGGCCCTGGCCGGGCCGTGCGGGGTGTCCACGAGGCGGGTCGTCACGACAGCCCGAACAGCGTCGGCTCGGGTTTCTCGGCCTCGCCGAGCGGCACCGCGTCCATCAGGGACGGGTCGTTGTTGCGGATGCTGTTGACCTTCGTCGACACCGGGCGCAGCTCCAGCGCGTCCACGATGTCCAAGGAGGGCTCCAGCAACGACTTCGGGTCGGTCAGGTCCGGGTCGAGCCACGCGGCCCACCGGTCGCGCGGCAGTACCAGCGGCATCCGGTGGTGCACCTCGCGCATGTCGCCGATCGCGTCCGCCGTCAGCACGGCGCAGGTGATGACCGGCTTGCGCTCGTCGCCCTCCTGCTGCCACCACACCGACCAGATGCCCGCCAGCGCCAGGGTGGAGTCGTCGCCGGGGTGGATGAAGTACGGCTGCTTGCGGCCCTCGCCCGGCTGCCACTCGTACCAGCCGGCGGCCGGGACGATGCACCGGCGTCGTGCGGCCGAGTCGCGGTACGCGGGCTTCTCCAGCACGGTCTCGGACCGGGCGTTGATCATCTTGGCGGCGCCGGACATGTCCTTGGCCCAGTGCGGTACCAGACCCCACCGCATGATCCGGACCGTGCGCTCCGTGGTGCTCTCGTCCACGACGCCCTCGGCGTCGCGCGGGTGGCGTTCCACCACAGCCGGCACGGATTTCGTCGGCGCGACGTTGTAGTCCGGGCCGGGCGCGTCGCCCTCGGTGGCGTCCACCGCGTCGAACTCCGCCGCCAGCAGCGCCGGGTTCTTGGTGGAGGCGTACCTGCCGCACACCAGAAATCACCTCCAAGCGGCCATCGTCGCACGTCGTGACAACCGGTGCGAGCCGTCGACCACCCGATGCGGGATCATCGACCCATGACTCAGCAGTGGCCCGCTCCCACCGCCAACGGCCCCGTGCACGCGACGGTACCCGTGCCGGGCTCCAAGTCGATCACCAACCGGGCGCTCGTCCTCGCGTCCATCGCGGACCGCCCCTCCACCCTGCGCGCCCCGCTGCGCAGTCGTGACACCACGCTCATGGTCGCCGCGCTGCGGTCGCTCGGGATCGGGATCACCGACGGGCCGGACGGCTCGTGGCTGGTCGACCCGCGGCCGATGCGCGGCCCGGCCCGGGTGGACTGCGGGCTCGCCGGCACCGTGATGCGCTTCCTGCCGCCCGCCGCCGCGCTCGCCGCGGACGACGTGGAGTTCGACGGCGACCCGCACGCGCGGACCCGTCCGATGGGCACGATCCTGCACGCGCTGCGCGCGCTGGGCGCCGACGTCGAGGGCGACGCGCTGCCGTTCACGTTGCACGGCAAGGGCGGGCTGCCCGGCGGGCTCGTCACCATCGACGCCTCCGCGTCGTCGCAGTTCGTGTCCGGGCTGCTGCTGTCCGGCGCGCGGTACGAGAGCGGCGTGACCGTGGCGCACGACGGCAAGCCCGTGCCGTCGCTGCCGCACATCGAGATGACCGTGTCGATGCTGCGCGACGCGAGCGTGGTGGTGGACGACTCGGAGCCGAACGTGTGGCGGGTGGAGCCGGGTCCGGTGCGCGGTCGGGAGTGGGCGGTCGAGCCGGACCTGTCCAACGCGACGCCGTTCCTGGCCGCGGCGGCGGTGACCGGCGGCGAGGTGACCATCCCGCACTGGCCCGAGCGCACCACCCAACCCGGCGGCGCGGCGCGCGAGCTGTTCGAGCGGATGGGGTGCGCCGTCACGTGGTCCGAGGCCGGGTTGACGCTGCGCGGTCCGGACACCCTGACCGGGATCGACGTCGACCTGCACGACGAGTCCGAGCTGACGCCGACCGTCGCGGCGCTGGCCGCCGTCGCGTCCGGGCGCACCTGGATCCGCGGCGTCGCGCACATCCGCGGCCACGAGACCGACCGCATCGCCGCGCTGGTCGCGGAGATCAACCGGTTGGGCGGCAACGCCTCCGAGACAGAGGACGGCTTGGTGATCGAGCCCGTGCCGCTGCGCGGCGGCGTGTGGCGCGCCTACGCCGACCACCGGATGGCGACCGCGGGCGCGATCATCGGACTGGTGGTGCCCGGCGTCTCGGTGGACGACGTCGGCTCGACGGCCAAGACCATCCCCGACTTCCCCGGCATGTGGGCGACGATGCTCGGAACGCGCTGACGTGGCCCGCGACTGGCACCGGCTGGACGAGTCGGACGTGCGGGTGCGGCCGGGCAAGGGCACCCGGCCGCGCACCAAGCGCCGACCGGAGCACGCGGACGCGGTGCCGGCGATGATCGTCGGCGTCGACCGCGGCCGGTGGACGTGCGCGGTCGAGTCCGACCCGGGGCGGCTGGTCGTCGCCATGCGGGCGCGCGAACTCGGCCGGACGCCGGTGGTCGTCGGCGACCAGATCGGACTGGTCGGCGACACGTCGGGCGCGCCCGACACGCTGGCCAGGATCGTCCGGGTGGAACCGCGCTCGTCGGTGCTGCGGCGCACCGCCGACGACACCGACCCGTTCGAGCGGGTCGTGGTGGCCAACGCGGCGCAGCTGGTGATCGTGTCGGCGCTCGCGGATCCCCAGCCGCGGCGCGGTTTCATCGACCGGTGCCTGGTCGCGGCCTACGCGGGCGGGCTGGAACCGTTGCTGTGCTTGACGAAGTCCGACCTGGCCTCGCCCGACGAGCTGCTGGAGGCGTACGCGGAGCTGGACCTGCCGGTGGTCGTGACGCGGTCCGACCTGGACCCGGGCGCGCTGCGGGAACGGCTGGTGCACCGGATCTCGGCGCTGATCGGGCACTCGGGCGTCGGCAAGTCCACGCTGGTGAACCGGTTGGTGCCGGACGCGAACCGGGCCGTCGGCGTGGTCAGCGGGGTCGGGAAGGGACGGCACACCTCGACCCAGGCGGTCGCGTTGCCGCTGCCCGAGGGCGGGTGGGCGGTCGACACGCCGGGCATCCGGTCGTTCGGGTTGGCGCACATCACGCCCGACGACATCGTGGGCGCGTTCCCGGACATGAAGGCGATGGCCGAGGAGTGCCCGTCGGGGTGCGGTCACCTGGGCGCGCCCGAGGACCCGGACTGCATGTTGGACTCGCTCGTGGAGTCCGGCGAGGCCTCGCCCGGCCGGCTGGGCTCGCTGCGCCGGCTGCTGGAATCCCGAGGGAAGCTCGAGGAATACGACTAGTGCTGCGTCCGAACGGGTGCCGTTGCGCGGTTCGGGTGTTGTGCCGCGGCATTCGGGCCGCGGCGCCCGGGTAGCGTGCTCCCGTGGCGAAGGTGACCGGAATCGGTGGCGTCTTCCTGCGTGCCCGCAACCCCGTGCGGTTGGCCGGGTGGTATCGCGAGCACCTGGGTGTGCCGATGAGCGATCGCGGGGCCGTGACGTTCCACTGGGAGGCCGCGGAGACGACGACGCTGGCGTTGTTCGCCTCCGACACGGACTACTTCGGCGAACCCGGTCAACGGGCGATGCTGAACCTGCGGGTGGACGACCTGCCGTCGTTGCTGGAGGACCTGCGCGGCCGGGGCGTCGAGGTGCTGCCGGACACGGAGGACTCCGAGTTCGGCCGCTTCGGCTGGTGCGTCGACCCCGAGGGCAACCGCATCGAGCTCTGGGAACCGGCGCCCGGCATGTGACCGCGCCGGGCGCCCCGTCGCGCCGGGCAGGTGATCGCGTCGGGCTCGCGATCGCGTCGGACGAGGACCGCGGCGCCCGACGCGACCGCGACCTACATCAGCTCCAGCACGAACGGCAGCTCCTGGGTGGCGTACCAGGCGAGCTCGTGGTCCTCGGCCTCGCCGAGCGCGAACTCCGCGTCCGGGTCGCCGAGGTCGGCCGCGTCGATCACGTCGGCGGCCTCGCGGACCGCCTTCTCCGCCTCGCCGGTGTCCAGGTGGACCGCCGCGACGAGCTTCGCCGGGATCGGGCCGCCGACCTTGACCACCGAGAAGTCCAGGTCCGGGCGCAGCTTCACGCCCTCCACGTCCACCGACAGCACCGCGCGGCGCGGCACGGCGGACTCGTCGGCCGCGATCAGCCGCAGCGACGCCCGTGCCGCGTCCAGCATCGCGCTGTACTCCAACTCCTCCGTGTCGCCGGAGGCGTAGGACTCGCGCAGGGCCGGGGTCAGGGCGAAACCCGTGCCGCCCACTGCGGTGAACTCGCCCCGGTCCACCAGGTCGCGCAGCATCGCCACGGTCGCCGGCAGGTAGACCCTCATTCGGACACCGTTCCCATCAGTTCCTCCACCGACTCCTCGACCATGGCCGCCAGGACGTCCACGTCGGACATCGCGTCACGGTCCGCGTTCAGCCCGAAGTAGACGCCGCCGTCGTAGGACGTGACCCCGATCGACAGGGCCTGGTTCTTCGCCAGGGGCACCACCGGGAACATCTCGATCATCTTCGCGCCCGCGGCGTACAACGGCACCTGCGGACCCGGCACGTTGGTCACCACGACGTTGAACAGCCGCCGCGAGAACGACGACGCCGCGCGGGCGCCCAGGGCGTGCAGGGTCGGCGGCGCGAAGCCGGAGAACTTCACCAGCGTCGCCGCGCCCACCGACTGGCCCGACTCGCGGTGCGCGCGCAACGCGTGGGACACGTGGTGCAGCCGCACGACCGGGTTCGGCTCGCCGACCGGCAGGTCGACCAGGTAGGCCGACACCTGCGAGCCGAGGCCGTCGTCGCGGATCGACATCGGGGTCATGGCGCGCATCGTCGTGTGCGCGCTGACCACCTCGCCGCGGGAGAGCAGCCAGTTGCGCAGCGCGCCGGACAGCACCGCGAGCACGCCGTCGTTCACCGTGCCGCCGTGCTTCGCGCGGATGGCCCGGAACTCGTCCAGCCGGGTGCGCGCCACGGCGAACCGGCGCTGGGGCGAGATGCGGACGTTCAGCGGGCTGCCGGGCGCCGGCGTCGCGGCCGTGCGCACCGCGGAGGCCAGGCCGCCCAGGGCGCCCGCGACCTTGCGGACCGTGGCGACGGTGTCCAGCGCGGCCGAGCGGACGTTCTCCACCAGCTCGCCCGGCCGTTGCACGACCTCGGCCACCGCGTCGGCCACCAGCTGGAACGAGCTCGGCTCGGGCTGGGGCATCCACAGCGAGCCGACCGGCGGGCGCGGTGTCGCCGAGACGTCCAGGATCACCTGGCCGATCTCGGGCGCGCCGACGCCGTCGACCACCGCCTGGTGGGTCTTGGTGATCACCGCGGTCCGATTCCGGGCCAGGCCCTCGACCAGGTAGATCTCCCACAGCGGCCGGGTGTGGTCGAGCGGGCGGGACATCAGCCGCGCCACCAGGTCGTGCAGCTGCTGGTCGGTGCCCGGTTTCGGCAGCGCGGACCGGCGCACGTGGTAGGTGACGTCGAAGTCCGGGTCGTCCACCCACACCGGGCGGGCCAGCCTGCCCGGCACGTGCACGACCTTCTGCCGGTAGCGCGGCACGAGCGAGAGCCGCTGCTCGATCAGGTCGACCAGCCGGTCGTAGTCGAAGCCCGTGCGCGGCCGCCGGAACACCGCGACGCCGCCCACGTGCATCGGCGTCGTGGAGTCCTCCAGGTACAGGAACGAGGCGTCCAGCGCGGACAGGCGGTCGGGCATGCTGCCCAGGCTAGTCGGTGCAGCTCGCCACGAGCCGGTTCACGGCGTCCACCTCGGCCTTGTCCCGGTGGTGGCGGCTCAGCCTGATCTCGGCGGCGGCAGGCATGGCCTGGCGCACCGCGTCGTCGACGCCCGCCAGGAACGCCCGGACGAGCCTGCTGCGCGCCAGCCGCTTGAACGGCCGCAGCTCGGCGACCGCGATCGCGAGCCAGCTCAGCGCCACGTCCACCCGGCGGTCGCCCCTGGTCGCGCTCGCCCAGTCCACGACGACCGGACCGGACGGGCCGAGCACCACGTTGCCGGGGTGCAGGTCCAGGTGCAGCAGGTCGCCCTCGCCGGGCAGGAACTCCGGCGCGCGCACCGCGTCCAGCTGTCGGTGCAGGTCGGCGAGTTCGCGGCCGAGCGCGGCGGCGCGCCACGGGTGCGCGTCGAGCTCCTGCGACATGCGGGGACCGGGGACGTACTCCATGACCAGCTCGTGCTCCGAGGCGTCGGCCACCCGGGGCACCGGGAGCCCGCGCGCGTGCAGGTGCCGCATCAGCTCGGCCTCGGGCACCAGGTCGCGGCCCGTGCGGGCGCGCTTGACCAGCAGCCCGTCGGAACGGAGGTAGACATCCGACTCCCGACCGCTGGCCAGGAGCCGATGCGCCTCGTTGCGCAAGGTCATGTGACGATCATCATGCATATGAGCCTGAGCACAACCCCCAAACGGGTGCGAATGCGGTGAGCGGTCGATGGGACGATTGGGCGTGGACGTTTCGCCCAAGGACCGCTTTGTCACCGTTTACGGCCGCAAGCCCGTGTTGGAGGCGCTCGACGACCCCCGGTTGGAGGTCGACAAGGTGCTGCTCGCCGAGGGCGCGCGGGGCCCGGCCGCCCGGGAGATCATCGACGCCGCGAACCGGCGCGGCGTGAAGGTGCAGCGGGCCACCGCGCAGCGGGTGAAGGTGCTCGCGGGCAACGGCAAGCAGGACCAGGGCGTACTCGCGGACGTCGTCGCGCCCCGGATGCTGCCGCTGGCGGCGGCGCTGGCGAACCGGCCGCGCGGGGTGCTGGTGCTCGACGGCATCACCACGCCCGCGAACGTGGGCATGATCCTGCGCACCGCGACCGCCGCCGGCATCGAGGGCATCGTCGTGCCGCGGCGCGGGGTGGCCTCGATCGACCCGCTGGTGGTGAAGGCCTCGGCCGGGGTGGCGTTCCGGGCGCCCGTGCTGCGGTGCGCGACGGCGGCCGAGGCGGCGGCGGAGCTGCGCGCGGCCGGGTACCCGCTGTTCGCGCTGGACGCCTCCGCGCGGCAGACCGTGTTCACCGCGGACCTGCCGGAGCGGGCGGCGTTCGTGCTGGGCAGCGAGTCGTTCGGGATCTCCGAGGACGTCCGGCCGCACGTGTCGGGGTGGTTGTCGATCCCGATGGCCGCGGGCGTCGAGTCGCTGAACGTGGCGAGCGCGGCGGCCGTGCTGTGCTTCGAGGTCGTGCGCCGGCGCGGCTAGGGCAGGTCGAGCAGCGTCCGGAGCTCCTCGAGCGTGTCGCGGACGGACCGGTGGTGCACCCCGACCATCCCGGCCGCCGCCGCGCCGCGCACGTTCACGGCCAGGTCGTCGACGAACACGCAGTCGCCCGGTTCGAGGCCGAGGCGTTCGGCGGTGTGCAGGTAGACCCGCCGGTCCGGTTTGGCGATGCCGAGTTCGCCGGACGTGACGACGACGTCGAACACCGCCCCCCAGGCCGCCGGCGGTGCCCACAGGCCGTCGGCGTTGGACAGGATCGCGGTGCGGATCCCTTGCCCCCTGGCGGTTTTCGCCGCGTCGAGCAGGGGTGGCGACCCGGCGGCGCGGTCGTCGCCGAGGTCGGTCAGCACTCCGCCGAAGTCGAGCACCAGTCCGCGCACCGTGCCTCCTTCAGGTGATCTCCGTACGCGCCGGAGGTGGTCGCGCTCGGTTCAGCATGCCACCGCGGTTGCGCCCCCTGCCGGAGACGTGGGAACGGCCCGCCCCAGGGCCTCCGGACGTCCGTCCGCTGGTGACGGCGCTCGCCGAGGTGCTGTGCGGTCGGCGGACGCCGGGTCAGCTGGCGGCGGTGATGACGACACCGGCGCTGGCGTCGGTGCGCGACGTGGCGACCGGCCGGGCGGGCGCCCGGGTCGACCGCGTGCGGGTGTGCCGGGTGTCGCCGGACGCGGGCGAGGTGGCGGGCAGCGTCGTGCTGGGCGACCGGGTCCGCGCGATGGCGCTGCGCGTGGAGTCCGACGCGGGCCACTGGGTGTGCACCCGCTTCACCCTGCTGCCGTGACCGCCGCCGACCCTCGCCCGGCGCGCCGCCGGGGAACGCCCGGGCCAACTCGCCCGCAGCGGCTCGTGACCGCGCCGCGCCGGCGGACAGGCCCGGACGCCGACCGAAGGCCGCCGACGCCACCGGTGCCGCCCACGCGGACCTCTCGCGCGACCACGGGGTTCATCCCCGGCCCACCTCGCCCGGCGCGCCGCAGGGGAACGCCCGAGCCAAATCGCCCACAGCGGCTCATGACCTCGCCCGCAGCGGCGGACGGGCCCGGACGCCGACCGAAGGTCGCCCGACGCCACCGGTGCCACCCACGCGGACCTCTCGCGCGACCACGGGGTTCGCCCCCGGCCCACCGCACCCACACGAGCGGCACCGCACCCGGAAAGCGGTCGGGGGCTCGCCTCCGTGGCGAG
>NZ_JBFAEO010000094.1:0-10089 GCF_040642015.1 Actinosynnema sp. NPDC020468
TACCACAGCTCGTGCGACACGACGTCGAACATCAACGCCACCGCGTTGGACCGCAGCGCGGACGGCGTCGCGTACACGATCTGGAAGCAGGCCGTCGGCACGGCGACCAACGACTTCGCGCTGGCGCTCAGCCCCACCTCGGGTTCGGTCGCGGTCGGCGGTGCGGCCTCGACGACGGTGAGCACCCAGACCACCGCGGGCTCGGCGCAGACCGTCGCCCTGTCGGCGACCGGCGCGCCCGCGGGCGTGACCGTCTCGTTCGCACCGTCGAGCGTCCAGTCCGGAAGCTCGTCCACCGCGACGATCTCGGTCGGCGCGTCGACGGCCAACGGCACCTACCAGATCACCGTCTCGGGCACCGGCGCGGTCACGCACAGCGCGACCTTCTCGTTGACGGTGACCGGCGGCAACCCGGGCGGCTGCACGAGCGCGGACGTGATCGGCAACGGCGGGTTCGAGAACGGCACCACGCCGTGGACGATCACCTCGGGCGTCATCGACAACAGCGCGCAGCAGGCGGCGCACAGCGGCTCCTACAAGGCGTGGCTGAACGGGTACGGCTCGGCGCACACCGACAGCGCCGCGCAGTCGGTGACCATCCCGGCCGGGTGCTCGAACGCGACGCTGACCTACTGGCTGCACATCGACACCAAGGAAACCGAGAAGACGGCGTACGACAAGCTGACCGTGACCCTGGGCAGCACCACCGTCGGCTCGTTCTCCAACGTGGACGCCAACACCGGCTACGCGCAGAAGTCCGTCAACGTCGGCCAGTTCGCCGGCCAGACGGTGACGCTGAAGTTCTCCGGCGTCGAGGACGCGAGCCTCAAGACGAGCTTCGTCGTCGACGACGTGGTGCTGAAGACCAGCTGAGCCACGACCGGTGCCGGGCGGTGGGACGATTCCCGCCGCCCGGCGCCGGGTCGCTAGCGGGTCAGCTCGAGGACGGCCTCGACCGCGAGCCACACGCCGAAGAGGAAGAACAGCGCCGCCGCCCCGTACCGGATGACCTTCTCCGGCAGGTTGCGGCCGAGCAGCCGGCCGACCGCGATGGCGAGCGCGTCCGCCGCGACCATGCCGAGCGTCGACCCGATCCAGGTGCCGAACCAGCCGTGGTCGGTGGCCAGGGTGATGGTGGCGAGCATGGTCTTGTCGCCCAGTTCGGCCAGGAAGAACGCCGAGCCGACGGCGATGACGACCGATTTCACCGTGCGCTGGGCCTTGGCCTTCTCGTCGTCGGTGAGCGTGTCGCCGCGCAGCGTCCAGAAGCCGAACACCAGGAACGCGAGCGCCGCGACGAGGTTGATCCACCCGGTGGGCAGCGCCGCGCCGAGCCCGTAGCCGATGCCGACCGAGGCCAGGTGCACCAGCGCGGTCGCGCCGGTGATGCCGATCAGGACCGGCCAGACCTTGTACCGGGTGGCGAAGGTCAGGGCCATCAGCTGCGACTTGTCGCCGAGCTCGGCGACGAAGATGACCCAGAACGAGAGAAGTGTGCTGACTGCGACGGCGTCCACGGCCTCGAAGCTCCCGACGGTGTTGACACCGGACCGGGGCTGCACGCGCGCGACCTCGACCCGGCATACGGATATGCCTGGATCGAAGGTCTCGCCCGCCCCATCCCGCGAGGATGAGGCCGCCCGGCCGGGTCCGCGAGCGGACCAGTGTGTCGACCGGGGCGTTGGGGGCTACTCCCCTTCACTTCCGCCGCGAACCCTACCCCATCCGTGAACGGCGCACGTCACAGAGCGTTCATCACCACACCGGGCGAACTCGGGTGCGCACCCGGTCCGCCCGGTGGCGGCCGCGGTCGGGTCGGCGCCGATCGACGGCGGGGATCGCGTCGCCGGGAGAGGATGGGGCGACGGGGAGGTGTCGATGCTCGACATGCGTGCCACCGCCGGGCTCACCGCGGCGCAGGTCGCCGCCAGGGTCGCGGCCGGCCGGACGAACGCCACCGGCGCGCGGACCAGCCGCAGCACCGCGCAGATCGTCCGGGCGAACGTGGTGACCCCGTTCAACGGGCTGCTGCTCGCCCTCTTCGTGGTCATCCTGTTCACCGGCCGCTGGCAGAACGGGTTGTTCGGGCTGGTCATCGTGGCGAACACGGCGATCGGCGTGTTCCAGGAGGTGCGGGCCAAGCGCACCCTCGACCGGCTGGCCGTGCTCAACGCGCCCCGCGCGCGGGTGGTGCGCGACGGTCGGGTCGAGGAGGTCGCGGTGGCCGACGTGGTCGCCGACGACCTGGTGGAGCTGCGGTCGGGCGACCAGGTGGTGGCCGACGGCCCGGTGCTGTCCGCGGCCGGGCTGGAGGTGGACGAGTCGCTGCTGACCGGCGAGTCCGACCCCGTCGCCAAGGACGTCGGCGACGAGGTGCGGTCCGGGTCGATCGTGGTCGCGGGCACCGGCCGGTTCACCGCGACGGGTGTCGGGGCGGAGGCCTACGCGACGCGGTTGACCGCCGAGGCGCGCCGGTTCACCGTGGTGCGCTCGGAACTGGTCACCGGCACGAACCGGTTGCTGCGCTGGATCTCCCTGCTGATGCTGGTGGTCGGGCCGCTGCTGCTGTGGAGCCAGCTGCGGGTCTCCGGCGGCGGCGGGTGGCAGGACGCGCTGACCGGCGCGGTGGCCGCGCTGGTCGGCATGGTGCCCGAGGGGCTCGTGCTGCTGACCAGCCTGGCGTTCATGGTCGCCGCGGTCACCCTGGCCCGGCGGCAGACGCTGGTGCAGGAGTTGCCCGCGGTCGAGGTGCTGGCCCGGGTGGACGTGGTGTGCCTGGACAAGACCGGCACCCTCACCCACGGCGACATCGTGTTCGACCGGCTCGTGGTCGACGGCGGCGAGGACGAGGTGCGGGAGGCGCTGGCGCTGTGCGCGTCGGCGCCGGACGCGAACGCGACGGCGGGCGCGCTGGCCGCCGAGTTCACCTCGGGCACGTGGACGCGCACCGGCGGCGTGCCGTTCTCGTCGGCCCGCAAGTGGTCCTCGGTGGACACCGCGGACCGCGGCACGTGGGTGCTCGGCGCGCCGGAGATGGTGTTCCCGGGCGGTTCCGGCGCGCTGCTCGACCAGGCGGCGGGTATCGCGGCGCAGGGAAGGCGGGTGCTCGTGCTGGCCTCCGCGCCCGCTCCTGGTGCCGACGGGCTGCCCGCCGGCCTCGCTGCGCGGGCCCTGGTCGTGCTCGCCGAACGAGTGAGGGACGACGCCGCGGACACGTTGCGCTACTTCGCCGAGCAGGGGGTGGCGCTGCGGGTGATCTCCGGCGACAACCCGCGCACGGTCGGCGCGGTCGCGGTGTCGGTGGGGTTGCCCGGCATCACCTCGGCGGACCAGGCGGTCGACGCGCGGACGCTGCCCGAGGACCCCGACGCGCTCGCGGACGTGCTGGAGCGGTCGGCGGTCTACGGGCGGGTGACGCCGCAGCAGAAGCGGGCGATCGTCGGCGCGCTGCAACGGCGCGGGCACGTGGTCGCGATGACCGGCGACGGCGTGAACGACGCGATGGCGCTCAAGGACGCCGACATCGGCGTGGCGATGGGCAACGGCGCGGCGGCCACCAGGGCGGTGGCGCAACTGGTGCTGCTGGACGGTCGGTTCGCGCACCTGCCGGACGTGGTCGCCGAGGGTCGACGGGTGATCGCGAACATCGAGCGCGCCGCGAACCTGTTCCTGGTGAAGAACGTCTACTCGCTGGTGCTCGCGCTGGTCGTGGTGGCGACCTCGGTGTCCTACCCGCTCGCGCCGATCCAGCTGACCATGATCTCCACGGTCACCATCGGCGTGCCGGGTTTCGTGCTGGCGCTCGGACCCAACCGCCGCCGCTACGTGCCCGGCTTCCTGGGTCGGGTGCTGCGGTTGGCCGTGCCGACCGGGGTGGTGATCGGGCTGGCCGCGTTCGCGGGAGACATGGTGGTGCGCGGGCTGGAGCCGGACGCCGGTCCGCGGGCCGGGCAGACCGTGGCGACGGTCGTGGTGGTGGTCGCGTCGCTGTGGACGCTGTCGCTGCTCGCCCGGCCGTTCGACCGGTGGAAGACCGCGCTGCTGGTCGGGTTGGCGGGCGTCGTGGCCCTGGTGCTCGCGGTGCCCCTGGTGGCGGAGAAGGTCTTCCTGCTCGCCGTGACCCCGCAGCGGCTGCTGGTGGGCGTGCTCGTCGGACTCGTCGCGGGCGTGCTGGTCGAACTCGTGGGCCGGGTCGTGCTGCGGCCCGTGCGCGCGGCCTGACACCGGTCGGTCAAATACCCCGCAGTGCCAACGAGAGCAGCCGGTCGACCTCGATCGGGGACCGCTCGCTGACCCACGCCACGCCGGCCGCGAGGGAGAGCACCTCGACCGCGGTCACGTCCGCGGCCACCGAGCCGTCCCGCTGCGCCCGGTCCAGCAGGACGGCTCCGGCCGCGCGCATCGCCACGCACGACGCGTGCAGCTCGGAGCTCTCGTCCACCAGCGCCGCCATCACCTGCTCGGACAGGCCGCGGTAGGTGGTCGAGCCGCGGGCCACCTCGCCGAGCCAGCGGACCAGCGCCTCGCGCGGGGCGCCCGTGCTGGTCTCGGCGAGCCCGCGCAACCGGTCGAAGTTCTGCCGCAGCAACGCTTCCAGCAGCGCGTCGCGGGTCGGGAAGTGCCGGTACAGGGTGCCGATGCCGAGGCCCGCGCGGCGGGCGATCTCGCGCAGCGACGCGTCGGTGCCGTGCTCGGCGAAGGCCTCGGCGGCCACCGACACGATCAGGTCGTGGTTGCGACGCGCGTCGGCGCGCGGCCGGTCGGTCACCGGCGTCCTCCCGTCGTTGACAACCGGAGCAGTGCTCCGATACTTTTCCGGAGCACTGCTCCGCAAGGGATTCTACCGAAGGGGACACCATGAGCCGGACCGTGCTCGTGACGGGGGCCACCGGGTCGCAGGGCGGGTCGACCGCGCGCGCCCTGCTGGAGGCGGACTGGTCGGTGCGCGCCCTGGTGCGCGACGTCGACGCGCCCGCCGCCCGGTTACTGGCCGAGCGTGGCGCGACGCTCGTGCGCGGCGACCAGTTGGACCGCGCGTCGCTCGACGCCGCGGTGAGGGGCGTCGACGGCGTGTTCAGCGTGCAGCCGACCGGCCAGTCCGTCGAGGACCAGGAGGCCGAGGTGCGGATGGGCGTGAACGTGGCCGACGCCGCGCACGCCGCCGGGGTGCGGCACCTGGTCTACACGTCGGTGGGCGGCGTGGAGAGCGGCCACGGGCCGAGCTTCTGGGACACCAAGCTGAGGATCGAGCGGCACCTCACCGACCTCGGCCTGCCGACGACCGTGCTGCGGCCGGTGATGTTCATGGAGAACCACCTGCGCGGACCGTGGGCCGCGACCGGCGAGCTGCCGCTGATCCGGCTCATCCCGGCGGGCGCGTCGGTGCAGCTGATCGCGGTGCGCGACATCGGGGTGTTCGCCGCGCTGGCGTTCGGCGACCCGGGGTACTACGTGGGCCGCCGGTTCGACCTGGCGGGCGACCGGCTCGACCGCGCCGACCTGGTGGCCGCGCTGGAGGCGAAGATCGGCCGCGCCCTGGACAGCGCGCCCCTGCCGCCCGACGTGGTGCGGTCGCTGGGGATGAAGGCCGACGACCAGGACCGCGCCAAGGCGTTCGAGAGCTGGCAGGCCGACATCCCGGCGCTGCGCGCACAACACCCGGGTCTGCTGACCTTCCGGGCCTGGCTGGACACCGTCTCGTTCGACTAGCCGCGCACCTCCCGGTCGACGGCCGCCAGCACCTCCGGGTGCCACTTCGCGAGCGGCAGGGCGGCCGTCCACTCCAGCAGGTGCAGGATCCGCGCGGCGGGCCGCCCGGTCCGCCGCACCTCCTCCTCGTCCAGCAAGTCCCTCCACACCTCGGCCTGCCGCGCCCGGTCCGGGATCGCGGCGGCCGTCCGCTCGGCCCGGGCCAGGTCGCGGTCGGCGACGGCGAGGATCACCAGGGCCTCCAGCGCGCAGGTCCGGACGGCCGGGTCCGGCGACTCGGCGTCCCGGTTCAGCAGGTCGGTCAACGCGTCGCAACGGAGTCGTTGCGCGACAACGGCTTTGGCGATCGCGGCGAGGGTTTCCGGCCGGTGCGCCTCCGGGAGCAGGTGGACCACGCCGAGTGCGCGGTCCGGCTCGCCCGACGCGGCCAGCGCCGTGGCGAGGAACCGGTGCGCCACCACGGACCTGCGGGGGTCGGTGATGCCGGCGGCCACCACCTCGGCGCGGTGGAACCACTCGTGCGCGGCGAGCGCCTTGACCACGGCGGTCTCGGCGACCGCGCGCCACCCCGGCACGCCGATGGTCCCGGCGAGGGCCAGCGCGTGGTCGTGGTCGCCGAGCCCGGCGAGCGCCGCCACCACCGACGCCTTGGCCCTGGCCCGGTGCGCGGGTCGCCGGATGGTGTCGGCGGCGATCTCGGCGCGGGCGAGGAGGTCGCGGCCGTGGTCCGCCGCGCCGGCCAACCGGACCCACGCCCGCACCCTGGCGTACGGGTTGGGCATCCGCCGGATCACCGCCTCGGCCTCCGCGACCGCGGTGCGCGACCCGGTCGCGGCGGCCACCGCGGTCAGCAGCCGGACCCGCCAGTCGGGGTCGGCGATCCCGGCCGCCGCCGCGCCGTCCACGACCGAGATCCACGCCTCGGTGCGCCAGAACTCGTGGGGCAGCAAGGAGATCAGCCGCGGCACCCGGTCGCGGTCGACCAGCGGGACGAGCCTCAGGACGGCGTCGAGCCGGGTCGCGGCGTCCTGGTGCGCCAGGGCCAACCGTTCGGCGCGGTCGTGGTCGCCACGCGCCGCGGCGATGTCGACCACGAGGTCCAGGTCCGCCGCGGAACCGCCGTCGAGGATCGCCACCCGCTCCGCCGCGTCCAGGTCGCCGAGCTCGAGCAGCGCGCACACCACCGTCGACGGATCGGTCTCCGCCGCGATCATCTCCCGGGCGACCTCCTCCCGGCCCGCTCGCGCGTGGGCGAGCAGCAGCGCGCGGTGGTCCCGGCCCGTGGTGTCCACTGTGGACCGGGTGGCGCGTTCGACCCGGGTGGCGACGTCCCTGGCGTAGCGGATGTCGCCCGCCACCGCGGCCGCCGTGCCGAGCGCGAGCAGCGTGTCCGTCGACGGGTCCTCGAGCGTCGCGGCGAGTGCCTCGGCCTGCTCCCGGTCGCCGATCTCGGCGGTGACCGCCACGAGCAGCTCGGTCGGCCCGGTCAGGTCCGCCTCGCGGGCCTCGGTCCGCGCCTGCGCCAGGAGTTCCGGATCGGCGGTGAACCGGGCGAGCGCCGCCTTGACCTCGATCCGTCGACCCGCGTTCGGGATCGAGTCCACCGTCCGGCGCGCCTCGCGGAACTCGCCGATGGCCGCGTACGCCTCGACCACGATCTCCCACCGGCCGGCGGCCCGGGCCTTGGTCGCCAGGTTCCGGACCAGCGCCCGCTGGCGGAGTTCGCGCTCCATCAGCTCGGTGGGTGTCCGGCTCGCCAGCAGGAGGGCGCGGATCAGCACGAACTCCGCGTCCGCCTTGCCGATCACGTCCCGGATCCGCACCACCGCCGCCTCCGCGCGGGCGAACTCCCCCGCCGCGGCCGCGGCCTTCACCAGCGCCACCAGGGCGGTCGACTGCCGGTCGAGGTCGGTGATCGCGCGGGCGAGTTCCTCCGCGCGGTCGAGGTCGCCGAGGGTGCTGTAGGCGGCGGACAGGTGTGCCGCCGCGGCGGGGTTGCGACCGGGGTCGGTCAACACCTCGGCCCTGGCCGGCTCGCCCAGGAGCGCCCACAGGGCGGGCAGGGCGGCCGGGATCGTGGAGTTGCGGGTGATCAGGCGGTCGCGGTGGACGGCCAGTCTCGCGAGGGCGGTCAGGTTCGGGTGCTCGTGGGTGAGGAGGGCGTCCTGGGCGGTGGTGATCTCGGTCAGGGCGTCCAGGTCGCCGCCGGTGAGGTCGAGCACGCGGTCGTGGCGGGCGCGGTCGGTTCCGCACGCGATCAGCCGGTCCAGGTCCCCGGTGGCCACCAGGAGGCGGTGGTAGCCGCGCAGCAGGTACTCCGGGCTGTCGGCGGGCCACGCCCGGGCGCGGTAGGTGTCGGCCCAGGCGTGCAGCCGGTCGCGGTAGTGGGCGAGGCGGGTCGGGCCCAGGTGGTCCTCGGCGGTGGCGCGGAGGTCTTCGTGGCCGAGCAGGTAGACCTGCCGGTCCGGGCGCCACGTGCTGGGGCGGACGTCGAAGCTGCGGGCCGCGGAGGTGCGGAGCAGGCGGCGGACCTCGGCGACCGGCTGGTCGGTCAGGTGGGCCAGGTCCCGGTCGCTCAAGCCGCCGCCTGCGGCCGTGACGAAACCCAGGAGGTCCTGTGCCGTCGGCGCGCCGCGCAGCAGGGCGTCCAGTTCGCGCTCCATGTCGTCGCGCAGCACCAGCGCGTGCGGTGACGGCGTCAGGGCGCGGACGATCGACGGGTCGCGCAACGGGTGCCGGGCGTCGAGGTCCGCGGGTGGCGGCGGGTTCGGCCGGCCCGCGACCACGACGCGCAGGTGGGGCGCGGGCCGCGGCGGCAGGAGCGCGGCGATGCTGTGGCCGCCCAGCGCCGCGCCCCGGTCCTCGTCCAGGCCGTCGACCACGAGCACCAGGCGTTCCTCGCGGCGGCCGCACAGGTCGGCGGCTTCGGCGAGCATGCCGACGAGGTGCGCCTCGCGGGTCGACTCGGGCAGGAACGCGGGCAGGGGTTGGCCGAGCAGTTCGGCGAGTTGTTCGAGCACCACGTCCACGAACGCGCCCCGGTGGTCCTGGCCCGCGAGCCGGGCGGTGACGAAGAACGACACCACCCGCACGTCCGGCGGCGGGTGCAGGGCGAACCAGGACAGCAGGGCCGACTTGCCCGACCACTTCGGCGCGCGCCACCACAGGTAGTGCGGGCCGGCGGCGGCGCAGAACGCGGCCAGGGCGGCGAGTTCGGCGTCCCGCTCCACGAGCGCGGCGGGTGCGATCTGGCGGACGTACTCGCGGTAGCGGGACCGGGCGACGGGGTGGGTCGCGCCGATGTGCACCCCGCCGCTGATGTCGCGCGCCTGCACGACCGGATCGAACACCGGGCCCCGGAGGTGGTTGTGGTGTTCGGTCATGACCTCATTCTGTCGCCGCGTGGTCGGTCGGCGGTGTGAAATCCCACAGGCACACGACGGTGCGGTCGTCGTCGGTCGCGGTGGTCCGCACGCCCAGTTGGCGCAGGAAGTCGACCAGGTCCGACGGCGCGGAACGCCACTGCTCGGCGAACACCGGGCCCACGTCGGTGCGCCCGAACGCCCGCGCGCCGCTGCCGGTGGTGAGCGCCAGGAGGTCGCCGCGCCGGGTCGTGACGGTGGCGACCTCCACGTCCGCGTCCGGGTTCTCCGGCAGCACGGGCACCCACTCGTCGCCGTCGCGCAGGAAGGCGTTGCCCCGCCCCACCCGGAACGCCAGGTGCCGCCGGGTCGACCGGTCGCCCAGGTCGCTGACCACGCAGGTGAGCCCGACCTCGGCGGCCGGTCCGGACAGGTTGCGGACGCGGGCCAGTTCGGCGACCCGGCCGTGCACGGCGGGCAGCACACCCTCCAGCACACCGCGCACCGCGCGCAGGTCGCCCGAGCGCCACGACGTGTCGATGCTGACGCCCAACCGGGACAGCTGCGCCACGAGCGCCTGGCAGGCGGTCCTGGTCAGCGCCTGGGTCGCGGGTCCGGGCCTGCCGGAGGCGACCACGGACACCAGCGCGGGCCGGGTGTGGTGGTCGCCGAGCACCCGCAGCAGGTAGCCGTCGGTGCGGCCCACCCCGTCCAACCGCGCCCGGTCGCCGCGCACCGACGCCGCCCTGGCCACCAGCGAGCCGCCGAGCGTGGCGCCGTCGACCTCGCTGTCCGGCGCGACGTCCGCACCCGACGGCAACCCCTCGGGCTCGACCGGCGGCCGACCGTCGGCGGCGACCACCGCGGCCGGTGGTCGGGGCGCGGGTGACGGCGGGGTGACCGGCGTGGGCGCGGGCCGGGGGGGCGCCCCCGCGGGCGCCCCGCCCCGCGCGGCCGCCCACGACCGCCGCGCCGGGGCCGCGTCCGCCCGCGGCGCCGGCCACCGCCGGGGCGGGCG
>NZ_JBFAEO010000095.1:0-9219 GCF_040642015.1 Actinosynnema sp. NPDC020468
CGTCCCTGCGCGAGGCCCGTGCCCTGGTCGCCGGCCGGGACTGACCGACCGGCCTCGACTCAGGGCCGCAGCGACTCCTGGTGGAGGTCCGCGTAGGTGGGCGTGTCCTTCACCAGGCCGTCGGCGAACGCCGCGACGTCGTCGCCGACGATCTCCAGCACGCCCTTGCCCGCGGCCACGCCCTCCTCGAAGAAGTCCACGAGGTCGGACAGCAGCGGGCCCTCGGTCAGCCCGGCGGGCCCGATCTTGAAGAAGTACCGCTGGATCTCCCGGTAGACGATCCCGTAGTCCGGTGGCAGCGCCTTGACCCGGGCCACGTGCGCCCGCCACTGCCTCTTGCCCTCGACGATGTCCCGCACGCCCACGTCAGCCTCCCAGCCGGCCCAGTTTCCTCGCCACGTTCCCGTTCAGCTGCGCGCGCCACCGGTCGCGGTGGCCGCGCGCGCCCTCACCGCCGGCCAGCGCCGCGCAGAAGCCGCCGACGTCCTCGCCCAGCACCTCCCGGGCGCCCTGGCCCTCGGCCGCCGTCTCCTCGAGCAGGCCCAGGGCTCCGTCGAGGATCGGCATCAGGTTGCGGCCGGTGAAGTCGCCGTACGGGGACAGGTGGGCCTTGATCTCCGCCCACGCCGCCCGGTGGTCGGCGGGCAGCGCCTCGGCCCGGGCCTCGTAGGCCTTCCACTCCCGCGTGAGGTCGCCGCCCGTGACGGTGTCCCAGAAGTTCATCGCCCCTCCCTGAGCTTGTCGATGCGCGCCGAGACGTACTCCCACTTCGCCCAGAACGTCGCGAGCTCCGCGCGTCCCGCGTCGTTGAGCGCGTAGAACTTGCGCGGCGGACCCAGTCCGGACGGTCGTTTCGCGACCTGGACGAGCCCGTTGCGCTCCAACCGCAGCAGGATCGTGTAGACCGTGCCCTCGACGACGTCGACGAAGCCGAGGTCGTTCAGCCGGCGCGTGATGGCGTAGCCGTAGGTCTCCTCACCGCCGATGATCTCCAGCACGCAACCCTCGAGCGTGCCCTTGAGCATCTCCGTCAGGTCGTCCATCCCCACCTCCCAGTACTCCGTGACACCGAGTACTACTACACCGTATCACCGAGTAGTGGGGGTGGCGAGCACGTCAGCCCGCGAGGGCCCGGCGGTGGTGCTCGACCGCGCGGCGGGTGTCCTCCTCCAGCAGGTCCGCGTGGATCGCGACGGCGGCGGTCGCGCCCTCGGCGGCGGCGATCAGCACCGAGGCGGCCGGGTCGGTGGCGTTGCCCGCGAGCCACACGCCGTCCGCCGCGCGCCCCCGGGCGTCGGCCGGCACGTGGGACCCCATCGGGTGCGGCTCGACCGGGAGGCCGAGGTCGGTCAGGAAGTCCGCCCGGGTGCCCATGACCGGCGCGACCGCGAGGGCGGTCCGGGGCACCACCTCGCCCGTGGTGAGCCGGACGCCGACGAGCCGGTCGTCGCGGAGGACCAGCCCGGCCACCTCGCCCGGCACCACGGTGACGCCCAGCGCGTCGAGCTGCTCGCGCTGCTCGGCGGTCGGCGGGTCGGACCGGTGCGTGAACAGGGTCAGGTCGGCGCTCATCCGGCGGAACAGCAGGGCCTGGTGGACGGCCATCGGCCCGGTGCCCAGCACGCCGATCGCGGTGTCGCGGATCTCCCAGCCGTGGCAGAACGGGCAGTGCACCACGTCGCGGCCCCACAGCTCGCGCACGCCGGGCACGTCCGGCAGGTCGTCGGCCAACCCGGTCGCGACCAGCAGGCGACGGGCGGCGAAGGTCTCGCCCGCGGCGGTGGTCACCTCGAAGCCGTCGGCCGCGCGACGGGCGCCGACGACGCGGGCCCGCTCGACCCGCACGCCGTAGACCTCGGCCTCCGCCCTGGTCAGCGCGACCAGCTCGGCGGGCGGCAGGCCGTCGCGGGTGGGGAAGCCGTGCACGCCGGCGGCGGGGGCGTTGCGCGGTTCGCCGGAGTCCAGGACGAGGACGGATCGGCGGACCCGGCCAAGGGTCAGGGCGGCGGTGAGACCGGCGGGGCCGCCGCCGATCACGAGGACGTCGTAGGTCATGCGGACAGCGTGCGCGCGACCCGGCCGGTCCGCCGAGCTTTCTTGCCGGACCGGCAACCCTGGTCAGCGGGTGCGGGCCCGCAGGTGGGCGCGTTCGCCCTGCTTGCCGAACAGGCTCAGCAGTTCGACGGGGTGCTCGTCGGCCGGGCCGAGGCAGTGCGGCACGTGGGTGTCGAACTCGGCCGCCTCGCCGGGCCGCAGCACCAGGTCCTGGTCGCCGAGCACCAGCCGCAGCCGGCCGTTGAGCACGTAGAGCCACTCGTAGCCCTCGTGCGTCTTCGGCTCGCACGGCGCCGGCCCGTCCAGACCGGGAATGATCATCTTGTACGCCTGGAGCCCACCGGGACGCCTGGTCAGCGGCATGAAGGTCATGCCGTTGCGGTGGATCGGGCGCAGGTGCACCCGCGGGTCGCCGGACGGCGGCGCGCCCACCAACTCGTCCATCGGCACCCCGTGCTCGCGTGCGAGCGGCAGCAACAGCTCGAGGGTCGGCTTGCGCCGCCCGTTCTCCAGCCGCGACAGCGTGCTCACCGAAATGCCCGTGGCGGCCGACAACTCGTCCAACGTGACACCGCGCCCACGACGGACCGCCCGCAGTCGCGGCCCCACCCCGGTCAGGATCTCTTCCAGCTCCGCCATGCCACCAGGGTGCCAAACTCCCCCGCCCGGCACCGCCGGCGCCCCCGTCGAAACCGGCCGAAACGGCAAATCGGCGACACGGCGCGGGCTACAGCAGCGTCGCCGCGTGGTCGGGCACCCAGCGCTCCAGCTCGCGCGGCGGGCGCTCGTAGCCACCGCCCTTGGGCCGCTTGGGCAGCTTCAGGTCCGGGTAGTCGACGGGTTCCCACGGCACGCTGTCGAGCAGGTGGGCGATCATGTTGATCCGGGCGCGCCGCTTGTCCTCGGCCTCGACCACCGTCCACGGCGCGATCTCGGTGTCGGTGTGCACGAGCATCTCGTCCTTGGCCCGCGAGTAGTCGTCCCAGCGGGTGATCGACTCCAGGTCCATCGGGGACAGCTTCCACCGCTTGAGCGGGTTCTCCAGGCGTTCCCGGAACCGGCGCTGCTGCTCGGTGTAGCTGACCGAGAACCAGTACTTGCGCAGCAGGATCCCGTCCTCCACCAGCAGCGACTCGAAGATCGGGCACTGGCGCAGGAACCGCCGGTACTCGTCGGGCGTGCAGAACCCCATCACCCGCTCGACACCCGCCCGGTTGTACCAACTGCGGTCGAGCAGCACGATCTCGCCGCCGGCGGGCAGGTGGTCGACGTAGCGCTGGAAGTACCACTGGGTCCGCTGGCGCTCGGTGGGCGCGGGCAGCGCCACCACCCGGCAGACCCGGGGGTTGAGGTGCTCGGTGACCCGCTTGATCGCGCCGCCCTTGCCCGCCGCGTCGCGACCCTCGAACACCACGACGAGCCGCGCGCCCGACGTCCGCACCCAGTCCTGCATCCGGACCAGCTCGCCCTGGAGGCGCAGCAGCTCGCGCTCGTACGGTTCACGCGGGATTCGCTTCACGGCCATGTCCGACAGCCTGGCAAAACCACGCCGATCCGGCCAGGCGGAGCACCGCGCGAGCCCACTCGGACGCGGCCGCGAACGGCCTGTCGGGGGTGCCCCGGTCGCCCTCGCGCGCCCGTAGCACCGGGCGGTCGCCCGCGGTCGACCCGTGTGGTCCATACCTTCGGAATGCCGAAACCGCCGCGCCGTCAGTGTTTTCGTGACGCGGAGCACCCGAACCGTCCCAGTCGATGGGAACCGCCTTGCCGCACCGTCAACCCATTTAGGTTGAGCGCCGCTCATCACCCCCGAAGGTCAGGTGCCCGTTGTCGAACCGTCCCCTCGCCGTCCGCTCGGTGCCCCGCGCCGTCCTGGCGACGCTGCGCCGCGATCGCTGGGCCACCGCCGGCGCGGTGGCCGTCGCGCTGCTCGGCCTCGCCGCGCTGGGCGCGGACGTGCTGAGCGCCATCGAGGGCCAGGACCCGTACACCTACCGCACCGACGCGCTGGACCCCGGCACCGGCAGGCCCGCGGGCGCGCTCGGCGGCATCGGCCCCGACCACTGGTTCGGCGTGGAGCCGCTGACCGGGCGGGACCTGTTCGCGATCGTGGTGCACGGCGCCCGCACGTCGTTCCTGATCGGCCTGGCGGCCACCGCGGTGTCGGTGCTCGTCGGCGTGGTGCTCGGCGCGGCCGCGGGCTACCTGGGCGGCTGGCCGGACCGGGTGATCACCTGGACCGCGGACGTGCTGCTCGGGTTCCCGTACCTGGTGTTCATGATCGCGCTGGCCGCGGTCGTGCCGCCGGGCGTGCCGAAACCGCTGCTGCTGATCGTGGTGATCGGGTTCTTCGGCTGGCCCTACATCGCGCGGATCGTGCGGTCGCAGACGTTGACCCTGCGCAACCGGGCGTTCGTGTCGGCGGCGCGGTCGCTGGGCGCCGGTCCGGCGCACGTGTTCCGGCACGAGCTGCTGCCCAACCTGTGGGGTCCGATCATCGTGATCGCCACGCTGTCCATCCCGGGCAAGATCGGCCTGGAGGCGGCGTTGTCGTTCCTGGGCGTGGGCATCCCGCCGCCGACGCCCAGCTGGGGACGCGCGATCAGCGACGCGATCGGCTGGGTCGGCACGGACCCGATGTTCCTGGTGTTCCCCGGCGGCGCGCTGTTCCTGGCCACGTGGGCGTTCAACGTCCTGGGCGACGGGCTGCGCGACGCGCTCGACCCGAAGACGGCGGTGCGGCGATGAGGATCGCGGTCCACCTCGCGTCCCGGCTGGCGAGCGCGCTGCTCGTGCTGCTGCTGGTGGCACTGGCCACGTTCGTGGTGTTCTACCTGGTGCCCGCGGATCCGGCGCAGGCGTCCTGCGGCCGGCCGTGCACCCCGCAGAGCCTGGCGCTGGCGCGCGACTTCATGGGCTTCGACAAGCCGTGGTGGCAGCAGCTCCCGGAGTTCCTGGTGGGCATCGTCGCCGGTCGCACGTTCGGGTCCGGCGCGACGTCGATCACCTGCGACGCGCCGTGCTTCGGCTACTCGTTCCAGCAGAACACCGACGTGCTGACGCTGCTCGGCGACCGGCTTCCGGTGACCGCGTCGGTCGCGATCGGCGCGGCGGTGCTGTGGCTGCTCGCGGGCATCGGCACGGGTGTGGTGGCGGCGCTGAAACGCGGCACGGCCTGGGACCGCATCGCGCTCGCGACCTCGGTGTTCGGCGTGTCCGCGCCGGTGTACCTGGTGGGGTTGCTGGGGATCCTGCTGTTCGGGTTCACCCTCGACGTGGTGCCGGTCGGCGGGTACGTCGCGTTCACCACCAGCCCGGTGGACTGGGCGTGGCGGCTGGTGCTGCCGTGGTGCGTGCTGGCGTTCGCGCACGCCGCGGTCTACGCCCGGGTCACCCGCACCCAGATGCTCGACACCCTCGGCGAGGACTACATCCGCACCGCCCGCGCAAAGGGCCTCACCGAGACCAAGGTCGTCGGCAAGCACGCGCTGCGCAACGTGCTGCTGCCGGTGGTGACGATCTTCGGCGTCGACCTCGGCTCGCTGCTCGGCGGCGCGGTGATCACCGAGCGGGTGTTCGGCCTGCCGGGCGTCGGGTCGCTGATGATCGACGCCGCATACGGCCGCGACCTGCCGCTGCTGCTGGGCTGCACCCTGTTCGCCGCGTTCCTGATCGTCCTGGCGAACACCCTCGTCGACCTCTGCTACGGCGCGCTCGACCCCCGCGCCCGGTTGTCCTGAGTTCACCCACGGATCCCGTCGGATCCCGTCCCACGCAGGAGAGAAGAATCCCGATGACCACAAGTCGACCACTCGGGGCCGTCGCGGTCGCGACCGCGATCACGCTGGTCCTGGCCGCGTGCGGCGCGAACGACCAGCCCGCGACGCAGGCCGGGTCGGACAAGGCCGAGCGCGGCGGAACGCTGCGCATCCTCTCGGACGGCCAGACGCTCAACTACGACCCGGCCAAGAGCTCCAACCTGGCGATCACCTCGCTGGCACTGGTGCACCGCAGGCTCACCGGCTGGCTCAACAAGCCCGGTGAGCAGACGAAGGTCGTGCCCGACCTCGCGGACACCGGCAAGACCACCGACGGCGGCAAGACCTGGACGTTCAAGCTCCAGGACGGCCTGAAGTTCAGCGACGGCTCGCCGATCACCTCGGCGGACGTCAAGTGGGGCATCGAGCGGTCGTTCGCGCCCGCGTTCTCCGGCGGCCTCGGCTACCACAAGCAGCTCCTCGAGGGCGGCGGCGACTACCGCGGTCCGTTCGAGGGCGCGGAGCTGAAGTCCATCGAGACGCCCGACAACACCACGATCACCTTCCACCTGGCCCGCCCGTACGGCGACTGGCCGTGGGTGGTCAGCACACCGGCGTTCGCGCCGGTGCCCAAGGGCAAGGGCGCGGAGCCGGACTACGGCGAGCACCCCGTCGCGTCGGGCCCGTACCAGATCACCAAGTACCAGAAGGGTGTCGAGGCGCACCTGACCCGCAACACCAACTGGAGCACCGACAAGGACCAGGTCCGCGCCGGCCTGCCGGACGAGGTGGTCTTCCAGCTCGGCCAGGACGCGTCGGTGATCTCGCAGCGCCTCGCCGCGGACTCCGGTGACGACAAGTTCGCGTTCGGCTCGTCGTTCGTCTCGCCCGCGCAGCTCGCGCAGCTGTCGTCCAACCCGTCGGCCAAGTCCCGCGTGGTGACCTCCAAGTCCGGCGCGCTGGCCTACCTGTCGCTGAACACGACCAAGGCGCCGTTCGACAACCTCAAGGTGCGCCAGGCGATCCAGTACGCGGTGGACCGCACCTCGTTCCAGATCGCGTCGGCGGGCAACGCCGACCTCGCGGGCGCCGTGGCCACCACGCTGATCACCGAGGGCATCGAGGGCCGGGAGAAGTTCGACCTGTACCCGACCCAGCCCGCCGGCGAGCCGGAGAAGGCCAAGAAGCTGCTCGCCGAGGCGGGTTTCCCCAACGGGATCACCGGCCTGGACTTCCTGGTGCAGCAGGGCAACAACTTCCCGGAGAAGGCTCAGTCGCTCCAGGCGTCGCTGGCCAAGGCCGGCATCCAGGCGACGATCCGCACGGTCGACGGTGACAGCTACCAGACCGAGACGACCGGCGAGAAGGCCGACTACAGCCTGACGCTGTCGTCGTGGCAGCCGGACTTCCCCAGCGCCAACTCGAACATCCAGCCGCTGTTCGCGTCCTCGGAGATCGGCAACGGCGGGTACAACGTGTCCCGCTACCGCAACCCCGAGGTGGACAAGGCGATCGAGGAGGCCCAGGCCACCGTCGACCCCGTCGAGGCGGGCAAGAAGTGGGCCGCGCTGGACAAGAAGATCCTCGGTGACGCGCCGATCGTGCCGTTGATCTACACCCGCAACTCGTTCCTGCACGGGTCCAAGGTCGCGAACTTCTTCATCGCGGACTTCCCGGCCTACCCGAACTACCTCCAGGTGGGTCTGACCAAGTGAGCGAGCCGCTGCTGGCGCTGGAGGGCGTGTCGGTCGACTTCGCCGGCGGCGACACCACCACCTCGGCCGTCCGGGACGTGTCGCTGTCCCTGGCGGCCGGGGAGGTGCTGGCCGTGGTCGGCGAGTCCGGCTCCGGCAAGACCGTGACCGCGATGTCGTTGCTGCGCCTGCTGCCGTCCACGGCACGGGTGTCGGGCCGCGCGGTGTTCGACGGGCAGGACCTGTACGCGATGACGGCCGCCGAGCTGCGCGCGGTGCGCGGCGGCCGGATCGGCGTGGTGTTCCAGGAGCCGATGAGCGCGCTGAACCCGGTGTTCACCATCGGCGACCAGCTCGTGGAGGCCGTGCGGGCGCACCGGTCGTGCTCCCGCAAGGAGGCCGCGGCGCGCGCCGGGGAACTGCTGCGGCTGGTCGGGCTCCCGCTGTCGGCCGGTCGGATGCGCGCCTACCCGCACGAGCTGTCCGGCGGTCAGCTCCAGCGCGTGGTGATCGCCATGGCGCTGGCGCACGACCCGCCGCTGCTGATCGCGGACGAGCCGACCACGGCGCTGGACGTGACGGTGCAGGCGGAGATCGTGGACCTGCTGCTCGACCTGCGCGACCGGCTGTCGGTGGCGATCCTGCTGATCACGCACGACATGGGCGTGGTGGCGGGCGTCGCGGACCGGGTGGTGGTGATGAAGGACGGTCGCGTGGTCGAGGAGGGCGACGTGCACTCGGTGTTCGCCGCGCCGCGCGACGAGTACACCCGGGCGCTGCTGTCGTCGGTGGTGTCGCTGTCGACCGACGTCCGGCCCTCCGCCGGCGAGGTGGTGGCCGAGGACGTGGCGGGCCCGGACGCGGTGTTGGCGGTGACCGACCTGACCGTGACCTACCGCGGCCGGTTCGGGGCCGCCCCCGTGCGCGCGGTCGACGGGGTGAGCCTGCACGTCGACCCGGGCGAGATCCTGGGCCTGGTCGGCGAGTCCGGCTCGGGCAAGAGCACGATCGCGGCCGCCGTCACCGGGTTGCGCGCCGTGCCGCGGGGCGTGGTGTCGTTGGAGGGCAAGGACATCGCGGCCCTGCGCGGCGCCGCCCGCCGGGTCGCGCGCGGCCGGGTCGGCGTGGTGTTCCAGGACCCGACGTCGTCGCTGAACCCGCGTGCCACGATCGGCCGCACGATCGCCGAGCCGCTGGTGCTGCACGGGTCCGGGAAGGACGTCGGGCGCCGGGTGGACGAGCTGTTGGACCTCGTGCAGCTGTCGCCGTCGCTGCGCGACCGGTACCCGCACGAGCTGTCCGGCGGGCAGCGGCAGCGGGTGGGCATCGCCCGGGCGTTGGCCCTGGACCCGGTGCTGCTGGTGGCGGACGAGCCGACCAGCTCCCTGGACGTGTCGGTGCAGGCCCGAATCCTGGACCTGTTCCGCTCGCTCCAGGAGGGCCTGCGCTTCGCGTGCCTGTTCATCAGCCACGACCTGGCGGTGGTGGAACGCCTGGCCGACCGCGTGGCGGTCCTCAAGGACGGCCGGGTGGTGGAACAGGGCCCGGCCACCCGTGTCCTGACCCGCCCGGCCCACCCGTACACGACCAGGCTGATCGCCGCCGCCCCGGTCGCGGCTGTCCCTGTGGCGCAACCCCGGCGGCTACGACCGCACGCGCGGGGGGTTCGGGACGTGGCTGATGACCGTCGTGCACCACCGCGCGGTCGACGC
>NZ_JBFAEO010000096.1:0-8950 GCF_040642015.1 Actinosynnema sp. NPDC020468
GCGCATTAAGCGCTACCGCCGGCCGAAGACGCAAGTGCCCCCTTGACGCATGTGGTTGCCTCCGGCAGGCCATACGGGGAGAACACGACGCCCTACCTCCCCGGAGGCGCTGCCCGTCCGGCGAGGACGCTTTTACGTCCTAAACGCAGGCCAACACCCCACAGACACGTGGCCCCACAGACACACCTCACACCCGGACGAACCCTCAGACCTTGTCCCCCGCGGCCACCCGAGGCTTGGGCACCCGAAGCTTCCGCAACTGAGACGCCCGAATGAACGAGTACCACCCGATCGAGATCCCCTTGATGGGCTCCGTCGGGAACCGGCTCCGAACCCGCTTGGTCACCAGCCGCCCCAGCACGAACCCCTCGACCACCATCGCCAACAACATGAACGTGGTCAACAACGTCGCGTACTGCTGAATCGCCGGCGCGGGCACGATGAGCGCCACGAACACCAGGATCGCCAGGGGCATGAACAACCCCATGAGGTTGCGCCGCGAGTCGACCACGTCCCGGATGTAGGCCTTGACCGGCCCGCGGTCCCGGGGCAGCAGGTACTTGTCCTCGCCGGCCATCATCCGCTGCCGCCGCTCGACCGCGGCCGCGCGCCGGTCCTCCTTGGACGTCTTGTTCCCGCGCATCCGCTTCAACGCCTCGCGCTGCGTGCGGGGCGGCGGCGGGACGGGACCACGCCGGCGTCCCTCGGCCTCCCGGCGCTTCGGGGTGGGCTTGCCCTTGCCGGGCGTGCGCGCGGGATCGACCACCTCGTCGGGAGCGGGGTCGGCGGTGGTCTCGGTGGCCTCATCGGCGCTGCGGCGCAGGAACCTCACACCACCAGGGTAGGAGATGCCCGGCGCAGTACCCTCGCGAGGTGCGCGTCCTCCTCGCCCCCGACTGCTTCGGCGGCACCCTGACCGCGGGCGAGGCCGCCGCCGCGATGGCCGCGGGCTGGCGCCGGCACGCACCCGACGACACCCTGCTGGAACGTCCGCTGGCCGACGGCGGCCCGGGTTTCGCGGCCGTCCTGCACGCGGCCCTGGGCGGCACGCTGCACGAGACCACGGTGACCGGCCCGCTCGGCGAGCCCGTGCGCGCGGTGTGGCTGGAGCACGAGGGCACCGGCTACCTCGAATCGGCCCAGGCGTGCGGTCTGCACCTGGTCCCGCCGGAACGCCGGCCGGAATCCGCCGAGACCGCGACCACCCGCGGCGTCGGCGAATTGATCAATGCGGCCCGGAATTGTCACACCGTTGTGATTGGCCTGGGCGGCTCGGCCACCACCGACGGTGGCGAAGGACTGCGCGAAACGCTCGAAACACCCACCGCCACCCTCGTCGCCGCCTCGGACGTGGAAAACCCGCTGCTGGGTCCGCACGGCGCGGCCCGCACGTTCGGCCCGCAAAAGGGCGCGTCACCGGCCGCCGTGGACCGACTCGAGGCCAGGCTGGCCGCGATGACCGCCCTGGCGCCCGTCGCCGAGGTGCCGGGCGCGGGCGCGGCGGGCGGTCTGGGCGCGGCCCTGATCGCGCTCGGCGCGCGGGTCGTCTCGGGCGCCGGCCTGGTCCGCGACCTGGTCGGACTCGACGCGGCGCTGGACGGCGTCGACCTCGCGGTGACCGGGGAGGGCTCGTTCGACTGGCAGTCGCTGCGCGGCAAGCTCGTCACCGCGGTGGCCGCCGGCGCGGCCGAGCGCGGGCTGCCGTGCGTGGTCCTGGCCGGTCGGGTCGAGGTGGGGCGTCGTGAATCCGCAGCCATCGGCGTGCAGGACGCCTATTCGGTCGCCGACCACGTCGGATCGGCGGAGAAGTCGCTCGCGGATCCGGCGGGAACCCTCGCCGATCTGGCCGAGCACGTCGCGAGGCAGTGGTCACACCGCCGACCGTGACACCTGTGCGACGATGGTGGGCAGGAACAAAGCGGGACCTACCCGTGTTGCAGGGAATAGATGCCCGCAAAGGACCTCTGAGGGAGAGCCATGACGACCGCTCAGGACGCAGTCACCTCGACTCCTGACGCACCGCCGACCCACGGCGTGAAGCTGACCGACGCGGCTGCCGTCAAGGCGAAGGCGCTGCTCGACCAGGAGGGCCGCGACGACATGCACCTGCGCATCGCCGTCCAGCCCGGTGGTTGCGCGGGGCTGCGCTACCAGCTGTTCTTCGACGAGCGCGCGCTGGACGGCGACGCGGTCCGCGACTTCAACGGGCTCAAGGTGGCCGTCGACCGCATGAGCGCCCCGTACGTCGAGGGCGCCGTGATCGACTTCGTGGACACGATCGAGAAGCAGGGTTTCACCATCGACAACCCGAACGCCGGCGGCTCGTGCGCCTGCGGCGACTCGTTCCACTGATCCACGGCTCCACAGCTCGCCGGTCGACGCGAACGGCCCCCCACCGCAGTGGGGGGCCGTTCGCGTTCACCCGTGAGCCCGAACCGGCGTCGGTTCCGCTGGGCGTCCGACCGTCAGTAGGCGTCCAACCCGTCGACCTGGCGGTAGGCGTCCTCGTTCACGCGCCAGGGCGACGCCGCACGCGGCGCGGGAACGGACTTGCCCGCGGAACGCAGTTCTATGGGCAACGCGGTGCAGTCGTCGATCAGCTCGTCCAGCGAGTCGGCTTCGCGGTTGGTCACCAGGGGACCGTATGCGTGCCGAACGCTTGACAAAACCCTTACCGGGCAGTAGTCGCCCGGCAAGGGTTTCGCGTCACGCGGTGGCGAGCGCCGGCTCCGCGGGCTCCGGTGCGACCCCTCGACGCACCAGGCGACCGATCACCAGCGCCACCAGCACCCCGAGCACGGTCGGCACCGCGCCGACGGCGGCCGTCCAGCGGACACCCAGGCCGCTGGTGATCACCGCGCCGCCGATCATCGGCCCGAGCGCGGCGGCGACGTTGAACGCCGAGATGTTCACCGAGGCCACCAGCCCGGACGCCGAGCCGGCCTGACCCATCAGGAACGTGTGCAGCAGCGGACCGGAGGCGAACGCGGTCGCGCCGAGCACGAACACCGCCACCACCGCGGTCACCTTGGTCTCGAGCAGGAAGCCCTGCGCGAGCAGCAGCACGGTCAACGCGGCCAGCGGGATCGGCAGCACCTTCGCGATGGAGCCCGGCGGCACGCGGCCCGCGAACGTGCTGCCGACCATCGTGCCGAGGCCGTAGACCAGCAGCACGCCGGTCACCCAGCCGGGGCTGAACCCGGTCACGTCGCGCAGCGCGGGCGCCACGTAGGTGAACGCGGTGATCATGCCGGTGAACGACAGCACGGTGGTCAGCAGACCGAGCAGCACGGTCTTCCGGCCGAACGCGAACAGGCTCGCGCGCACCCCGGCGTCCGGCTCGTGCTCAACCTTGGGCGCGCCCGCGAGCACGCCGACCAGCCCGATCGCGGTCAGCGCCGCGACCAGCGCGAACGACGCGCGCCAGCCGTAGTTCTGGCCGATCAGGGTGCCGATCGGGATGCCCAGGATGGTGGACAGCGCCACCCCGTTGACGATCTTGGCGATGGCCGCCGTCTGCTTCTCCGGCGGCACGGCGGCCACCGCGACCTGCGAGGCGACCGCGAAGAACAGGCCCTGGGACAGCGCCGCGACCATGCGGGCGGCCATCAGGGTGGCGTAGTCGGGCGCGAGCGCGCAGGCCGTGGCGGCGAGCAGCGCGAGCACCATGACGGCGACGAGCAGCGACCGGCGCGGCAGGCGCCCGGTCAGGACGGTGAGGACGGGTCCGCCGATGGCCACGGACACCGCGTAGGCGGTGACCAGCAGACCGGCGGTCGGCAGGGTCACGTCGAGGTCCCCGGCGACCTCGGGCAACACCCCGACGACGATGAACTCCGAGGTTCCGACGGCGAATGCGCACAACATGAGGACTAGGGCGATCACGTCGACGAGGCTAAAGTGTGACACTGACGTCAGGGTCAAGCTTGGGTGATCAGGCGCTCTTTCGACGGAGGACGGGAATATGCGCATCGGGGAGTTGGCGGAGCGCACCGGCGCGTCCGTGCGGATGCTGCGCTACTACGACCAGCACGGTCTGCTCACCCCGCAGCGGACGGAGGCCCGCTACCGGGTCTACGAGGAGTCCGACGTGGCCCGCGTGCGCAGCGTCCGCTGCCTCATCGCCTCCGGCCTGAACGTCCGACTCGTCCGACTCGTGCTCGCGCACGCGTTCGGCGAGGACGTGGTGCTCGCCGCGGACGAGATGGGCTGCGTGCCGCTGCTGGAGATCCTCACCGAGGAGCTCGCGTCGGTGAACGACCGGATCGCCGCGCTGGAAACCAGTCGCGAGCACCTGACGAAGCTCGTCGGCGACGTCCGGAAGCTCACCGAAGAGCACTGGGCCTCCCCCGAGGGGAAGGCCCAGTGCGCGAACGGGGTGCGGCCGGCGACTACAGCTTGACCGGGTACTGCGGCTCCGGGACGACCGGGCGGATCCGGCCCTCCACGAAGATGCCGTGCCAGATCATGAAGACCAGCAGCGCCCAGATCCGCCGGCTGTGGTCGGCGACGCCGGACCGGTGCTCCTCGATGATCCGCAGCACCGCGTGCTTGTCGATGTACTGGTCGGTCTGGGAGGCGTTCACGTGGTCGACGGCCCAGTCGTGCATCTCGTCTTTGAGCCAGTGCCGGATCGGCACCGGGAAGCCGAGCTTCTTCCGGTTCAGCACGTGCGCGGGCACGATGTCGCGGATCGCCCGGCGCAGCGCGTGCTTGGTCGTCTCCTTGGTGAGCTTGAGCTCCGACGGCACCTGCGAGGCGATCCGGAAGACCTCCGGGTCCAGGAACGGCACCCGCAGCTCCAGCGAGTTCGCCATCGTCATCTTGTCCGCCTTGACCAGGATGTCGCCCCGCAGCCAGGTGAACAGGTCCACGTGCTGCATGCGGGTGACCGGGTCCCAGTCCTCCGACTCGCGGTACGGCTGCGCGGTCACGTCCTGGTGGGACACGTTCGGGTCGTAGGTGCGCAGCACCTGGCGCAGCTGGTCGTCCAGGAAGATGCGCGCGTTGCCGTAGTAGCGCTCCTCCAGGGTCAGCGCGCCCCGCCGCAGCAGGTCCTTGCCGCGCACGCCCTGCGGGATCTTCGTGGACACCTTGCCCATGGCCTTGCGCAGCGCGCCCGGCACCTTGTCGAACGGCGCCAGCGACAGCGGCTCGCGGTAGATCGTGTAGCCGCCGAACAGCTCGTCCGCGCCCTCGCCGGACAGCACGACCTTGACGTGCTTGCGGGCCTCGCGGGCGATGAACCACAGCGGCACCAGCGCCGGGTCGGCCACCGGGTCGTCCAGGTACCAGGTGATCAGCGGCAGGGAGTCCATCATCTCCTGCGCGCTCACCGGCCGGACCACGTGCTTGACCCCGATCAGCGCGGCCGACTCGGCGGCCACGTCGATCTCCGAGTAGCCCTGCCGCTCGAAGCCGGTGGTGAACGTGATCAGGTCCGGGTTGTGCTCCTTGGCCAGCGCCGCGACCACGGTCGAGTCGATGCCGCCGGACAGGAACGAGCCCACCGTGACGTCCGCGCGCATGTGCTTGGCGACGGAGTCCCGAAGCGCCGCGGTGATCTCGTCGTACAGCCGGTTCTCGTCCGACGGGCCGTGCACGGCGCGCGGCCGGAACGTGGCCGGGAAGTAGCGCTCCACCACCGGACGGCCACCCGGGGTGAGGGTGAACGACGTGCCGGACTCGATCCGGTGAACCTGGCCGTGCAGGGACTCCGGCTCGGGCACGTACTGCAACGTCAGGTAGTGCTGGAGGGCCTTGCGGTCGACGGTCGGCTGGATGCCGATCGTCGGCGCCAGTTCCAGCACCGACTTCTTCTCGCTGGAGAACGCCACGCCGCCCGGGCCCGCCGCGTAGTACAGCGGCTTGATGCCGAACGGGTCGCGGGCGCCGAACACGACCTTGCGGGCGCGGTCCCAGATCAGGAACGCGAACATGCCGCGCAGCTTCGCGACCGCCTGCGGGCCCCAGTAGTGGTAGGCCGCGACGATCGTCTCGGTGTCGCCGTCGGTCGCGAACACCGCCCCGAACTGCTTGGTCAGCTCCGCGCGCAGTTCCAGGTAGTTGTAGATCTCGCCGTTGAACAGGATCGCGTAGCGGCCCTGCTGGTCGGTCGGCCCCCAGTGCAGGGGCTGGTGCGAGTGCTCGATGTCGATGATGGACAGGCGGTTGAAGCCGAAGACGACCTCGTCACCCTGCCAGGTGCCGCTCTCGTCGGGACCGCGGTGCCGCTGGCAGCGCAGTGCCCCCAACACCGCCGAGCGCGCGTGATGCGCCTCGTTCTCGCCAGGGCAAACCAGTCCTACCAGGCCGCACACGCCAAGGCACCCTTTCGTGTCGTGTGGAGAAGTCCCCAGTATGCCGGGGGGCCTGTGTGTGACCGAAACTGCACCGGGTGGGTGCCGCCCCCAAGGGGTGAGGCCGCATCCGCTGGGCTACGCTCCCGCATGATCCGGCATGGGGTTGATTTACCCCTTGCCTGCGAGCTTTCAGCAGCGAGGAGGCGGCGAGCAGTGGGCCTGAAGGAGGGCACCAGGACAGCTCGGCTGGCCAGGGTCGGCGGGCTGGTCGGCCTGGTCGGCGTCGGGGCCACGGGTTGCTCCACGGATGAGGTGCTGCGCTTCGGCTGGCCGCAGGCCGTGACGCCGCAGGCGGAGCGGATGCGCGAGCTGTGGACCTGGTCGGTCGTCGCCGCCCTCGCGGTCGGCGTCATCGTGTGGGGGCTGATCCTCTGGTCGGTCGCCTTCCACCGCAAGAAGAGCGAGGAGCTGCCCCGCCAGGTTGCCTACAACCTGCCGCTGGAGCTGGTCCTCATCGTCGTGCCGACGGTGATCGTCGCGGTCCTGTTCTACTTCACCGCGACCACGCAGAACTACGTCACGAAGCTGTCCGGCAAGCCGGACGTCACCGTGGACGTGATCGCGTTCCAGTGGAACTGGGAGTTCCAGTACCCCGGTTACCGGACGCAGCCGCGTGACGAGCCGGTGAGCACGGTCGGCAGCTCGGGTGAGGTGCCGCTGCTGGTGGTGCCCTCGGGCAAGTCCATCCAGTTCAACCTGAACTCGAAGGACGTCATCCACTCGTTCTACGTCCCGGAGTTCCACTTCAAGCGGGACGTCTTCCCGGAGCCGGGCAAGAACAACCAGGAATCGTCGTTCGAGATCACGCAGATCGACCGGACGGGCTCGTTCGTCGGTCGCTGCGCCGAGCTGTGCGGCACCTACCACGCGGTGATGAACTTCGAGGTGCGCGCGCTGGACGCGGGCACGTTCGAGCAGTACATGGCGCTGCGGCAGAAGGTCAACAGCGACACCGGCAAGCTCTACACCGCCGCGCAGGCGTTGACCGAGCTGAACTGCGGCGAGCTGTGCACGCCGTACGCGGTCACCACCAAGCCCTTCGACACCGACCGGACCGCCCGTGAGGCGTCGTCCGGCGGCGGGAAGTAAGGAGGCATTCCCGATGAAGGTCGAAGCGCGGATTTTCGACTTGGTGATGGGGTTCTCGTTCCTCATGGCCGTCGTGTACGGCTTCTGGACGTGGGGCGCCGCTCCGCACGGGCTCGAGCCCGTCGGCACGGTGGCGCTCGCGCTGACCGGTGGCCTGGCCCTGATCTCCGGCACGTACTTCCGGTTCGTGGCGCGGCGGATCGAGGTCCGGCCCGAGGACAACTCCGACGCCGAGGTGTCGGACGGCGCGGGGGAGCTGGGGTTCTTCTCGCCCGGGTCCTACTGGCCGGTCGGGCTCGCCGCGGCGGCCGCGACGGCCGGGGTGGCGCTGGCGTTCTGGCACGTGTGGTTGCTGGTGATCGCGGTCGTGCTGCTGCTGGTCGCGGTCGGTGGGCTGGTGTTCGAGTACCACACCGGGCCCAACCACGACTGAGGTTCTCGGGGTACTGAAGATTGTGGAGAAGGGGCCGTCCGGTGTGGACGGCCCCTTCTTCGCTTTCCCGGGGTGATGGCGGGGCGGCTGGTGTGGCGGGTGTAGCCCGTGTGCGGGCGGCGTTGTGCGGGGTGTTGCCCGTCAGGCGGCGTTCGACGTCTGGTAGCTGTCCACGTACTCCTGGCCGGACAGGTCCAGGATCTTGTAGACGATCTCGTCGGTCACCGAGCGGAGGACCGGGAGGGAGTCGTGGAGGCCCGCGTAGCGGGAGAAGTCCAGGGGTTCGCCGAAGCGGATCGTGACCCGGTGCAGGCGGGGGAGTTTCTTGTCCACCGGTTGCACCTTGTCGGTGCCGATGATGCCCACCGGGATGACCGGGGCGCCGGATTCCAGGGCCATGCGGGCCACGCCGGTGCGGCCCCGGTGCAGGCGGCCGTCGAGGCTGCGGGTGCCCTCGGGGTAGATGGCGAAGGCGCCGCCCGCGTCCAGGATCGACTTCGCGGTGTCCAGGGAGGCTCTCGCGGCTCGGCCCACGCCTCGTTTGACCGGGACGTGGCCCAGGCCGCCGAAGAAGCCCCGGGAGAGGGCTCCCTTGAGGCCCTTGCCCTCGAAGTACTCGGCTTTGGCGAGGAAGGACACCCGCCTCGGGATCACCATGGGGAGCACGATGCTGTCGATGAACGACAGGTGGTTGGGTGCGAGGATCACTGCGCCCGTGGTGGGCACGTTGTCCAGGCCTTCGACCCTGGGTCGGTAGACCGCCCGCGCGGCTGGTGCCACGACTCGCTTCATCACCGTGTAGAGCATGGGTCCAAGCATGACTCCTCCCACACCTCTGGTGTTCACCGTGTCACCCCTCTCACGTCGTTTGTCGCTGAGTGGGGTGGTGGGTGGGTGTGGGCGCCCGGGTGTGGGCGTGTCTGTGTGGGCGTGTGTCTGTGTGGCCGGGTGTCTGTGGGGTGTTGGCCTGCGTTTAGGGCGTAAAAGCGTCCTCGCCGGACGGGCAGCGCCTCCGGGGGTTAGGGCGTCGTGTTCTCCCCGTATGGCCTGCCGGAGGCAACCACAT
>NZ_JBFAEO010000097.1:0-8616 GCF_040642015.1 Actinosynnema sp. NPDC020468
CGTCCCCGCCCGGCGGCGCCCGGCGCGGCCGGGCGCCGGACGATCAGGAGCGGGAGGCGGTGCAGGCCTCCTCACGCGCGGCGGAGTACTCGGCGTCGGGGTCGGCGATCGTCGCGCAGCGGAAGCAGACGGTGTCGCAGTCCTCCAGGGCCTTCAGGTGGCGCTGCGCGTACCCGGTGTCCGCGATGCCCTGGGGATAGGTGTCGACGGCCTCCTCCCAGTAGCGCCGTGCCCTGTCGACCTCGCCCTTGAGCAGCGCCACGTGGGCGAACCCCTCGACGGCGCGGGCGACGTAGCGGGGGAACCCGTACTGGTGCGCCCGATCGCGGCACTGCTCGAACACCTGTTGCGCGCGGCCGGGGTCGCGCATCGCCACCGTGGTCTCGCCCAGCGCGTTCAGCGCCTCGCACTCGGTGGCGCGCAGGTCGTAGCTGCGGGCCAGGGTGAGCGCTCGCCGCCCCTGCCCCAGCGACTCGTCGAGGTTGCCCACCGAGCGGTTCACCCCGGCCAGGCCCACGAGGGCGAGGGCTTCACCCCGCTCGAGCTTGTGCTCCCGGCTGGTGCGCAACCCGCGCTCGAACTCCCTGAGGGCCTGCTCGTGGTCGCCTCGCAGGTGTAATACGGTGCCTATGCTCCATATGGTGAAGACGACCGAGTCCGGGTCGTCCGAGCCGATCATGGTCTCGGCGTTGCGCAGGCAGGTGAGCGCCTGGTGGTGGTCGCCGAGGTCGCGGGCGATGACTCCCAGGTTGATGGCGATGCCCGCGCGCAGGAAGCCGGAGGGGTCCTGCGCCGTGAGGGGTTCCGCCTGGCGGAAGATCGAGCGCGCCTCGACCAGCTGGTCCTCGTGCAGGTGGAGGTTGCCGAGTTGGACGAGCTGCGCGGCCTCGCTGCGCTTGTCGCCGATCTGCCGGGTGAGCTCGACCGACCGCGAGAGGTGCCTGCGCGCCTCCCCGATCGACTTGAGGTGGCGGCACACGGCGGCGAGACCACGCAGGCAGTTGGCCTCGCCGCGGATGTCGCCGGCGGCCCGGGCGGCCCGGGCGCCGCCCTCGAACAGCGCGTAGGAGTTCGCCCCGTAGTTCCGCACCTGGAGGAACGGCTGTAGGACGCAGACCAGTTGCCACGCCTGCCGGTGCCGGTCGCCGTCGAGGGCGAGCCGTGCGGCGGCCACCAGGTTGGAGTACTCCTCGTTGAGGATGTCGATCGCGCCCGCGACCGAGTCCGCCTCCCTCGTCCGCTCGGGTACTCGGTCCACCCGCGGTGCCGCGTCGTGGATCGCGTTGTGCAAACCCGCGGAGAGCGTGTGGACCGTGTGCAGGTAGAAGTCGAACATCCGGTCCAAGGCCTGGTCCCGCTCGTGGGGGCGCTCCACCTCGGCGAGCAGCTCCAACGAGCAGTCCCGGACCAGGTCGTGGAAGTAGAACCGGCCGGCGGTGTTCTGCTTGAGCAGGTTGCCCTCGAACAGGGCGTCGAGGCAGTCCTCGACCCGGTTGACCGGCAGGTCGGCGAGCGCGGCGGCCACGTGCACGTCGAAGTCCGCGCCGGGGTGCAGGCTCAGCAGGCGGAACACCCGCTGCTGCTCGGGAGTCAGGTACCGGTAGGAGACCTTGAGCGCGGTCATGACGCAGCGATCGTCCACGCGCAGGAAGCGGGCGCGCTGGGCGTGGTCGGTCAACCGCTCGACCAGGTCCGCGACGGTCCAGTGATCGCGATCGCGCAGGCGGGCGGCGGCGATGCGGATGGCCAGCGGCAGCCGTCCGCACAGGTCGACGGCGGCCGCGACGGCGTCCGGTTCGACGCGCACCCGGTCCGGTCCGGCGACCCGCTCGAACAGCGCGACCGCGTCCTCCTGCGGCATCACGTCGAGCGACAGGGCCTGCGCGCCCTCCAGCGCGGTCATCTTCCGCCTGCTCGTGACCACGGCCAGGGCCTCGGCGGCGCCGGGCAGCAGCGGGCGCACGTGGGCGGCGTCGGTGGCGTTGTCCAGGATCAGCAGGATGCGCTTGCCCGCGACGCGCGAGCGCCATAACGCGCTCTTGGACTCCACTGTGGACGGGATGAGTTCGGGTTGCAGGCCGCTGTCGAGCAGCAGCGCGTCCAGTGCCTGCTCGATGGTGATGGGGTCCGCTCCGTTGGTGAACCCGCGCAGGTCGACGAAGTAGTGCCCGTCGGGGTACTCGGCGGCGATCTGGTGGCCGAGGTGGATCGCGAGCGTCGTCTTGCCGACACCGCCCATCCCGTCGACCGCGGAGATCGTCAACGCGGACGGCGAGGCGTTGCGCGCGTTGTCGAGCAGCCTGCGCAGCTCGGAGGAGCGGCCGGAGAAGTCGCTGGTGTCGTGCGGCAGGTAGGAACGGGTGGCCTCCGTCCGGTCGTCCTCGGTCCCGGAAGGGGGCGCGGCCGGCGGCGGTGGCGTGATCTCGTTGTGCCCCAACACCTCCGCCTGGGCGCGCTGGAGGTTGGCGCTCGGGTCGAGGCCGAGTTCCTCGGCCAGCAGCCGCCTTCCCTGGTCGTAGACGGCGAGCGCGTCGGCCTGCCGGCCGCTCTGGTGCAACGCGCGCATGAGGCTGATGCGCAACGACTCCCGCAGGGAGTGCTCGGCGACCAGTTGCTGGAGCTCGCTGACCAGCGACCCCGTCTCGCCGACGCGCACCCGCAGGGACATCAGGTCCTCGATGGCGGCGAGCCGCTGCTCGTTCAGCGCGGTGGCGGCGTTCTCGATCGACGTGCCGGTGAGCCCGGTCAGCGCGTCGCCCTGCCAGACCTCCAGGGCGGCGCGGAGGAGCTCGACGGCCGCGGCCGGTTGCCCGGCGTTCGCCGTGCGCCGCGCCTCGGCGACGCGGGCGGTGAAGAGGTGCGCGTCGACCATCTCCTCGGGTAGTTCGAGGCGGTAGCCCGCGCCGGTCCACAGGATCGCGACCTCGGACGAGAGCGCGCCCACGGTGCCGCGCAGGTGACCGATCGCGTTGTGGACCTGCTGGCGGGCGGACTGCGGCGGAGACTGCCACAGTTCGTCTATCAGTCGCTCGACCGGAACGACGCGGTTGACGTTCAACAGGAGCAGCGCCAACAGCTTCTGCTGGCGAGCTCCCGCGACGGTGATCCTCTTTCCGGCTGAGACCAGCTCGAGCTGGCCCAAGATTCGGAACTGCAACTTTACCCCCCGGTAGCTTGCATCTCCGTTTTTCGTGTCCCCTACATCTACACGGAGTAGCCGCCCATTAGCGAGTGAGTAGGGGAGGCCGCCACTCTCGGGGCCGTTCGGTTCGGTTCGAGGCCGTGTCCGGGGCGATGCGCGGGCGCGGTCCCGTCGATCACAGGGGGGAAACATGAGGAAGGCGCTTCTCGTCGGGTTCGTACTGTCCGTCACTGCTGCTGTGTTCCTCGTCACAGCCGGTGGCTCGTCCGGCGAAGACGTCCACGACAAGGCCCGCTCGGACAACAGCGTGGTGCGGGCGGGGGCCGTTCCGGGGGTGTCCGGCAAGACGTCGTGAACCGCGCGTCGCTCGAACGGTCGGGGAGCGGGGCGGCACCCGACCACGACGGCGGCGCGGCGGAGCGCGGTCTGCGCGGGTTCGCCGTCACCGCCGTGGTACTGGTGATCGGTTTCGTGGCGGCGTGCCTCGCGAAGTACGACGTCGGGGGTGTCCGGTCCCGGCTCGACGCCTATTACGCGCTCTGGCCTCAGGAGTGGTCCTTCTTCGTCGCGCTCGACACGGACCTGCTGGACGGTTACCGGATCACGCCGGGCACCTCCCGGCTGCACGAGGTGTACGCGCCGGAACGCCAGGACCCGTTGTGGGGGTTGGACCGCAACTCCTACGAGTTGTCGGCCGAGATCAGGGAAATCGCGTTGCGGGTGCCCGACCGCTATTGGCAGGCCTGCGACCGGGCCTACCCGGAGGACTGCGGAGCCACGATGATCACCACCTCGCCCTACCGGATGCGCACCCCGGTGCGCTCGCCGAGTCTCTGCGGGCTCGTCGTCGTCTCCGTCGAGCGGGTCGCCGTGCCCGCTCCCGGGCGGCTGCCGACGAGTCCCGGCCGGGCGCACCACCTCGCGGTTGTCGACGTCGCGTGCGGTGGCTGAACCGGGTGCACGGGCGCGTCGTCCGCGCCGTCGAACGGGTGGAGGTCAGGGAGCCGGTCCTGGCCGTCGGTCGGAGTCTGCTGGCACTGTCCACTCTGGCCACGATCCTGTTCAGCGCGGACGACGCGCTCTTCCCGCAAACCAGCGAGTACCCGTCCGGAACGCGCTGCGCCGGCGTGCGCGCCCTGTCGATGTGGTGCGCGGCGAACCCGGACACCGCGGGCTCGACGGTCTGCCGGGTGCTGGCGGTCGTCGTGCTGGCGGTGACCGCGAGCGGGTTCCGCCCGGCGTGGACGTGCGTGCCGCACTGGTACGTCACGTTCAGCCTGACCGTCGCGATGCCGGCGTCCAACGGCGGCGACCACATCGCGATGATCACCACGATGCTGCTCCTCCCGCTGTGCCTGGGCGACGACCGTCGCTGGCAGTGGAGCGCCGTCGACCGCCCGCTTCCCGCGCGGTGGGGCGGCAGCGCGCTCGCCGCCCACCTGGCGCTGCGGGGCCAGGTGCTGGTGGTCTACGGGGAGGCGGCGCTGTCGAAGCTGTCCGACCCGCTGTGGCGGCAGGGCAGCGCGCTGCGGGTGATCTCCCGCCTGCCGCAGTACGGGTTCCCGCCGCCGTTGCGCGACCTGCTGGAGCCGGTGTTGACCTCCTACTGGCCCGTCGCCCTGCTCGGCTGGTCGGTCATCGCGGTGCAGCTGGTGATCGCCGCCTCGATGACCGCGCCGCGGGTGTTCCGGGTCGTCGCGCTGGTCGCCGGAGGGCTCCTCCACCTCGGGATCGTCGTCCTGATGAACCTCACCAGCTTCGGTTCGACCATGATCGCGGTGCTGCTCGTCGCCTGCGTCCGGACGGCACGGCCGGAGCGGACCCGCGTGGTCCCGGAAGAGAGGGTGGCGTCACGGTGGTCGCCGAGGTGACGGTGGAGTTGTTCGACCCGCGCGGTGCCGTCGAGGCGGACCTGGTCGGGTGCCACCGGGTGATGGCCGAGTGGTGGCGGGTCGACAAGCGGGACCTGCCAGCGTTGTCCTACACCGAGTGCGTGAACCGGTTGTGCACCCCGTTCCCCGGGTTCGGCGAGGAGGTCCGCTGGCTGGCGCGGCGCGGGGGAGAGGTCGTCGGGCTCGCGACGATCGACCTCCTGGAGGCGGAGAGCAGCCACATCGGGTTGACCGAGATCGTGGTGGACCCGCGCGTGCGGCGGCAGGGCATCGGCACGGCGGTGCTGCGCGCGCTGCTGCCGGAGTTGCGCGACCGCGGTCGGCACCTGGTGGAGGGGTGGCAGCTCACGGTGGGCGGCGACGGGCCGGAGTGGGCCAGGACGCGGGGTTTCACGACGGTGGGCACGGTGCTGATGCAGGCGCTGGAGTTCGCCGGGGCGGACCCGGCGCGGTGGGACGTGCCGGTGCCCGCGGGGTACCGGACCCGGCGGTGGCGGGGCGCCGCGCCGGAGGAGCTGGTCGAGAGCTACGCGCTGGCCCGTCAGGCGATCCACGACGCCCCGCTGGGAGGGCTCGGGTACCGGCAACCGGACTGGACGGTGCCGAGGGTGCGCGAGCGCGAGGCCGAACTGCGTTCCGCCGGGGTCGAGCACAGGGTGGTGGTGGCGGTGCACGAGGCCACCGGCGTGGTCGCCGGGTCGACCGAGTTGGAGGTGCTCCCCGACGACCTCGACTGGGGTTACCAGCGGGAGACGGCCGTGGTGGCGGCGCACCGGGGTCGCGGGCTCGGCCGGTGCGTGAAGGCGGAGATGATCCGGTGGCTGCTGGCGGACCGCCCGACGTTCACCCGCGTCCAGACCACGACCGGCGCGGCGAACACGCCCATGCAACGGGTCAACGCGCAGCTCGGGTTCACCACGACGCGGACCATGGTCGCGGTCAACTCCGGGATCGACGTCCTGGAGGCGACGCTCGCCCGGCTGTGACGGCGCGGTTCGGAGGACCGCCGCGGTGCTGCCCGGCGCCGGGCCGGCGCGGTGCGCGCCGTCGACGGGATCCCGTTCGACATCCGGAGAACCGCGGGCGGCAGGACCACCGTGTTCGGCGCGGCCAAGTCCACAATGGACCGCAAGGGGCGCCGCGGATTTCGGCGCGTTCACCAGGTAGCACACCGGTAGTGCGGTGATAGCCCTCCTGGCTACGCTCGCCCAGGTACGGCGGAATGGTCCGGGAGAACGGAAGTCCGCCGGGGGGTGGGGTTTCGGGTACCGGGTGTGCCCATCAGTCGAACCGCCGGCACGCGGATCGCCGCGTGAAGGGTTCGGTCGGATTTGTCGGCGGCAAGGGGGCGTGTGTGATGACGGCGAGCACGCGGGTGCGGGCGCGGTGAGGGACTTCACCGCCGGCACCGGCAACCGGGGAATCGACGTGGACGCGCGTCGCGGAACGACTTCGCGGTTTCCCGACAACGGTTTCAGGCGTGGTTTCGCGGCGTTCCCGAGGTCCGCCGTGATGCCGGGAGTGTCGCGAGGAGGCAAGTCGTGCGTGCCCTCGTGACGGAGCGGCTCGTCCTCCGTCCCTGGCGGCCGGACGACCTCGACGCGGCTCGGGCGTGGCACGCGGATCCGCTGGTGATGCGGTACCTGGGTGGGGTCCTGGACGGGGCGGGCAGCGACGCGACGGTGCGGCGCTGGACGGCGGAGCTCCAGGAAAGGGGTTACGGCATGCTCGCGCTGTGCCCGACCGGCACGGCGCGGCCCGTCGGCGCGGTGGGGTTGGGGCACCCGGGGTTCACGAGCCGGTTCACCCCCTGCGTCGAGATCGGCTGGCGGCTCGACCGGAGCGCGTGGGGACACGGGTACGCGACGGAGGCCGCGCGGGCGGTGCTGCGGGACGGGTTCGACCGCCTCGGGCTCGCGGAGATCGTCGCCTTCACCGTCGAGCAGAACGCCCCGAGCAGGCGGGTCATGGCCCGGCTCGGAATGCGGCACGACGTCGGCGGGGACTTCCTGCGCCGGTTCACGCCGACCGGACCGGAGCTGCCGTCCGTGCTCTGGCGGATTCGCGTTGGTGATCGAGGACAAGAGGAGTCCGGTGATGCGTGTGCCTCCGATCGACTGTGATCCACGAGCCTCGACGGGGGAGCGAAGCGCTCGCGCACGGGTACCGCGCGGGCGTCCCGGGTCCGCCGTGCTCGTGGGCGGCGGTGTCGTCAACCTCGTGACCGCCCTGAAGCTCGTGGACCACGGGTTCACCGTCGAGCTGTTCGACCGCGCGCCGGACCCCCGTCTCGACCGGCCGTGGCACGAGTACGGCTGCACGCGCGGCGGCGGCAACGCCCGCATGTTCACCGTCACGGAAGCCGACCAGTACAGCGGGATGGTCCTGCCCGACGGGGAGGGCACCGTGTTCGACGCGCCTCCCACCGGGTTCGGCTGGGACGTGCGGCGGGAGAGCGTCCGCAGCGTGCACGACCGGGAGTGGATCCGCGAGTACGAGGACCTGCCGTGGTGGCTCGCGGACCGGTACGAGACCGGGATCCACGACCTCAACCGCTCCGCCGAGCAGGGGTGGGAGCGGCTCTTCGAGGCGCACCCCGTCCTGGCGGGGGGAACGCACCTGCGCCGCGGGATCCTCCGGGTGTACTCCACCGCGGAGTCCCACCAGCGCGCGGTGAGTCGGCACGACTGGGTGGGCGACCGGCTGGAGACCTACACCGAGGCGGAGGTCAGGGACCGGTTCCCCATGTTCGCCCACGCCGGGAAGGGCCGGCTGGCCGGGGGGATCAAGGTCCGCGGGTTCACCCTCGACATCCACCGCTTCGTCGCCCTGGCGCTGGACGTCCTCCAGGCGCGCGGTGCGGGCCTGCACTTCGACTCCGAGGTGACCGGGGTGGATCTCGGCGGGGGCGGGACGATCGAGGGCGTCCGGATCGGGTCCGAGAGCGTCTCCGCGCGGCACCTCGTCATCTCGCCCGGTGCGTACGGCAACCGGCTGTTGGCCGAACTCGGCCTCGGCGGTCGGGTCGCGGGCGTGCTGGGGATCTGGCACACCCTGCCGGACCTGACCGGCCAGCAGCACTCCGTCAAGGTGTCCCGACCCGGCCGGATCGCCGAGGACGCGAACATCACCCTGGGCACCGCGGGAGGGAGGCCGAGCCTGGTCGTCGGGTCCGGCTACGGCTTCGCGGGCACGAGCGCCGACAACGTCGATCCCGATCGGGTGCGGGTGATCCAGCGCTCGGTGGACGAGATGATGCGGACCCTGCTGCCGGACGCCTACGAGGCGGCGGGCGGGCCCGCGTGGCTCGCGCACGACCCGGTGTTCTGCGTCCGGCCGTGGACCACCACCGGGTTGGGGGTGTTCGACGTCCGGGCCACGGCGACCGGTCGCTGCGTCGTCACCGGTGGCCACAACACCGGTGGCTTCGCGCAGGCCCCGGAGGTCGCGGACGCGGTGTTGGCCTCCCTGCTGGGGGAGGACCACCCGATGCACCACCTGTACGCGGTCGCCCGGTCGCGCGGATCCGGCCACCCGTCGTTGAGATGAGCCCACGAGGCGGGGGGCGGGGGGCGGCCCCCC
>NZ_JBFAEO010000098.1:0-7809 GCF_040642015.1 Actinosynnema sp. NPDC020468
GCCTGATCCGACCGGGCCGGGCGACCGCGGTCGCCCGGCCCGGTCGGATCAGGCCAGGAGTTCGGCGAACAGCCGGGCGACCCGGGGCTCGCCGGGGATGATCAACGTGGTGATCACCGTTTCCGACCAGCGCGCCAGTTCGTCGCGGATGCGCGCCGGCGGGCCGATGAAGGCCAGGTCGGACACCATTCGGGTCGGCACGGCCGCGATCGCGTCCTTGCGGTTGCCCGCCAGGTACAGGTTCTGGATTCGGTCGACTTCTGCTTCATATCCCATTCGGGCGACCACGTCGGCGTGGAAATTCGCGCCTTTCGCGCCCATGCCGCCGACGTACAGCGCGATCCACGGCCGCACCACGTCGGCCGCGGCCTCGAGGTCGTCGTCCAGCGCCACCTGCACCGCCGCCGGTACCTCGAAGTCCGCCGGGCCCACGCCGTCGGTGCGCAGCGCGAAGCCCTTCGCCAACTGCTCCCGGTAGAACGCGTCGCCGCTCGGCGAGAACAGGAACGGCAGCCAGCCGTCGGCGACCTCGGCGGCCAGGGCGACGTTCTTCGGGCCCTCCGCGGCCAGGAAGATCGGGATCCGGGGGCGCAGCGGGTGCAGGGTCGGCTTGAGGGGTTTGCCGAGGCCCGTACCGCCGGGGTGCGGCAGGCGGTAGTGCTCGCCCGCGAACTCCACCGGCGCCTCGCGGGCCACGACCCGGCGCACGATCTCGATGTACTCGCGCGTGCGCGCCAACGGCTTCGGGTACGGGGCGCCGTACCAGCCCTCCACGACCTGCGGCCCGGAGGCGCCCAGGCCCAGCACGAACCGGCCTCCGGACAGGTGGTCGAGGGTGATCGCGGCCATCGCGGTGGCGGTGGGGGTGCGGGCGGAGATCTGGGCGATGTTGGTGCCCAGCCTGACCTTCGTGGTCGACGCGCCCCACCAGGCGAGCGGGGTCAGCGCGTCCGAGCCGTACGCCTCGGAGGTCCAGATCGAGTCGAAGCCGAGCCGTTCCGCCTCCGCGACCGCCTCCGGCACGCCGACCGGTGGGCGGGAGGACCAGTAGCCGGTGCCCAGGCCGAGCTTCACCCGGTCACCGCCTGCCGGCTCGCCAACTCGTGCAGCACCGCGTCGAGCAGCCCGGGGAACCGCGCGTTCAGGTCCTCCCGGCGCAGCCGGATGCTGTGGTTGCGCCCGTCGAGGTGCGTGGTCGTCACGCCCGCCTCGCGGAGCACCTTGAAGTGGTGGGACAGGGTGGACTTGTGCACGCCGACCTCGAACTCCTCCGGTTTGCACGAGTGGAACTCGCCGTCGGCCAGCACCGACACCAGCCGCAGTCGGACGTCCTCCGACAGCGCCCGCATCACGTCGGCCAACCGGATGTCCTCGACCGGGGGCTGCACCAGGTATCGCGCCACAGATCTGCTCCTCGCCGGTGCCGCGCGGCACCGTTGCACCTCGGTCCAACACTCCTGAATCGTCAACGCTTTCCGTGACCCATAGTACGGCGAAAGTCGAACTTCAGCTCGTTTCGTCACATCCGGCGAAACCGAATCCCCGACCACTCCGCAGTGTTGCCAAGTTGAATTGTTGAACAATCCTCACCCGGTGCGCGGCAGGGCAAAAGGCGTGCGCTGCGGGCTTACGCCGGTTGTCGGCCACCTTGTTAGACCACTCGTCATGGACGCCGACTACATCGTCGTGGGAGCGGGCAGCGCCGGATCCGTCGTGGCCCGCAGACTCTTGGACCGCACCGACGGCACGGTGCTGCTGCTGGAGGCGGGCGGCCGGGACACCAACCCCGCCATCCACGACCCGCTGCGCATGCACGAGCTGTGGGACAGCCCGCAGGACTGGGGACTGCGCACCGTGCCGCAGCCCGACGCCGCCGACCGACGACTGCACCTGCCGCGCGGCAAGGTGCTCGGCGGCTCGCACGCGCTCAACGCGATGATCCACGTGCGCGGCAACCCGACCGACTACGACGACTGGGCCGTGCCCGGCTGGTCGTGGGCCGACGTGGAACCGGTGTTCGACCGGCTGGAGTCCGGCCCGCTGCGCATCCTGCGCGACCCGGTGGTGGACCCGGTGCAGGAGGCGATCCTGTCCGGCGCCCAGGACGCGGGCCTGCCGTACAACCCGGACTACAACAGCGGCGACCAGCTCGGCGTCAGCCGCATGCAGTTCACCATCGCCGACGGCGTCCGGCACACCACCGCCCGCGCCTATCTGCACCCGGTGCTCGACGACCGGCGGCTGACCGTGGTCACCGACGCCGAGGTGCGCCGGCTGGTGTTCGACGGCGACCGCTGCGTCGGCGTGGAGTGGATCGGCGACAGCGGCGTCCGGGTGTCCCGCGCGGGCGCCGAGGTCGTGCTGTCCGCGGGCGCGATCGGCTCGCCGGTGCTGCTGCTGCGCTCGGGCGTCGGTCCGGCCGACGAGCTGCGCGCGCAGGGCCTCGACGTGGTGGCGGACCTGCCGGGCGTCGGCCGCAACCTCCAGGACCACTGGCTCGTCCCGGTCGTGTACGGCTCCGAGCGGGAGATCGACCACCTGCGCGGGCTGCCGCACTCGCAGACGCACCTGTTCTGGAACAGCAAGCCCGGTCTGCGGGCGCCGGACCTCCAGCCGCTGCACTTCAGCGTGCCGCTGTACCAGGAGGACATGTCCGGCCCGGAGCACGGCTTCTCGCTCATGGCGGGCCTGATCCGGCCGCAGAGCACGGGTTCCGTCACCCTGGCCACCGGAGGCCGCCCGGTGATCGACCCGCGCGTGCTGTCCGAACCGTCCGATGTGGACGCCCTGGTCGCCGCGGTGGAGCTCTGCCAGGAGGTCGGCAGGCGGACCGGGTGGGGCGAGGAGCTGTACCCGGCGCACGCGGACGTGCGGGAGTACGTGCGCCGCACCGTCGTGACCTACCACCACCAGTCGAGCACCTGCGCCCTGGGTTCGGTGCTGGACCACGAGTTGCGCGTGCACGGCGTGCGCGGGCTGCGGGTGGCGGACGCGTCGGTGATGCCGTCCATCGTGTCGGGCAACACGAACTCGCCCACCATCATGATCGCGGAGAAGGCCGCCGAGCTGATCGCGGGCTGACCGGGCCGGTGCCCGGAACGACGAAAGCGGGGTCCGGACGCGTCCGGACCCCGCTCCCCCGTGTCGGTCTACTCGACCGAGCCGGTGTTCATCGTCTTCAGGATGGTGTGCTGGTCCACGTCGTCACCGGACAGCTCGGCGCACAGCCGACCCTTGTGGAACACCAGCACCCGGTCGCACACCGCGGCCAGCTCGTCCAGGTCCGTCGAGCAGAGCACGACGACCTTGCCCGCCGCCGACACCTCGCGCAGCAGGGCGTGGATCTCCGCGCGTGCGCCCAGGTCGACCCCTCGGGTGGGGTCGTCCAGCAGCAGCACGCTCGGCTCCGCCGCCAACCACTTGGCCAGCACGACCTTCTGCTGGTTGCCGCCGGAGAGCAGACCGGCGCGCAGGTCGACGTCGACCGGGTGCACGCCGACCCGGTCCACCAGCTCGCGCGCCCGCTCCTTCAACGCGCCGCGCTTGAGCCTGCTGGTGGCGCCGGCCAGCGCGACCGGCTGGACCTGGGAGATGTTCTCCCACACCGGCTTGTCGAGCATCAGCCCGACCCGCCGGCGGTCGCCGGACACGAGGGCCACGCCGGCCGCGATGGCCTTGCGGAAATCACGCGGCGCGGCGCGGCCCCCCGGCAACCGGACTGTGCCGGCGCCCGCCGGGCGCACTCCGGCCACCACTTCCAACACTGTGGTGTGGCCGGAACCCGCGAGCCCGGCCAACCCCACGACCTCGCCCGCCGCGCAGGAGAAGCCCACGTCCACCAACCGGTCGGGCACGCTGACGCCCGAGAGCTCCAGCGTGGCCTCGCCGACCACCGACGTCCGCTCGACCGCCGAGATCTGCCGACCGCCGAGCATCGCGTGCACGATGTCGCCGATGTCGAGCTCCGAGCGCGGCCGGGCGTCGAGCACCGTGCGCCCTTCCCGAAGCACGGTGATCTCGTCGCAGAGGCTCATCACCTCCTCCAGGATGTGCGACACGAACACCACGGCGACCTGGCGGTCGCGCAGCACCCGCAGCACGCCGAGCAGGCGCTCCGAGCTGTCCGAGTCCAGCGCGGAGGTCGGCTCGTCCAGGATGAGCACCTTCGGGTCGACCAGCAGCGCCTTCGCGATCTCCACGAGTTGCCGCTGCGCCAGGGACAACTCGCCGAGCTTGACGCGCGGGTCGATGTCCAGTCCCAGCTGCTTGAGCACCGGGAGCGCCCGCTCGCGCATCACGTCCCGGTCGACGAGCGGCCCCTTGCGGGGCTCGCGCATCGGGTAGAGGTTCGCCAGCACGTCGAGGTCCGGGAACAGGTTCAGCTCCTGGGACACCACCGCGACCCCGTTGGCCGCGGCCTGCGCCGTGCTGGAGAACGACACCTCGTCCTCGCCCATCCGCAGCTCGCCACCGTCCGGCGACACCGCGCCGGTGATCACCTTGATCAGGGTGGACTTGCCCGCGCCGTTCTCACCGAGCAGCGCGTGCACGGAGCCCGCGCGCAACGTGAGGTCGGCGCCCGCGAGCGCGGTGACACCGCCGTAGGTCTTGGTGATGCCGCGCGCGGAGAAGGCCGTCATCAGTTGGCCTCACCGATGGGCTTGATGTACTGCGCGGGGTTGGCGAGCTGCTTGTCGGCCTCGGCCTTGAACGCGGCCTTGCGGGTGCCCTCGTCGGCCTGGCGGGCGATGATCTGGTCCACGTTGGACGAGTTCACGACCAGCTGACCGGTGTTCCACCAGCCCTTGGGCAGGTCCTTGCCGCGCGCGTGGTCGGCCAGCAGGCGCAGCGCGATGTAGCCCTTCATCCAGTGCTCGGGCGAGGCCAGCGCGAAGACGTAGCCGTCCTTGACCGCCTGGAGCGCCGACGAGTCGGGGTCGCACGAGCCCGCGAGGAACTTGCGGCCGGAGTTCTTCTGGATCAGCGCCAGGGACACCGCGTCCTGCGCGCCGACACCGAGGTAGGCCACCGCGTTCGGGTTCGCCTTCACGATGTCGTTCCACTTGTTGAAGTTCGTGGTGGGCTCCGAGCCGGAGTCGAACGGGCCGAGGATCTTCAGGCCGGGACGCTTGGCCTGGATCACCTGCTTGACACCGTCGAGCCGCTGCTCCAGCACGGCCAGGCCCGGGATGTCGTTGCCCAGCACCACGTCGCCGGTCGCGTTCTCCGGGACCTGCTTGAGGAACTCCTCACCGAGCGCCTTGCCCAGCTCGGTGTTGCTGTTGCCGATGAACAGGTCGACCTTGGTGCCGGCGGGCGGCGCGGTGTCGACCGCGACGAGCGGCACCTTCTGTTCGGTGGCCTGGTTGAGCGGGCGCACGAACAGGTCGGGCGTCAGGGTCTCCAGCGCGACGCCGTCGGTCGCGGTGCGGGTGGCCGACTGGAACAGCGACACCTGCTGCGAGCCGTTGATGCCGGTGGGCGCGCTCAGGGTGAGGTCGACCTTGCCGGCGTCGTCGGCGGCGGCCTTGGCGCCGAACGCCATCTCCTGGAACGGGTTCTGCGTGGAGGTGGCGTAGACGAACGCCAGCTTCAGCGGTTTGTCCGAGCCGGAACCCGCCGGTTCGGCCGAGCCGCAGGCGCTGAGCAGCACGGCGGCGGCGGCTCCGACCGCCACAAAGCGAAGGGAACGCATCGGGAACTCCTTCTCCGGGGGTTTTCTACAGTCCGAACTGGTTTTCGCGCGCTCGTCGCCTGCTGCGCAACGCGCTGTCCACGCCGACCGCGACGAGCACCACCAAGCCGGTGGCGAACCCGTTCCAGTTGGCGGGGATGTTGAAGTACACGAGCCCGCTGCTCACGACGCCGAGCAGGATCGCGCCGAACACCGCGCCGACGACGGTGGCCACACCACCGCGCAACGGGGTGCCGCCGATCACCGCCGCGGCGATGGCCTGCAACTCGAAACCGGCGCCGATGTTCGGGTCACCGGAGGTGAAGAACGCCAGGCCGAGCACACCGGCGAGACCGCCGAGGGCGCCGACCAGCACCAGCACCAGCGTGCGGGTGTTGGCGATGGAGATGCCGGAGAACGCCGCGGCGTCCGGATTGGACCCGATGGACCGCACCCGGTAGCCGAACGGCGTCCAGCGCAGCACCGCGGTGAGCCCGGCGGTGACGACCGCGAGGATCCACACCGCGACCGGGATGCCGAGCAGGTCGCCGCCCAGCACCGTGAAGAACGAGTCCTCCAGCGGCAGGCCGTTGACCTGCTGCCCGTCGCCCAGCGCCACCGCGAGGCCGCGGAAGAGCTGCATCGTGGCCAGCGTCGCCACGAACGCCGGGATCGCGATGTACCGCACCACCAACGCGTTCACCAGACCGAGCAGCGCGCCGAGCAGGATGCCGATCACGCACGCCAGCCACGCGTTCACCCCCGACCGGATCATCATCGCCGTGGAGACGAGCGTGAGCCCGAACGTCGCGCCGACCGAGAGGTCGATCTCGCGCATCGCCAGCAGGAACGCCATGCCGGCCGCGAGCAGCGCCACGTAGACCGAGCTGTTGAGCACGTCGAGGAGCTGTCCGGGGTTCAGGAACGCCGGTCGCAGCACACCGATGACCACCACCAGCAGGATCGTCGCGACAAGCACGCTGCCGGACTCCACCGCCAGCACCTGCCTGCCGAACCCGCGCCGGTCAACCTGGGTCATGCCGCCTCCGTCCGCTTGGACCGCCTTGTCCGCCGGCCAAGAGTGCGGTTGTGTGACAGAGAACGCTTGCCCAATGGCGAACAGCCCTTGACTACTAGCGCATCGGCGCTTGCACAGGTGGCGGCTTCCCTCGGCGCGTGGCTACCGTCAGCCGCCATGGGCAGCATGGACGGCAAGGTGGCGCTGGTGACCGGCGCCGGATCCGGCATCGGCGAGGCGATCGCGCTCCGGTTGGACGCGGAGGGCGCGCGGGTGGCGGCGCTGGACATCGACTCCAGCGGCGCGGAGCTGACGGCGGGTCTGCTGCGCTCGGGGATGGCCGTGATCGCGGACGTGGCCGACTCGGCGCAGGTCGACCAGGCGGTGCGCGAGGTGGTCGAGACCTTCGGCCGGCTCGACGTGCTGGTGAACAACGCGGGCATCCGCGGCGGTGACGAGGCGGACGCGGCGTTCGAGCGGTTGGCGGCGCGCATCGAGGAGTCGTCGTCCGGTCGTCCTACGACCGTCCTCGACGCGACGGTCAACATCTCCGACGAGGCGTGGCACCGGATGCTGTCGGTGCACCTGGACGGCACGTTCTTCGGCACCCGCGCGGCGGTGCGGCACATGCGCGACCAGGAGGGCGGCGGCGTGATCATCAACGTGTCGTCGATCTGCGGTCTCACCGGCTGCGCGCACATCCCGCACTACTCGGCGGCCAAGGGCGGCATCGAGGGCTTGACCAAGGCGGTCGCCCGGGACGTCGCTCCACTCGGGATCAGGGTGAACGCGATCGCGCCCGGTTACATCGACACCCCGCTGGGCGACGTGATCGCGCCGGTGGTGCGCGCCGACCTCAACCGGCAGATCGCCCTGGGGCGCTTCGGTCTGCCGACCGAGATCGCGTCGGTGGTCGCCTTCCTGGCCGGACCGGACGGCGCGTACCTGACCGGTCAGACGATCAGCCCCAACGGCGGTCTGGTGATCGGCTAGCGGGCCGGCACGCGGTCGAGGGCGCGGGCGAGTCAGGAAGTCCGGGCGCACCCCGAAGGACGCGGCGAGCCGGAACAGCGCCACCTCCAGCGCGAACAGCGCCGGCTGGGCGAACTCGGTGCGG
>NZ_JBFAEO010000099.1:0-7805 GCF_040642015.1 Actinosynnema sp. NPDC020468
GGCCCGCAGTAGACGCCCCTGCGTACGGTCCGACCCCTTTTCGGCCCCGGTATCACCCTGCCGGACGAGCCCGAACAGGTGTCGGCGGAGCGGATGCGTCCCGGCGCCGCGCGGTGGGGCCGAAGAGTGCCCCCATGATCATGACGAAGGTGCGCACCACCCTGACCGCCCTGGTGCTGACCGCGGCCGGTCTCGCCGCCTCCCAGACGCCCGCCGGCGCGATTCCGTTCGACTGCAAGAGGGTCGTCGCGGCCGACCTGACCCTGTGGTCGAGTTCGACCGGGTACGACGGCATCGCCACGCTGCACTACGGCGACATCCTCGTCACGGTCTCCAGCGCCAACGGCCGCTACGCGGGCTACGTCCACTGGAGCCCGACCCAGTCCTACGGCATGTCCGGCTGGTTCAGCACCGACGGCCGGTGGACCAACCCGACCGCCTGCTGACGACCGCGTAGCCGCACCGTCAGGACCGCTTTCCCAGCACTCCCGCCAAGGCCTCGGCGACGAGGGCGACGGCCCGGTCGTCGTCCTCGGCCAGCCGGCGCAGGACGGGCAGCGCGGCGGACGGCGGCAGCTCGGCGAGGGCCTGGGTCAGCCGGATCCGGACCGCCGCGTCCGCGGTGGGCGCGGCCGCCTCCGCCACCAGTGCGCCCAGGACCCGGTCGGCGTGCTCGGGGTCCCGGGCGAGCGCGCCGAGGATTTCGGCCGCCTCCATGTCGTTCGCGCCCTCGACCACCATGGCGACGAGCGTGGGCACGGCCGCGGTCGAGCCCCGGGCTCCCGACGCCAGGGCCGCGGGCCTGCGCACGGTCGGGTCGTCGTCCGCGAGCGCGTCGGCGAGCGCCGCGGTCGCCTCGTCGCCGGGCAGTTCGGCGAGGGCGAGCACCGCGCGTCGCCGGACGTCGACGTCGGCCGACCGCAGGCCGGGCGCCACGCTCGCGACCCCATCCTCCGCGCGCGCGAGGGCCCAGCGCAGTGCGCCCGCGACGTGCGGGTCGTCCTCGGCGAGGATCGCGCCGGCCAGCAGGTCGACGGGCACCTCCTCGGTCGGGGTGAGGGCGGTCTGCTGGCGGCGCGCGGCGCTGGGCGAGTCGAGGCCGTGCAGGAGTTCCACGATGCGCAGGACGTCCTGCCAGCCAGGCGGCGCCGAGGCGTCGACCGCGCGGAGGCGGGCGAGCAGTTCCCGTTCCCGGGCCAGGCGGTCCTCGGTGCGCCGGATGAGGTCGCCGACCAGGGTGGACGGGGTGAACGTGCGATCCTCCAGCGCCCGGCCGATCTGGCGCAGCGACAACCCCAGGGACCGCAGGCTCTCCACGTGGAAGATCCGGCGGATGTCCTCGGTGGAGTACTCGCGGTAGCCGCCGACGGTGCGGCCGGTGGGTCGCACGAGGCCGAGCGCGTCGTAGTGCCGCAGCATCCGGGTGCTCACGCCCGAGCGCCGGGACACCTCGCCGATCAGCACACCGCTCCCGGGCCGAGCGCGACGATCCGCCTCGCCTCGGCGACGGCCGCGTCGAAGTCGGCCTCCGGGTCGCGCAGGAGCTGTTCCGTGGCACGGGCGTGCGCGCCGACCGTCGGGTCGTCGCTCGTCCGCGCGGCGCGGAGGGCGTCGGTGACGACGTCACCGAGGGCGACCAGGGCTCGGCTGAGACTGAGCTGCACGGTCCGGTCGCCCCGGCCGAGCTGGGCGGCCAGGTCCGCGGCCAACGCCGTCCGCTCGCCGTCGGGCACGAGGAGGACGGCGGTCCGCCACGCGCTGCGCGCGACCTCGTCGTCCGCGTCGTGCAGCAACGACCGCGTGATCGCGGGCCACACGCCCCGGTCCCCGATCTTGGACAGCGTGTGCAGCGCCTGACTGCGGGCCTGCGCCCGCCCGGACCCGAGTTCCACGCGGAGCCTGGGCACCGTGAGGTCTGCCGGCAGGCGGGTCAGCGCCCAGGTGAGCATGTCGCGCACGAAGAAGTCCGACTCGACCGCGCACCGCGCCACCAGGGCGTCGATGAGGGCGGGGTTCGGGTTCGTGCCGACGGCGAGCACGGCCTGGAGCCGCGTCGAGGGGTCGTCGGCGCGCAACGCGTCGAGCAGGCCGGTGTCCGACGGAGTCGGGTGGGTCGGGTTCAGGGGGACCACCTCCTCCGCGTCAGTGAAGACCTTGTCACAGTGTCAAGGTCAAGCGCGTGGCGTGCAGGAGCGCCGGAGGGGACGCCGTGACCGGCCGGTGTCGCGCCGGCCGGTCACGGGGCGGAGCGCCTGGGTGGTGACGGTGGCCGGGGGTTCCAGGGCCTCCCACACCCGGATGTCGGTGACCCGCGCCGTGTGGAACTCCGTGTCGTGGAAGCGGGTGCGGGCCCTGATCACCGGTGCGACCCGGGTGGTGAAGGCCTCGACGCGGTCGGCCGCGGACCTCGCCGGCCCCTCGGGCGTGGTCTTGACCAGCATGAACGCCGTGACCGGCGACTCGGTCCGGTCAGCGGCCGTCGGTGGTGCCCGGGGTGGCGAGGACGGCCGGCCTGAGGGTGTGCGCGCACCACTGGGCGAACCCGGTGGCCGGTACCGCGCGCGGCGAGCGTTCGACGCCCGAGTCCAGGCCCTCGCCCTTGGCGCGCTTCATGGCGACCAGGCCCTCCACGAACGCTTCATCGAGGCCGTAGCCGAGCATCGTGGACCGCAGGTCCTCCAGGGACTCGCGCCGGTAGTGGACCGGGATGCCCAGCTCCTCGGTCATGATGCGGGCCAGGTCGTCGGGCGACAGGTCCTGCGGACCGAGCACCGGAACGCTGTCCACGCCGCTCCACGAGCGGTCCAGCAGCAGGTCGGCGGCCGTCGCGGCGATGTCGGCCACGGCCACCAGCGGCGCCCGGTGGTCGGCGGCCAGGGTGTCGGTGAAGACGCCGTCGCGGATCGAGTCGACGTCCTCCAGCAGGTTCTCGAAGAACGACGGGTTGGCCAGGGCGCGGTAGGCGACCCCGGAGCCGGCGATCAGGTCGTCCATGGCCAGGGACGCGGTGACGAGCCCGGCGTCGGCGGCCTGCGGGGTGCCGCGGCCCAGCGCCGAGACGCCGACGACGTGGGTGACGCCATGGGTGGCGAACGCCCGCGCGGCCGGTCGGGTGAAGCCGGTCCACGCCTCGTCGGGCGTGCGGGAGCCGTCCGGCGGCACGAGCCAGAAGACGGCGTCGGCACCGGCGAAGGCCCGGTCGACGGTCGCGGCGTCACCGTGCGAGCCGGTGACGACCTCGACCCGGTCGCGCACGGCCTCGGGGAGCCGGGCGGGGTCGCGGACGACGACGCGCAGCTCCTCTCCGCGCGCGGGTGCGGCCTCGACCAGCAGTGACAGCAGCCGCCGGCCGATGTTCCCGGTGGGGGCGGTGATGACGATCATGAATCCTCGCGGTGTGTGTCGGGTCGGTGTGACCCCCTCAGCGTGCGGACCCGTCCCGCGTTGCCACAATGGGAACTTCGGCATCCGATCATTGCCCGAAACGGAATGACCCTGGTGAGCAGCCCGACCTCGAAGCTCGACGCCAACCTCGCCGTCGCCCTCGACGCCCTGCTGACCGAGCAGAGCGTCACGCGCGCCGCCGAACGCCTGCACACCTCCCCCGCCGCGATGAGCCGCACCCTGGCCCGGTTGCGCCGGGTGCTCCAGGATCCGCTGCTGGTGCGGGCGGGTCAGGCGATGGTGCCCACGCCCCGCGCCGTGGAACTGCGCGACGAGGCCGCCGCCGTGGTCCGCGGCCTCGAGGCGCTGCTCACCCCGAGCGGTGGGATCGACCCCGCCGTGCTGCGCCGCACGTTCACCGTGCAGACCTCGGACCTGGTCGGCGCGGCCCTGGCGCCCGGGGTGCTCGACCTGGCCCGACGCCACGCGCCGGGTGTCGCGCTGCGGGTGCTGGCCGAGGAGTGGGAGGCGGGCCCCGCGGTGCGCGAGGGCCGGATCGACCTGGAGGTCGGGGCCATCGACCACGTCGACCCGGAAACCCGGGTCGAGGAGCTGGTCACGCTGCGGATGGCGGCCGGCGTCCGGGCCGGGCACCCGCTCACCGAGGGCACCCTGACCCCCGCCAGGCTGGCCGCGGCCGAGCACGTGGCGGTCAGCCGCCGGGGCCGCTTCACCGGCCCGCTCGACACCGCGCTGGCCGAACTCGGGCTGGGCCGCCGGGTCGGCGTCGCCCTGCCCGGACACCTGGCCGCGATGGCACTGGCCGCGGCGGGCGACGTGGTCTGCCTGGTGCCGACCGCGCTGCCGGGCGAACCGCCCTCCCCGCTCGGCGACGCGGCACGCGCACTGGGACTGCGCCTGCTGGACATCCCGCTTCCCCTGCCACCGCTGACGATCGGCATGGCCTGGCACCCGCGGCACACCACCGACGGCGCCCACCAGTGGTTGCGCGGCGCCGTGCGCCGGGTGCTCCGGCCGGCACGGCGCGACTGACGGGCGCTACCCGGCGGGCAGCACCTCGGAGCCCGAGAACCACCTCGACGGGTCCGCCAGGGGACGGGTTTCCAGCGAACCGGCGATCTCCGCCGCCGCGTTCTTGGGGAACTCGCCCCGCAGGAAGTCCCGGATCACCACCACGACCTGGAAGTCGCCGCAGTCGACCGTGGTGCCGCGGCTGCGGCCGGACGAGTCGTACGGCTCGAAGTGCGGTTCGCCGGCGGCGGTCAGGTCCAGGGCGATGATCTCGCTGTCGCCGGACCACGACGGGGTCGGCGTCGCGTCGCACAGGTGGAGGTAGGCGTGCCACTGGGTGCCGACGGCGCGGAGCCCGTCCGTCGCGCCGCACGGCCGCAGGTTGTAGGGCATCGACCTGATCCGCACCGGGAAGCGCAGGGGCGCCGGGCGGTCGAGTCGCACGCGCTCGGCCAGGGACCGGACCAAGGCGCGGTCCGACGCGGTGTTCGTCTCGGACTCCACGGTGAACCACCCGCCGGCGTCCCGCAGCGCGATGACCTTCCGGTCGCCCGACCGGTCGCCCAGCGGGAGGTCGCCCACGAAGTACCCCGAGCGGCCGCCCAGCGAGATCTGCTCGGCCCGGTCGAACGCCCGCAGGTCCAGCATGTCCGGTGCGTACCGGGTGATGGTCGCGATCTTCCGGTCGTCGAACGAGTTGTGGACGACGAGCGTCTGCCGGTCCGTGGCGACGACGCTCTCTCCCAGCCGCACGTCGTGCGGCACCGGGTCGACCGCGATGCCCAGCTCCAGCGCGATCCGCTGCCCCGGCGGTGGCGTCGGTGGCGGGCTCGACCGGCTGGTCGGGAACTGCGCGGCCTCGTCGTGCGACCAGGTCCGCGCCACCGCGAACGACCCGGCGACCAGGAGCACCACCAGCAGGGCGTAACCGGCCCGCAGGGGTGGCCGGCGCGACCGGCCGGTGCGCCTCGGGGGTGGGATCGCGGCGGTCCAGGCGGCGCGCATCGACCGCAGGTCCGGGAACCGCTTCGCCACGTCGCGGTGCAGCGCCCGGCGGAAGAACGCGGTCAGCGCCGGCCGCAGGTCCGGGTCGAACCGGTGCTCGGCGGGGGTGGCGGTCACCGCGTCGCCGGCGGCCGGGTGCGTGGTGCCGTCGCCCCACACCGGACGCACGCCCGACGCCATCTCGTGCAGCGTCACCGCCGCCGCGTACCGCTCCGCGTGGTCGTCGTAGAGCGGGCGGGCGGCCGTGCCGACGAACGGGTCCAGGTAACCCCACGTGCCCGAGGTGGTGTCGGACAGCAGGGCCTCGCTGAGCGAGAAGTCGTAGAGCACCAACCGGCGCGCGCCGTCCCGCCGGCACAGCCCGAAGTTGTCCGGCTTCACGTCCCGGTGCCGCACCCCCATCGCCGCCACCTGCTCCAGGGCGGCGAACACGTCCGCGCCCCACCGGGTCAGCTCGGGCCGGGTCAAGCCGCCGGCGGCGCGCAGGTGCCCGCCCAACGACCGGTCGGCCGCGTACTCCAGCTCGACCGCGGTCCGGCCGTGCACCCGGAGGGGACCGTCCAGCAGCCGCACCACCCCGCCGCCGCCCACCAGCGTCAACGCCCGTGCCTCGGCGTGCAGCCGCTCGGCCCGGTCCTCGTCCAGCGCGACCTTGAGCACCCGGCGTTCGGTGGAGCCGTCCTCGGCGACGCGCACCACCTGGAGCACCCGCGCCGTCGACCCGGTGCCCAGGACGCGCTCGACCAGCCACCGGCCCAGTCGCGTGCCCGGCTGCGCGTCGAGCGGGTCCACCGCCGCGAGACCGCCGGCGGAGTGGTGCTCGCGCTCCACCGCGTCCAGCCGGCGGAGGAACTCCTCCACCGACGGCCTCCTGCCGGGGCGGGTGCGGGTGGCCGCGAACACCAGGTCCCCCAACGCCTCGTGCACCCCGCGCGGGCGCAACCCGTCCTCCGCGGCGAGTCGGGCCAGCAGGTCGGCGCGGTGCCGCGCGGGCGGCTCACCGGTCAGCACGTGGTAGGCGAGGACACCCAGCCCGAACACGTCCATCGCGACCGGACCGGCGTCCGGCAGCCGCGATTCCGGTGCGAGCCAAGGAGCTTCGGGGTCGGCGAAGTGCGCCGCGGCGCTCTGCCCGATCGACGCCGCCGGGTCGCCGGTCCGGAACGCGGTCTGCCAGTCGGCGATGCGCGCCTCGGGTCGGGCGCCGACCGAGACCCACACCGACCGCACGCCCAGGGCCCGGTGCCCCAGCGCGTGCCCGTGCGCGAAGTGCACCGCCTCCGCCACCTGCCGCACCAGGTCGAGCCGGCGCGACGAGGTCGGCTCGTGCACGTCGAGGTAGTCGTCCAACCGCAGGTCCGACGCCCGGTGCCGGAACAGGATCGCCCACCCGCCGGGGTGCGGGCCGAACCGCAGCGGCTGCGCGATCCCCCGGTGCACCACGTGCTGGAGCAACCGGTACTCGCGCTCGGCGGCCCGTTCCACCGACCGCCGCGACGCCTCCGTGCCCTGCACGGCCGACAGGTGCACGCGCAACCGGCCCTCCTCGGCGAAGTCGCCGATCCGGCGCGCCAACCGGTCCTCCCAGTCCGCGCCCGCGTCCAGCGGCTTCGGGTCGAGTTCCCACTCGTCGCCGAACCGCAGGTGCGCCGTCGCGACCCGGATGCCCACCTCGTCCAACAGCCCGGGCAGCACGTCCCGCACGAAGTCCGCGTCCACCGGCGGCCCGTCCGGCGGCGCGCCGAGCAGGTCGCGCCACAACCACGGCAACCCGCTGACCGCACCGTCCCGGCCGTACACCCGTTGGCGCTGCACGACGTTCATGTCCGCGCTCAGCCCCGGCGCGGAGAGGAACACCGCCGGCTCGATGCGCGGGACGCGGACCCGGGCGACGGAGTCCAACACCGACCGCAGCTCCTTGGCCTTGCGGTCCACCAGGTGCAGCGGGTTGCGCAACGCCCGCCGCGTGCCGCCGTCGTTGAACCGCCAGTTCTCGCCGTGCGCCCGCACCGAACCGGGATGCGACTTGATCTCCACCAGGAACAGGCCCGCCGGCGCGGCGAACAGCAGGTCGCACTCGTTGACCCGACCCGTGGGCGCGGTGAAGGTGAACGTCGCCCAGGCCCGGTGCGGCCACGACCCGGTCACCGAGCGCCGGACGTGGTCGAGCGCGTCCTGCTCCCACGGGTAGGGCGAGACCTCCTCCTGGAACCACCACCGCGCGTCGCTCATCGGCCCCCTTCCGAAGCGCCGAATGCTAGCCACGTGAGGGGTTCTCGCCTCAGGTGCCGTCGGGGGGTGGGCGTGCTGCGCCCCCCCCCCCCCCGCGCACGCCCGCACCAACCCGCCGTCGGGGGGCACCCCCACCCCGGCGTACCCGGCCC
>NZ_JBFAEO010000100.1:0-6554 GCF_040642015.1 Actinosynnema sp. NPDC020468
GGCACTTGCGTCTTCGGCCGGCGGTAGCGCTTAATGCGCCCCCTTGACACATGCGGTTGGGCTGCGCCCAGGCCATACGGGGAGAACACGAGGCCACGGCTTTAGGCGTGTGCGCGCCTTTGCGCTTCTGCGTGCTGGTGGGTCAGGCGTCGGTCAGTTTTGCCTTCAGGGTGGTGGAGAGGGTTGCCCAGGAGTCCAGGAGGGTTGCCGCCTTGCCTGTGTCCACGGCTGTTGCGGCTTTGGTCAAGGCTGTGGACAGGTCGTCGGTCAGGTTTCCGGACAGGCCTGTGTGGGCGGCGATGGCGGCTGCCGCGTTCAGGAGTACGGCGTCCCTCACCGGGCCCGGGGTTCCTGCCACGAGGGTGCGGACCACTTCCGCGTTGACCTTCGCGTCGCCGCCCTTGAGGTCTTCCGGGCGGGAGGTGGGGATGTCCAGGGCTGTGGGGTCGATGGTGGTGGTGTGGACCTTGCCCTTGTCCGCCACCCAGACCGACGTCGTGGTCGTGGTCGTGATCTCGTCCAGGCCGTCGTCGCCCCTCACCACCAGGGCCGTGTAGCCGCGGCGGGCGAAGACGTCGGCGATCAGGGGGGCCGCGCCCGCCCGGCCGCAGCCGATGAGGCCGACCTGGGGTTGGGCGGGGTTCGTCAGGGGGCCCAGGAGGTTGAAGGCGGTGGGGATGCCCAGTTCGCGGCGGGGGCCGGAGGTGTGGCGGAAGGCCGGGTGGAAGACCGGGGCGAAGCAGAAGCCGATGCCCAGTTCGGCGACGGTGCGTTCCACGCCCTCCGGGGGGAGGTCGATCGCCACGCCCAGGGCTTCCAGGACGTCCGCGGTGCCGCAGAGGGACGAGGCGGCGCGGTTGCCGTGCTTCACCACCGGCACGCCGGCGGCCGCGGTGACCAGGGTGGCCATCGTGGAGATGTTCACCGAGCCCGAGTTGTCGCCGCCGGTGCCGACGATGTCCGTCGCGCGGACGTCCACCGTGAAGCGGCGGGCGTGGCGGAGCATGGCCGAGGCCAGGCCGTCGACCTCCTCCGGCGTCTCGCCCTTCGCGCGCAGCGCCACGGCGAAGCCCGCGATCTGGGCGTCGGTCGCGGCGCCGGACATGATCAGGTCCATGACCCAGCCGGTGTCCTCCGCCGACAGGTCGACGCCGTCCAGCAGCTGGTTCAACACCGACGGCCAGGTGCGCGTCATCGCCTAGCCCCGCACGGCGGGCACTGCCGACGAGCGCAGCACCTCGGCCACGGTCTCGGCGGCGGCCAGCGGGTCGAGCGGGTGGACGAGCACCGCGTCCGCCTGCGACCACGTCGCAAGCCACCGGTCGTCCTTGCGCCGCACGGCCACCACGATCGGCGGGCAGTCGGTGATCTCGTTCTTCAGCTGGCGGGACAGGCCCATGCCGCCGGTGGGCTGCGCCTCGCCGTCGAGGATCGCCAGGTCGACGCCGCCCTTGTCCACCTCGTACAGGACGTCCGCGATCGTGCCCACCTCGACGTAGTCGACGCGGCCCAGGTCGGGCGCGGGACGGCGGCCCACCGCAGTGATGATCGTCTCACGCACCTCGGGGCGGTGGCTGAACACCAGGATCCTGGTCGTCTGCGTGCTCATGTGCGCGATCCTCCGGCTGGTCGGGTGCCAGGTGACCACCCATGCTAGCCGGCCGACCGGGCGTCACCTGAAGCGCGTCCCACCCGATCCAGTCGCCGCCGAGGCGCTGGGCGAGGCTCGCCATCCTGGATCGTTCCTGCGCGCAGTGCAGGGCGTCCAGCCGCTGCACCCGCAGCGCGTGCACGCGTTCGGATACCCGCACCTCCCAGCCGTCCGGCGCGAGCAGCTCGCGGGCGCGTTCGACCTGATCAGAGGGTAGTTCGAGGTGGTGGCGCAGCACCGCGTCGCGGTCGGCCGCCCAGGCGGGCGACCGGGCGAGCACGGCCGAGTCCGCCTCCACGATGTCGAACGCCTCCACCACGACCTCCAGACCTGGTGAATCGATCTCCAACGCCGGTACGCCCCGTCGTGCGAGGCGATCACGCAACCGGCCGAACAGTCCCATGTCGACCTCACCGCCCGTGTGACCCAGATGACCTGCGGACCCGCCCCGGACCCGATGGGCGGAGCGAAAACCTGCAAGCAATAATGCGTCGTGTGACAACGGCAGCGCCTTCCATCGGCCAGCGCGTGCACTCGCTGAACCGCCCGAACATGGTCAGCGTCGGCACGATCGTCTGGCTGTCCAGTGAGCTCATGTTCTTCGCCGGCCTCTTCGCCATGTTCTTCACGGTGAAGGCCCAGAACGTCGGCGTCTGGCCCCCGGAGCCGACCGAGTTGAACAAGCCCTACGCGGCGTTCTTCACGGTCATCCTGGTGGCGTCGTCGTTCACCTGCCAGTGGGGCGTCTTCGCCGCCGAGCGCGGTGACGTCTTCGGCCTGCGCCGGTGGTACATCGTCACCCTGATCATGGGCGCGATCTTCGTCGGCGGGCAGGCGGGGGAGTACTACAACCTCATCCACGAGGGCACCACCATCCCCGGCTCCGCGTACGGCACGGTCTTCTACCTGACCACCGGCTTCCACGGCCTGCACGTGATCGGCGGCCTGATCGCGTTCGGCTACCTGCTGGTCCGCACGAAGCTGAGCAAGTTCACCCCGGCCCAGGCCACCTCGGCGATCGTCGTGTCGTACTACTGGCACTTCGTCGACGTGGTGTGGATCGGGCTGTTCGCGATCATCTACATCGTGCCCTGACCTGCTCGACACTCCCGAACCCGACACCAGCAAGGGTTGCCTGCACTCATGACCACCATCACCAAACGGGCCCGGAAGCGCAGCAAGCTGCGTCGGCGGATCTCGGGCCTCCTCGCGCTGGGTTTCGCGCTCCTCAGCGCGGGTTTCCTGTTCAGCGCGCTGGCCCCGCAGCCGCAGACGGCCCAGGCGCAGGACGAGTCCGCGCAGGTGCGTCTTGGCGAGCAGCTCTACAACAACACCTGCATCAGCTGTCACGGTGCCAACCTCGACGGCGTGAAGGACCGCGGTCCCAGCCTCATCGGCGTGGGTGACGCGGCCGTCTACTTCCAGGTTTCCTCCGGCCGCATGCCCATGGCGCGCCAGGAGGCACAGGCCCAGCGCAAGCCCGCGGCGTTCACCGCCGAGGAGATCGACGCGCTCGGCCAGTTCATCCAGTCCCGCGGCGGCGGCCCGGAGACCCCCGGGGAGCGTGGCGAAGCGCTCCGCGGCGAGGACCCGGCCCGCGGCGGCGAGCTGTTCCGGCTCAACTGCGCGGCGTGCCACAACTTCACCGGTCGCGGCGGCGCGCTGTCGTCCGGCAAGTTCGCGCCCGAGCTGGACGGCGTGACAGAGGAGCAGCTGTACACGGCGATGCTCACCGGTCCGCAGAACATGCCCAAGTTCTCCGACCGGCAGCTCACGCCGGAGGAGAAGAAGGACATCATCGCTTACATCAAGTCGGTGACCGACGGGAACAACAACCCCGGCGGCGCCCCCCTCGGCGGCCTCGGGCCGGTATCGGAGGGTCTGATCGCGTTCATCGTGGGCATCGCCGCTCTCATCGGCGTGACCCTCTGGATCGGAGCCAAGGCATGAGCGGCGGTACGCCGGTCGAGCAGCCGTCAGACGCGCAGCTCGCGGACATGAGCAGGGACGAGCTGGTCAAGCTCGGCACCGCGCTGGACGGGGTCGAACTCGTCCACTACGAGGAGCGCTGGCCCGTCAAGGGCACGCGCGCCGAGCGCCGGGCCGAGCGGTCGGTCGCCCTGTGGTTCACCATCGCCGCGCTGGCGGGCCTCGCCTTCCTCGCCGCGTTCCTCTTCTGGCCGTGGAAGTACGAGTCGCCCAACAGCGACCACCACTTCCTGTACAGCCTGTACACGCCGCTCATCGGCTTCACCCTGGGTCTGTCCATCCTGGGTCTGGGCGTCGGCGCGCTGATGTACACGAAGAAGTTCATCCCGGAGGAGCTGGCCGTCCAGCAGCGCCACGACGGCGGCTCGTCCGAGGTGGACAAGGCGACCGTGCTGGCCGAGCTGGCCGACGCGGGCGAGCGCTCGGGCATCGCCCGCCGGTCGCTGATCAAGCGCACCGCGGGCCTCGGTGCCGGCGTCTTCGGCCTCGGCGTGCTCGCCGTGCCGCTGGGCGCGCTGATCAAGAACCCGTGGGCGGACAGCGACAGCAAGGCCTCGCTGTGGCACACCGGCTGGAAGGCCGAGAACGGCGAGAAGGTCTACCTCCGCCGGCACACCGGCAAGTTCCACGAGGTCGAGCTGGTGCGCCCGGAGGACCTGGACGCCGGCGGTTTCGAAACCGTGTTCCCGTTCCGCGAGTCCGAGCGGGACGACGAGGAAGCCCTGGTCGCGGCCCTCAAGCGGGCCGACAACCCGGTCATGCTGATCCGCCTGCGCCCCGGCCAGGAGGTCGTGAAGCGGCAGGACCAGGAGAACTTCAACTACGGCGACTTCTACGCCTACTCGAAGATCTGCACCCACCTGGGCTGCCCGACCTCGCTGTACGAGCAGCAGACCGGTCTGCTGCTGTGCCCGTGCCACCAGTCGCAGTTCGACGTCTTCCACTACGGCAAGCCGCGCTTCGGTCCGGCGACCCGTGCGCTTCCCCAACTACCGATCACGGTGGACGAAGAGGGATACTTGATTGCCCGCGGCGATTTCAAGGAAGCCGTGGGTCCGGCGTTCTGGGAGCGTAAGTCATGAGCGGCATCACGACGCCGACCAGGCGGCAGGGCGCCGCCGCCCGTGCGGCGGGTGGCGCGGCGAAATGGGCCGACGACCGGTTCCATCCGGCCGGCGGCATGCGCAGGCAGCTGAACAAGGTCTTCCCGACGCACTGGTCGTTCCTGCTCGGCGAGATCGCGCTCTACAGCTTCATCATCCTGCTGCTGTCGGGCACCTACCTGGCGCTGTTCTTCGACCCCTCCATGGAGGAGGTCGTCTACCACGGCGTCTTCACGAACCTCCAGAACGTCGAGATGTCGCGGGCGTTCGAGTCGACGCTCCAGATCTCGTTCGACGTGCGCGGCGGCCTGTTCGTGCGCCAGGTCCACCACTGGGCGGCGCTGCTGTTCATGGGCGCGATCGTGGTGCACATGTTCCGGATCTTCTTCACGGGCGCGTTCCGCCGCCCGCGTGAGATCAACTGGGTCATCGGCATCGTGCTGTTCATGCTCGGCGCGATCGAGGGCTTCCTCGGCTACTCGCTCCCCGACGACCTGCTGTCCGGCACCGGCCTGCGGGTCATGGCGGCGCTGCTGATCTCGTTCCCGGTCATCGGCACCTGGCTGAACTGGCTGGCCTTCGGCGGCGAGTTCCCCGGCACCGAGATCATCCCGCGGCTGTACACGCTGCACATCCTGGTCATCCCGGGCATCATCCTGGCGCTGATCGCCGTCCACCTCGGACTCGTGTGGTACCAGAAGCACACGCAGTTCCCGGGCGTGGGCCGCAAGGAGAACAACGTCGTCGGCGTCCGCATCATGCCGGTCTTCGCGGCCAAGGGCGGCGGCTTCTTCGCGGTCGTCGTCGCGGTCACCGCGATCATGGGCGGCATCTTCCAGATCAACCCGGTGTGGAACTTCGGCCCGTACAACCCGGCCCAGGTCTCCGCGGGCTCCCAGCCCGACTGGTACATGGGCTGGACCGACGGCCTGGTCCGCATCTGGCCCGCGTGGGAGCTGTACCTCGGCGACTACACCGTCCCGGCCCCGTTCTGGCCCTTCATGCTCGGCCTCCCGCTGCTGACCGGCATCGCCGCGGTCTACCCGTGGATCGAGCGCAAGATGACCAAGGACTACGCCCACCACAACCTGCTCCAGCGCCCCCGCGACGTGCCGGTCCGGACGTCGCTCGGCATCATGGCCATCTCGTACTTCATGGTCCTGCTGCTGATGGGCGCGAACGACATCTTCGCGATGAAGTTCGACATCTCGCTGAACGCGACGACGTGGATGGGCCGGATCGGCCTGCTGATCATCCCCCCGATCGCGTACTTCGTGACCTACCGCCTCTGCATCGGCCTCCAGCGCAGCGACCGCGAGGTCCTGGAGCACGGCGTGGAAACGGGCATCATCAAGCGCCTCCCGCACGGCGAGTTCATCGAACTCCACCAGCCCCTGGGCCCGGTGGACGACCACGGCCACCCGCTCCCACTGGAGTACCAGGGAACGTCCGTGCCGAAGAAGATGAACAAACTGGGTTCCGCGGGCCACCCGGTCCCCGGCAGCTTCCTGAGCCCGGACAAGCCGGAGGAAACGGCAGCCCTGGCCCGAGCCCACGCAGAAGCAGGCCACCCGAAGGAAGCCCTGAAGGAAGCCAACAAGCCCTCGAACACGGAGCTGGCAGGAAAGCCCGCCCACCCCGAGAGCTAGCACAAGCAGCCAACGCGAGAGGCCCCGCACCACAGGTGCGGGGCCTCTCGCTTGCTTGCCTAAAGCTGTGGCCTCGTGTTCTCCCCGTATGGCCTGGGCGAAGCCCAACCGCATGTGTCAAGGGGGCACATTCAGCGCTACCGCCGGCCAAACTCGACAACG
>NZ_JBFAEO010000101.1:0-5442 GCF_040642015.1 Actinosynnema sp. NPDC020468
TAACAATCTCAAAGGAAAACCTCTTGACGAGGTTCATACAATTTACTGGCTATTCGGCACGCTGTTGAGTTCTCAAAGAACACGCGCTCACCATCATGTCCCGCGTCTTACCGCGGCGCAATCCGGGGCTGGTGTGTTTCCGTACTTTGGCTTTTGGTCTGCGTTCCGGCCCGGTTTTCGCGGCCCGTTCCTGCTGACATGGAGAAACTTACACGAGTCCCCCGCAGAAGTGAAATCGGGGGGTCGATCGGAGCATTTCCGCAGCTAGGCGTGGTGCGGAGGCCCGGAGCGGAGGATGCTGTCCGCGTGCTGCTCTCCCCTCGACTCCGCCCGTGGGGCACGTACGCGGTCCAACTCCTGGCCGTCGCGGGTGCCTACTACGCCGGCGCGCGCCTCGGATTGCTCCAGGCTCTGGTCAACGACCAGGTGACCCCGCTGTGGCCGCCGACCGGGATCGCGCTGCTGGCGCTGATGGTCGGCGGGCAGCGGATGTGGCCGGGAATCGCGATCGGGGCGTTCGCGGTCAACGCCTCCCTGGGCGACACCGGTCCCACGTTCCTCATCAGCGCGGGCAACACCCTCGGCCCGGTGGTCGCCTACCTGTTGCTCAAGCACTCCGGGTTCCGGCTCGAGCTGGACCGCACGCGCGACGCGCTCGCCCTCGTCCTGCTGGGCGCGTTCGCCGGGATGCTGGTGAGCGCCTCGGTCGGCAGCGGCGCGCTGCTGCTCTCCGGCGTGGTGGACGGCGCGCGGTTCTGGACCACCTGGTCGGTGTGGTGGACGGGCGACGCGCTCGGCGTGCTGCTGGTGGTGCCGCTGGTCGCCGCGGTCCGCACGGCGCGCCGCCGCGGCCTGCCCGCGCGCCAGTGGGTGGAGGTGGGCTGCCTGCTGCTCGGCACGGCCGGGGTGATGGTCGTCGCGATCACGACCCCGATCCGCCTGCTGTACCTGGTGTTCCCGTTCGTCATCTGGGGCGCGCTGCGGTTCCAGCACCTGGGCGCGGCGCCGTGCGCACTCGTCGCCACGGTGATCGCGGCCGGCGGCGCGGCGGCGGGCAGCGGCCCGTTCGCCGGGTTGGAGCTGCTGCCCCGGATGGTGGCGCTCCAGGGGTTCAACGGGACGGTCGTGCTGACCACGCTCGTGCTGTCGGCGGTGATCGCGGAGCGCAACGCGGCGCGGGAGGCGATCGAGCGCACCTGCGCGCAGCTCAGCGACGTCGTGTCGCAGTACCAGCCGATGCTGCTGGGCAACGTGCTCCCGCCGCGCCGACCGGAAGGCCGTTGAGTGGACGTGCTCGTGGTCGGCGGTGGTCCGGCCGGTCGGGCCCTCGCGCGGGCGTGCGCGCGCGAGGGTTTGGCCACCGGCCTGGTCGACCGGGACCCGGCCGCGCCGTGGCGGGCGACGTACGCGGCGTGGGCGGACGAGGTCGGCGACGCGGCGGTGCTGACCCGGTCCCGCGCGGTGGCGTTCGCGGTGCGCGAGCACCGGCCGGGCCGGGAGTACGTGGTGCTGGACCAGGAGCCGTTGCGCGCGCTGGACGGCGTGCGGGTGTTCGCGGGACGGGTCACCTCCCGGTCGCCCACGCACGCCCGGCTCGCGGACGGCCGGGTGCTGCGCGCCCGACGGGTGGTGCACGCGGGCGGCGGACGCGGCACGGCGCACCAGACCGCGGTCGGCGTGGTGGTGTCGCAGGCGGAGGCCGCGCCGTTCGTCGCGCCGGGCGAGGCGGTGGTGATGGACTGGCGCCGACCGCCGGACGCGGGCACGTCCGACCCGACGTTCCTCTACGCGGTGCCGGTGGGTCCGGACCGCGTGCTGCTGGAGGAGACGTCGTTGGCGCACGCGCCGGGGTTGCCCTCGCCCGAGTTGCGCCGCCGGTTGCACGCCCGGCTGGCCGCGCACGGCGTCCCGGTGCCGGTCGCGGAGGAGCGGGTGCGGATCGCGCTGGACGTCGTGCCCGACCGGGACGCGTTCGGCGCCGCGGCGGGCTTCGTGAACCCGACCACCGGCTACGGCGTGGCCCGCGCGCTCGCCCTCGCGCCGGTCGCGGCACGGGCGCTCGCGACGGGTGAACCACTTGCGCGTGCACTCTGGTCGCCCACCGCGAAAGGGGTTCACTTGTTGCGCACGCACGGTCTCAGCGCGTTACTGGCACTTCGACCCGCGGACGTTCCGCAATTCTTCGACACGTTTTTCCGGATGGCGGACAATCAGCAACGAAACTACCTGTCCACCCACGACGACCTGCGCGGTGTCGCGACCGCGATGACGGTTCTGTTCCGTTCCTCACGTTGGCCCGTGCGCCATCGGTTGGCATTCCCTCGGCAAACGGGCAAAAGTCGGCGAACAACGGGTTAACCCCCTCGGCAAACCATGATCAACCGGGCACGATGGGTCCCGTGCCCGCCTTGCTGGACGACGTTCGCTTCGCCTTCCAGCCGCTGTTCAACCTCCACACCGGAGGGGTCGTCGCGATCGAGGCACTGGCCCGACCGCACGACGGCAGCGTGCAGGATTTGCTCCGCATGGCATTCCGTGCGGGGTACCTGGCCAACACCGACGTGGCTTTGGCCTGTCGAGCGGTCCGCCACGCCGCCGACCACGACGTGCTGCTGCCGTTGCACGTGAACCTGCTCGCGATGACCATCGCGGACAAGCCGGAGCAGATGGCGCCGCTGTACTCGGCGTTGCGCGACACCGGCCGCGGTCCCGAGGACCTGGTCGTCGAGGTGGGCACACCGTACTCGCGCGCGCCGCGCCGGTTGCTGGTCAAGGGTTTGCGCCGGTTGCGCGCGGACGGCTTCAAGATCGCGCTGGACGGCGTCGGCGAGGGCGACACACCGCTGTCGCTGATCACCGAGGTGCAGCCGGAACTGCTGAAGCTCGACCGCGAGGTCGTGCAGGCGCTCCCCGCCGACGCCGCGCAGTTCGCGCTGGTGCAGGCGTTGCAGCACCTGACCGAGCAGATCGGCGCGCTGGTCGTGGCGGAGGGCGTCGAGACCGAGGCCCACCTGGGCGCGTTACGGCGGCTCGGCGTGCGACTCGCGCAGGGCAACCTGCTCGCCGAGGCCTCACGCCGACCGAAGGTGGGCGCGACGATCGCGCCGGTGCTCAGCGAGGTCAACGAGGCCGACGCGGTCACCAAGACGATGACGGCGCCGTTGCGGCGCAAGAAGACCGGCCCGAAGGTCACCGACTTCCTGCACCCGGCCACCACGTTGCCGGAGGACGCGACGTCGGAGGACGTGCGCGACGTGCTGGCGTCCCAGCCGACGGTGACCGGCGTGGTGCTGGTGGACGGCGACGGCAGGCCGTGCGGCACCGTCGATCGCAACCGCTTCCTGCTGGCCGTCACGGGTCCGTTCGGGCACGCGCTGCACGCCAAGCGCGAGGCGTCCCGGTTGGCGGACAAGCCGAAGCTGATCGGCGCGGAGTCCGGAGCCCTGGAGCTGCTGGAGATCGTCGCGCACGCCGACCGCGAGCGGACCAACGACGACCTGGTGGTCGTGGACCCGGACGACCGGTGCCTGGGCGTGGTGCGGGTGGCGGACGTGGTGCGCGGCGTCGCGGAGATGAAGGTCGAGCAGGCGGCCGCGCTGTCGCCGCTCACCCGGTTGCCCGGCAGCGATTCCATCGCCCGCGAGGTCGACCGGCGCATCTTCGGCGGCGAGATCTTCGCGGTCGGCTGGCTCGACGTCGACTCGTTCAAGCGGGTGAACGACTCCGTGGGCTTCGCGGCGGGCGACGACCTGATCCGCTCGATCGGCCGCGCGCTGACCGAGGGCGCCGCGTCGCACCCCGGTGTGCAGGTGGGCCACGTCGGCGGCGACGACTTCCTGATGGTGGCGGGCCTGGACGAGATCGTGCCGTTCGCCGCGTCCGTGCTCGACCGACCGTACGAGGTCGAGGGTGTGCGGGTGACGATGTCGCTGGCGACGCTGGTGTGCGCGCCGGGCACGGTCACGTCGTACCACGAGGTGTCCCGCCTGCTGGCGCCGTTGAAGGAGCGCGCGAAGTCGTTGCGCGGCACCAGTTGGGTGCTCGGAAGGCCGCACAGTGACCACGTCGAGGTACTGCGCGGTCAGCCTCACCTGGCGGTGAGCTGAAAGTTCACCGCATAGATGCCTGTCCGGCGTCGGTGATCACTCATAGCATTTGAGTGACTACCCATCGCAGGGGAGGTCCCTGGTGAGCGAGGTCGGAGTCACCGCGCTACCCCATCCGAGATCCGAGTTCGACTCCCCGCTCTCGGTCGGGGTCGAAGAGGAGTTCCTGCTGGTCGACGCAGTGACCGGCGAACTGATGCCGGTGGCGCCCACGGTGCTGGACGGCGACGCGGGAACGTTGAACCTACAACCGGAGATGACCCGGTACCAGGTGGAGAGCGCCACGGCCGTCTGCCGGTCGATGGCCGAGGTCCGCACCGAACTGTTGTTGTCCCGCAAGGAGTTGAGCGAACGCGCCCGAGCCACCGGCGCCCGGATCGTGGCCACCGGCACCCCGGTCCGCGGCGGCACCCGCCCGCCACCGCTGACCGACACCCCCAGGTACCGCCGCATCGCGCAGGACTTCGGCTCCCTGGTCGACGGCCTGACGATCTGCGGTTGCCACGTGCACATCGGCATCCCGGACGACGAGGCGGGCGTGGTGATCAGCAACCACCTGAGGCAGTGGCTGCCGATCCTGCTGGCCCTGTCCTCGAACTCCCCGTTCTCCGAGGGGAGGGACACCGGCTACGCGAGCTGGCGCTACCTCTCCTGGAGCCCGTGGCCCTCGGCGGGCGCCCCGCCGTGGTTCGAGTCGGCGGAGCAGTACCACCTGGACTCCACCCACCTCCGCGAGACCGGAGCGGCGCTGGACCAGGGAATGGTCTACTGGGACGTCCGCCTGTCCGCACAACACCCGACGGTGGAACTGAGAGTCTGCGACGTGGCCGCGACCGTGGACGAGGCGGTACTGCTGGCGGCACTGGTCAGAGCCATCGCCGCCATGGCCCTACACGACCCCTCAGCCGCCTTCCGAGTACCGGACCTCACCCTCCGCACCGCGCTGTGGCGCGCGGCGAGGGACGGCGTGGAGGGCGCCACGGTGGACCCGCACACGGGCCACCTCATCCCGGCGACAACCCAACTGCACACCCTCCTGAACTGGACCCGCCCGGCCCTGCACGCCTTCGGCGACGAAGCCCTGGTCACCGAGGGCATAGCCCGCCTGCTGAAGGACGGCTCAGGAGCAACCCGCCAACGCCAAGCCTTCGCCAGAAGGGGAAACCTGACCGACGTGGTCACCCTCCTGGTGGCCCAAACCGAGTAACACCACCACCAAGGGCAACGCCCGACCAGCCGGGGGCCTCGTGTTCTCCCCGTATGGCCTGGGCGAAGCCCAACCGCATGTGTCAAGGGGGCACCGAACCGCCCAACCGCCGCCCAAACTCGACAACGG
>NZ_JBFAEO010000102.1:0-5390 GCF_040642015.1 Actinosynnema sp. NPDC020468
ACCCGGGGGAGCGGTCCGGCCGGCGCCGCGCCGGGTCAGGAGTCGGCCGGTGTCACCAGCACGTCCAGGGACACCACGTAGTCCTTCATCAGCGCCATGGACTCCGCCGGCTTCGCCGGGTCGAACCGGATGTCGGCGACAGTGGCGACGATCCGCTCCAGGATGACCCGTCCGAGCACCCGGACCACCGGCAGCCCGAGGCAGATGTACATGCCCTGGCCGAAGGTCAGGTGCGGGTTCGGCGACCGCGTGAGGTCGAACTCCGTCGCCCGCGGGAAGCGGCTCTCGTCGAAGTTGGCCGAGGACGGCCAGACCACCACGTACTGCCCCTCCTTGATCTCCCGCCCGCCCAGCACGGTGTCGTGGCGGGCGGTGCGCCACAGGTTGAACCACGAGAAGTCGAACCTCAGGATCTCCTCGATCGCGGCCGGGATCAGCGCGGGCTCACGGCGCAACGCCTGGTAGAAACCGGGATCCAGGCAGAACCTGGTGAACGCGTAGGCCAGCATCAGCGCCAGTGGCGCGTTGCCCGCGGTCGACAGGTCGAGGCACATGTGGACGATCTTCTCTTCGCTGAGCCGGTCGTCCTTCCCGCGCTCGGCCAGCAACGCGCTCATCAGGTCGTCGCCGGGGTGGCGCTTGCGCTCGGCCAACTGCTCGGCGAACATCCCGACCACGTCGTCGTGGTCCGGCGAGCGCACACCCACGAGCTGGCCGAACATCTGGTCGGACCACTGCCGGAACCGCCCGGCGCCGGTGATCCGCAACCCGAACATGTCCGCGACGACCTGCTCCATGATCGGGAAACCCAGCTCGCCGATCATCTCCATCCGCCCGGCGGCCAGCGCCGGCGCGAGCAGGGAGTCCACCAGGGCGGTGAACCGGGGCGCGAGGTTCTCGACGTTGCCCGGCACGAACGCCTGCGCCACGAAGCCCCGCAGGAACCGGTGCTCCGGGATGTCCGCCCGCCCGAAGGAGAACGGCAACCCCATGTGGGTCTTGTTGGTCACCGAGAACGTCGTCGGGTCCTTCAGCACCCTGGTGACGTCCTCGTACCGGAACACCTCCCAGAGGTCGTACTCCGGGCGGAAGCGCAGCGGCTCGTCCCGCTGCATGCGTTGGAACCAGGCGATCCGCGCGTCGATCGAGTCGCTCAGCTCGGGGAACAGCAGGTCCCTCGTCGGTTTGCCCGAGGTCTCGGTCACGTACCCACCTCTCCGGTCGGACACTGGACGGCTACAGGAGTTCCGCGGTGAGCCAGATCAGTTCCTTGGTGCGGAAGGTGCTCTCCCACACCGCCCTGCCGACCGCGGGCAGCCGGTCGAGGTGCTCGTCGACCACCCGTCCCAGGACGGGGCTGCTCAACGTCTCCGAGGTCGGTCCGTACTGGACGATGAGCTTGTTGCCGGTCGCCTGGCTGAACCGGAGCCGACCCACCGGCGCGTCGCAGATGCGTTCGACCACGGGGGTCGGCACCACGCTCACCAACGGCGCCCAGGCGTACATGGACTCGCCGCTGACGACCGCGTGGTCCTGCACCACGGTGAACGGCAGGCTCTTCACGAAGTCCACGCACAGCTGCTCGTTGAGGTCGCACGCGAGTTCGGCGGTGACCTCGATCCCCAGCGGTTGCCAGGTGAGCCGGACGGGGACGCGGCGGACGTCACCGGCGGTGGTCGGCGCGGCCGCCCGCTCCCGCGCCGGCGCGATCTCGCCCTCGGGGTAGCGGTACTCCTCGCCCACGTGCCACGGGAAGTAGTGGTGCGACCAGGCGGCGAGCCGGTTCACGTACTCGGTGAACGTGACCAGCCGCTCCAGGAGCTCCCGGCGGTCGGCCACCGGCCGGCCGACCCGACCCGCGTACTCGGCCAGCGCCGGGAAGCCGCAGTAGCCGAGGAAGGTGCTGTAGATCGGGTCCAGGGTCTTGAAGACCGTGCGGACGCTCTCCACCGGGAGACTCTCGTCCGCGGCCATCCGCACCAGTTGGTAGAGGTTCATCGAGTAGTCGCGGACGACGCCGTTCGCGAAGTCCCAGGTGGTGAAGTACTGGTCGTACGACCCGGGCGCGCCGGGCACCGTGCCGGTGCGGATCCGCCGGATCTCGGCGGGCTCCTCGGACGTGAACCGGTCGGTGAGTTCCCTCAGTTCGGGTTGTGCGGACACTGTTTCCCCCATGGTCGAAGTGCGGTGTCGAGCCACCCGCGCGCCGTCACGAGGCGACGCGCAGGCGATCGGGCGAGCACTGGCTCCAGAGCGGGTGGACCTCCCCGGTGGTGATCTGCGTGGCGAGCGTCCGCCCGATGAACGGCGCGAGCGTGATGCCGCTGTTGGCGAACGCCTCGTAGTAGCCCGACAGGGCGGACAGCGCGCCGACGCTGGGCAGCCCGTCCGCCGGGAACGTCGCGGTGCCGACGCGGGCCTGGTCGAGGACGGCCGACGACAGCGCCGGAAGCGTGCGGTGCGCCCGTTCCACCAGGTTGTCGACGAGGTCCCGCTCGGCGTGCGACCGCGGCCCGGCGGGCAGCAGCGCGTCGACCTGTTCCGAGCGCACCCGCACCCGGCCCGGCCCCGCCGACCGCACGTGCGCCTCCGCGCCGCGCAGCACGTGCCGCACCGGGTCGCCGTCGGTCTTGAGGTCCACCACCAGGCTGCTCCGGGTCGAGGTGCCGGTGAGCGCCAGGCCGCCGAGCGTCGCGGCGACGGAGGCGGTGTCCGGCCCCGCCGCGTTGACGACGGCGTCGACCGCGAGCCGGTCCTGGTTCGCGAGCCGCAGCGCCACCACCCGGCCGTCCCGGACCTCGACGTCCTCGACCGCGCCGCGCCACATCGTCAGGTACCCGGAGCCCTCCGCCGCCCGGATCAGCGCGGCGACCAGCAGCGGCCCGTCGATCCAGCCCTCGTCCGGGAACCGCACCACCGGCACCCGGGAGTGCGGGAACACCACCCCCGGCTCCCACTCGCGGTTCGCCCGCGCCGCGTCGGCCCGGACCACCCGGTAACCCCAGGCGTCGAGCCGGTCGACCTCCTCCGCGAAACTCGCGCCGCGTCCGCCCGTGCCGTCGCTCCACGCCACCCCGCCGGTCGGGTGCCACCACGGCGCGGCGTCGAACCGGTCGGCCAGCCGGGCGTGCTCGAACATCCCGGTGTGGCTCAGCTCGAACCGGGTGTAGGTCGACTGCTGGTAGGCGCTCAGCCGCGCGAAGCTGACGTCGGTGGTCAACCCGCCCGGCCGGGCGCGTTCGACGCAGTGCACGTGCACACCGCGCTGCGCCAGGTGGAACGCGACGCACGCGCCGACGACCCCGGCCCCCACGATTCCCACGGTCTTCACGCGACCCCTCCTCGTGCCGGGCGGAGCGGACGCACGCCGACCGGTGGCCGGGTGCGCGGTGGTGCGGCCAGTCCGTCGTCGCGGCGCGTGCTCCCGCCGCCCGGCGCCCGGAACCCCTTGCCGCGCGGTGGATCGCGCGGCCGGAGGCGGCCGGCACCGGTCGCCGGTCGGGTACGTCCACAAAGGACTGCGGTGCGGCGGCCCTCGGCTCGCACCGCGGGAACCTGGCCGGACAACCGGGAATTCGTCACGGACAGCAGACGACCACGCCCGCTCCTCGGCGCGCAACGAACGGAGCCGGTGGTCCGGTCGGTCGGGTGCCGGGTGGTCCGGTCGGTCCGGACCATTTTTCCCTTGTGCAACAAAGGAGTTGGGCGCTCGCCGGGGGAGGGGCACCGCGGTCGGGCCGTGCTCGGCGGGGTCGCACGGCCCGGGTCGACGGGTGGTTACCCGATGGCCTGCGGCACCGGCACCGGTCGGTCGCCGGTCCGCGGCCCACCCTCGCGCAGCGCGCCCGCGAGCACCCCGACGGCCTCCGCGAGCAGACCGCGGCGCACCGCGCCGTAGCCGAGCGGCAGACCGGGCGCGGCCGGGCGGCGGTCGAGGCGGAAGTGCGTGCCCGCGTGCACCAGGACCGACCTCGTCCGCGCGGCGGCGGCCAGCCGGACGTCGTCCGCCCCGGCGGGCAGCCTGAGGTAGGCGTGCGTGCCGGCGGGTTCGCCGACCACCCCGGCGCCCGGCAGGTGCTCCGCGACGGCGTCGACCAGCACCGCCCGCCGCTCCCGGTAGACCTGCCGCACGTGCCGGACGTGCTGGTCCAGCACCCCGGACGAGACGAAGTGGGCGAACGCCAGCTGCGTGAGCGGGTCCGGCGCGCCCGACTGCGCGCGGCCGAGCCGGTCCGCCACCGCGTCCGGCGCCACCCACCAGCCCAGCCGCACGCACGGGCCGAGCAGCCCCCGCGTCGACCCGGCGTAGATCACCCGCTCCGCGTGCTGCCGTTGCAGGGCGAGCGGACCGCTGCCGGCGCCGAGCCACAGCAGCCCGTCCCGGTCGTACTCGACCACCCAGCCGTCCACGTCGACGGCCCAGCGCAGCAGCGCCTCCCGGCGGGCCGGCGAGAGCACCGCGCCCGTCGGCAGCTGCGAGGACGGCGTGACCAGCACGGCGCGGGCGCCGGTCCGGGTCAGCGCCTCCACGTCCACGCCCTCGTCGTCGACGGGCACCCCGGTCACCCACAGCCCGGCGCGCTCGGCGCCGCGGACGTGCCAGGGCGCGCCCGGGTCCTCGACGGCGAGGTGGTCGACGCCGAGTTCGCGCAGCGCGTGCCACACCACGCCGACGGTGTGGTCGAAGTCCGCGGTGACGACGACCTCGGCGCCGGTCGCCAGGACCCCGCGCGACCGGCCGAGGTACGCGGCCAGCTCGGTGCGCAGCGCCGGATCGCCCAGCTGGTGCCGGCGCGGGCCGACGCCGCCGATCGACCGGACCACGTGCTGATAGGACTGGAGCCACTCCCGGGACGGGAACAGCTCCATGCTCGTCGCGTCGACCCGCAGGTCGAAGCGCACCCCGGTGGCCGCGTTCGGCTCGACCGGCGCGCGGCGCGGGCGGGGCAGGTGCGTCGCCACCCTGGTGCCCGAGCCCTGCGCCGCCCGGAGGTAGCCGCCCACGATCAACTGCTCGTAGGCCTGGACCACGACGCTGCGCGACACACCCAGGTCCTCGGCGAGGTCGCGGCTCGACGGCAACCGGGCGCCGCCGTGCAGGGTGCCGTCCAGTATCCGCTCGCGGACGACCGATTGGATCTGCGCGGCCATGGATAAGTGCGATTTCCGGTCTAGCACGATGGGTAACACTCTTCCCCCTCGGAGTGGACTTCTCCCGGTGCGCCGACCTTTCCGCTCCGCGTCGCCGGGCTTGGCGCACCGCGTCGCCGGTCTGCGGGCGACGTCGGGTGGACTCGGGCGCGCGTGGCGGTGCTGCTCGCGCTGGCCACGTCCGTGCTGGTAGAGCTCTACGAGGCCGCGTCGTCCTGGCTGCGCCGGGGCAGCGAGCC
>NZ_JBFAEO010000103.1:0-5230 GCF_040642015.1 Actinosynnema sp. NPDC020468
ACCCGCGGCGCCCCCCCGTTCGGGGGGGGCGGGGCCCCCAACCCGGCGCCGCGGGGCGGCCCCCCGCCGGGCCGGGCGCGGGCCTGGTGGTGGGGGCCCCCTTTCCCGGCGCCGCGGGGGCCCCGCCGGTCCGCCTACCCCGTCGGGGTCGTCGGCTCGACCGGCGCCGTGGTGCCGGACGGCTCGACCGACGCCGACGGGGTTTCGCTCGTCGGCGTCGGCACCGACGTCGGTTCCGGGGTCGGCACCGGGGTCGGCACCGGGGTCGTGGTCGGCACCGGTACCGGGGTGGACGTGGTCGTCGGCGCGGTGGTCGTGGTGGTGTCCCGCCGGACCACGTCCAGCACGTCCCGTTCGACCAGGGTCAACGCGTCCCGGATCTCGACCGCCGACTTGCCGCGCAGGTCGCGCGCCAGGTCCGGCAACCGGGCCCAGACCTCGTCCAGCTCGGCACGTGCCTGCGGGCTCAGCCCGTTCGGCAGCGCCACGACGAGCTGGGTCGCCAGCGCGAACGTCACGCAGTCCACACAGGACTGGTTGATCGCGACGGCGAGGTTCTCCGGCACGACCACGTCCGCCTGTCCCACCACGAACACGACCTGGAACGCCACCGCGACCGTGGTGCACCCCTGGCAACTGGCCAGCGCGTACGCCTCGTTGCGACTGTCCACCACCCCGTCCGTCGCCCACACCAGCGCGAACGCCACCTCGTAGCGCACCGAGCCGTCGGTGGTGTTGACGGCCAGCGCCTGGTTGTCCGCCGCGCCGGGAGGTCGGGGCCGGTCCACCGGGAACACCCACGTCGGGCTCTTCCCGTCGACCGGCCGCAGCACGAGCGCCGGCACCGGCCGGTCCCGGGTCGGCGCGCTCCTGGTGGTCCACGTGGGCGACGCGGTGCCGACCGCGGTGGCCGTGCCGGCGGACGCCGGCCGGGGTGAACCCTGCGGCGCCACCCCGTGCCGCGCCACGTCCTGCACGGTGCCCCGCTCGTCCGGCCCGATCGGCCGGTAGCGGTCGCTGTCGGGCCACCACGCCCACAGCAGCGCGGCGATCGCGACCACCCCGACCAGCACCCGCCACACCGGGCGCAGCCTGCCGAACACCCGCTTCACCAGCCGGGCCAACACCAGTCCGGTGCCCAGCAACGGCAGCAGCACGGCCGCCACCCCGAGCACCCGCACCAGCACCGACGCCAGGTCGCCCGCGTCCCACGCCACCGCGGCGCCGTGCCACTGCCGACCCACCGCCTGCCAGGCCGTCGCGACCACGCGCGGCAGGGTCAGCACCACCAGCGCGGTGCCCAGCACCAGCACCGGCACGACCACGAGCACCCACGCGGTGACCACGAACCGGGCCCACGGCTTGAGCACGCGGCTCTCCGGCGCGCGCCACCGCCACGGCAGCAGCCCCAGCAGCGTCGGCTTGATCCGGTGGAACAGGTCCGGCACGCCGACGAGGTCCGCGAGCACGTGGTAGCCGTCGAACCGGACGAACGGCGCGAGTTGGCGCAGCATCTGGAACACCTGCGCCACCACGACGAGCAGCAGCGCGTCCCACGCGGACAGCCACCACGCGCCGAACGCCGCCACGACCACGACCGCGTTGAAGTACAACCCGCCCAGGTCGGTGCGCAGCCGCCCGCCGCGGCCGAGCCGGTAGCTGTCGGTCACGTCGGTGTAGAACGCGGGCCAGAACAGGTACAGGCCGAACCCCATCGCGCCGGGGGTCGCGCCGCCGTAGCGGGCCGCGGCGGCGTGGCCGAACTCGTGGAAACCGGCGGACAGCACCGACACCGCGAACACCAGCAGCAGCAACCCGGGCCGGGCGAACGCGTCGTGCGCCGCGCCCGCCAACCCCTTCACGAACAGCACCCACGCCGTGACCGCGGCGAACGCGGCCAGCACCACGCCGACCACGAGCGGGTGGAACAGCCGGGCGAACGGCGCGGTGATCCGCCGGGTGACGGCCGGGTCGGACACCACCCGGCGGAACCGCAAGCCGAGCAGCGGCTGCGACTTGCGCACCTCGGGCTCCGAGCCGTCGGCCAGCCGCAGCACGCCCAGCGGCGCGAGCTTCCCGTCCAGCAGCGCGCGCACGTCCTCGGCGGTGACCCGGCGACCGACGGCCGGCCCGACGGCACGCGCGATGTCCGCGTGGTCGGACCGGCCGTCGACCGCCGCCAGGACCCGGTACAGCAACGGGGTCAGCTGCACGACCTGGCCGTCGGCGCGCCGCACGAGGGCGGGTGGCCGCCGGTAGCCGGAGCCCTTCAGCTCGCCGACCAGCTCCACACCTGCCGCGCGGTGCGGCACGACCTCGGAGGCGACTCCCATGACTACTGGTCGATGCCCGAGTTCTGGTCGGCGTTCGCCTCGGCGGAGCCGTTGATCACCTGGTGGATGATCGCGTCCTGCTGGGCGACGGCCGTCGCCTCGGACCCGATCGAGCCGATGTTCGCCGACACGGCCGCGTCGATCGGGGCGGCGACGTTGGCGTTGGCGGCGATCGCGCCGTTGATGGGCGCGGCCAGGTCGAGGTCGGCGGCCAGGTCGACGTTCACGTTGAGCAGCCCGCCGTCCAGCGCGCCGGCCTCGGTGGTGGGCGGCACCTGCACGTCGGTGCCGTGCACCGCGGGCTCGCCCTGGTCGATGGTGCTGTCCTGGGTCGAGTTCGCGATCGCCTCGCCGGTGATGCCCTGGTCGATCGACACGCCCTGGTCGGACAGCGCCTGCGCGGTCGAGTCCTCGGACAGCACGTTCGCGCCCACCGCGGCGTCGATCGGCGCGGCGACGTTCGCGTTGGCGGCGACCGCGAGGTCGATCGGCGCGGCCAGGTCCAGCCCGAGATCCAGGTTCACGTCGAGGTCGAGCAGCGAGTACACCTCCTTGTCCGGCAAGGCGGTGCCGACCTCGGCGTCGAGGTCGGCCGCGGACAGCGGTGGCAGGTGCGCTTCGCTCATCAGGTCCACTCCCATCGTCAGGCGGCAGCCGACGATTTCTTACCCGGACGAGTGGGCACGGAAACGAATTGCCCGACGATCGGGGTGGAATTCCGCGAAACATAACTTTCGGCCATCAGCCGAGATGATGGACAAACCCTCACATTAACCCGGGTAGAACTGTCAAGCCGGGAACGCGGACCGCGCGGAATAGCCGAAGTCCGCCAGCAGCGCGTGCCCGGAGATCGCCCGGGACCGGTCGGAGGCGAGGTGCAGCACCTGCCACGCCACGTCCTCCGGCGCCTGCACGGGGAAGTCCGCGTGGTCCAGCGCGTCGTCGCCGAGGTCGCCGCGCGCCATCGGGGTGTCCACGATGGACGGGCACACGCAGTTCACCCGCACCCCGGTCAGCTCGACGGCCAGCGCGCGGGTCAGCGAGACGACAGCGCCCTTGGACGCGCAGTAGGGCACCATCCCGGGCGCGGACACGAAGGCCGAGTCGCTGGCCAGGAACACGATCGACCCGCCGGCCGACAGGTGCGGGTAGGTGTGCTTGGCGAGCAGCAGCTGTCCCGTGACGTTGACCGCGATGACGGTCGCGATGTCCGCCGCCGACGTGTCCACCAGGGGCGTGCCCACCGGTCCGGACACCCCGGCGCAGCCGACCACCACGTCCAGCCCGCCGAGCCGGGCGACCGCGGTCGCCACCGCGGCGGCCACCGAACCCTCGTCGGTCACGTCCGCGCGCACGTCGTCCGGACCGGGCGCCCGGTCCAGCACCACGACCCGCGCGCCCTCGGCCCGGAACAGCGCGGCGCACGCCGCGCCGATGCCGGACGCACCACCGGTGATGAGCACCCTCTTGCCCGCGACGACCACGCGTCCATGGTGGGTCGCGCCGCGCGCACCCGGTTTGACGGTGCACGCACCGTCCTTGACCGCCGCCGCACGACTCGGCGCGCCCCCGTTCCGCCACGACCACCCGCGACCGACACTGCCGCTTACGCCCGCTCGGAAAGGACGGCCTGTGACCACACTGTCGGACACCTCCTCCTGGTTGCCCCTGGACGGTCTCGCTCCCGGCTTCGACGCCAACAAGGCGCCCGCGGTCGCCGACCTGACCGGTCGCGAGTTCGCGCTGGACGGTCCGGATGGGACGGTCCTGACCGCGAAGTTCACCGACGCGGGCGTGGAGACGGAGCACGGCGTCGACCAGGCCGAGACGTTCCTGGTGGACGACGACCTCTACTACACCCAGTTCCACCCGGCCTCCCGCCCGGACGAGGCCGTGTCGCTGTTCCTGGACCTGCGTGCGGGTCGTGCCCTGGTGGTCACCACCACGATCGGCGAAGAGGGCACGCCCCGCGTCACCCAGCGGTTCACCGCGGCGACGCTGCGCGACGCGGCGGTGTCCGGCGACGAGCCCGCGCCCACCCGCGCGCTCATCGGCCGCCGCGCGATGTGGGTGTACAGCACGGAGCACGCCTACGAGCACGTCTACCTCAGCCCGCACTGGTACACCTGGCAGTGCCTGGCCGGTCCCGAGAAGGGCCTGGCGGACACCGACGAGAACTCGGTGTGGCAGCTGCGGCCGGGCATCTACGTGTTCACCTGGCGGGAGAAGGTCATCCCGTGCGCGGCGGTCACCGTGGCCGACCACCGCGACGTGACGGCGCTGCGCTCGCACGGCGTCCTGTTCGGCCTGGACGAGTCCGGCGAGAAGCAGACGCACTTCACCTTCGGCGCGCACGGCCGGCTGCTCAGCGCGACCGTCCACCCCGAGGAGTACGACCCCGCGGCGGACTGACCCTCACCCGCAGGTGTGAGAAGCGCGCGGAGTGGGCATCCCGGAGTCAGGTCGTCCACGCCGCACCACGCGACCACCAGCGGCGACGAGGGAAAGGGGAAACACCCGTGGGTATTCTGGGCTGGATCGTCCTGGGCCTGATCGCCGGAGCCATCGCGAAGGCCATCATGCCCGGCCGCGACCCCGGCGGCATCATCGTCACGATGCTGCTCGGCATCGTCGGCGCCGTCATCGGCGGTTTCATCGGCAGCGCGCTGTTCGGCACCGGTGTGCAGGGGTTCTTCGACCTCAGCACCTGGCTGCTCGCGATCCTCGGCTCGCTGATCGTGCTCGGCGTCTACCACATGGTGACCACCCGCAGCCACCGCACGCACCACTAGCTCCCGACCGAAGCGCCTGGTCCCACGACGTCGTGGGGGCCACGGCCGTCAGGGGTGAACCCCCCCACAGCCGCGGCCACGAACACAACCCCCAGGACCCCCACC
>NZ_JBFAEO010000104.1:0-5022 GCF_040642015.1 Actinosynnema sp. NPDC020468
CGTTCATCGGATTCTCCCTTGTTCTTCGCTGGTGAGAACAAGGTTCGACCCCGCCGGGTCGCGACCCGGGTGACCTACGGGTGCACCTCGGTTGCACCTCCCGGAACCGCCGTCGACGGGTACGGGACCGGCGGGTCAGTCGCCCGCGCCCGCTCGCGGGACACGTGCTCGGCGCCTCGTCTCCCGATCACGGGCGGAGACCAATCACGGGCGGAGACCAGCCGGGCGCCCGGTCGCGTCGTCCGTTCGTTCCCCGCGGCGGGCGGCTACTTCGGCAGTTGGTTCCACACGTCGACCGCCAGGAACTTGGCGGCCACGCAGGCGTCGTCGGCCTTCGCGGGCGAGGGCAGGGAGACGATCACCATCGCGGTCTCCTTGCGGCCGGTCGCGCCCGGGAAGTCGACGTGCGCGGTTTCGGCCGAGCACAGGGCGATCGAGGTGCCGGCGGACTTGGCGACCACCGTGGAGCGGCCCGCGATGGTGAGGACCTCGGAGCCCGCCTGGTTGGCGCCCGGCGAGTCCACCAGGTAGGTGACGCGGACCCGGGGCGGGGTCACGGTGCCGTCCTTGCTCCACCGGCACTGGTGGCGCGCCGGGTACTGGCGGGCCTTCGCGGCGGCCAGGCCGGGCACCTTCGCGATCGTCGCGGCCGGCACCGCCTCGCACGCGTCGAGCCTGCCCAGCGAGTTCGCCGCGAACGTCCGGTGCGCGGGCTCCTTGCCGTCCTGGAGCCGCTTCCCCACCGCCTTGACCGCGGCCTCCACGACCCCGCACAGCTCGACGGCCGTCGTCTTCTCCTTGCCGAAGTTGTTCACCGACGCGTGCATCGTCACCAGGTCCGGGAACACCAGCCGGCGCGCGCAGTACGCGTCGTCGCCCTCCTCGGCCTGGATCCGGAAGTCGCCGAACGGGGTTTTCGTGCCGGTCAGCTCCCGCTCCGACTCCAGCTGCTCCAGGATGCCGACCGCCAGGTCGAGCTTGGCGCCCGCCGACGTGGTCACCGTGAACGCGCAGTAGTCCAGCGACTCGACCGGCCCGAGCGCGGCCCGGCCCACCGACGCCAGGTCGGCGGGCTCCAGCAGCCCGCACGGGTCGAGCGTGCGGAAGTCGCCGAACAGGTTCGCGCCGGTGGGCTCGGGCGGCTTCGGGAACGTCGGGTTCGGCACCGGCACCGGCGTGCCGAGCACCCGGACGCTGCACCCGCTGAGAACGACGACGAGCCCGACCGCGAGGGCGGCCAACCGGCGCGACCTGATCATGTGCGCAGACTAGGCGAAACCGGGCGGCCGGAACCCCGGAACGCGATCAACCCATCACCACCACGCTGCGGAGCACCTCGCCCCGGCGCATCACCTCGAACGCCTCCTCCACGTCGGCCAGCGAGATGCGCTCGGTGACGAACCGCTCCAGCGGCAACCTGCCCTGGAGGTGCAGGTCGACCAGGGCCGGGAAGTCGCGCGACGGGAGGCAGTCGCCGTACCAGCTGGTCCGGTAGACGCCGTTGCGCATGAAGGTGTCCAGCAGCGGCATCTCCAGGCGCATCGCCGAGTCCGGCCGGGCGACGAGCACGAACGTGCCGCCGAGCGCGCGGGCGTAGAACGCCTGGAGCCAGGTCTGCGGGGTGCCCGCCGCGTCGATCGCCACGTCGACGCCCAGCCCGCCGGTCAGCTCCTTGATCGCGGCGACGACGTCGTCGGTCCGCCGCGCGTCGATCACGTCGGTCGCGCCGAAAGCCCGGGCGTGCGCCAGCTTCCGCTCGTCCAGGTCGACCGCGACGATGCGGGTCGCGCCCGCCAGCCGGGCACCCGCGACCGCCGCGCACCCGACTCCGCCGACGCCGATGACCGCGACCGTGTCGCCGGTGCGCACGCCGCCGGTGTTCATCGCCGCGCCGATGCCGGACATGACCCCGCACCCGAGCAGGCCCGCGACGGCCGGGTCCGCCTGCGCCGACACGGGCGTGCACTGGCCGCTGTGCACCAGGGTCAACTCGGTGAACGCGCCGATGCCCAGCGCCGCGCCGAGCGGTTCGCCGGTCTCGGCGAGCGTCATCTTCCCGGTGGCCACGAAGTCGTCCACGCACGCCTCGGCCCGCCCGCGCCGGCACGCCCGGCACCGGCCGCACACCGCGCGCCAGTTGAGGACCACGAAGTCGCCGGGCTCGACGTTGTGCACGCCCGCGCCCACCTGCTCGACCACGCCCGACGCCTCGTGGCCTAACAGGTACGGGTAGCCGGTGCCGATGACGCCGTCCCGGTAGTGCAGGTCGGTGTGGCACACGCCCGAGGCGAGCACGCGGACGGTCGCCTCGCCCGGGCCCGGGTCGGGCACCACGATCTCCCGGATCGCGACCGGCTCGCCCTTGCCCAGCGCTACGACCGCTTTGACGCTCCTGGCCATCTGGTTCTCCTGGAAAATGATCGGCGGAACATTCCGCGCGGGGTCGGACGGGGAGGCTATTGGACCCCATCGGGAACGGCGCGGACACCCGGTCGGCGGCCGCCGCACGTCGGGAATACGCGACACCGAACCACCCCGTCCACTTCGGACGAACTCGGCGAAATGCCTTCCGGGAGGTGAAGCCATCGGATTTCCCGATGAGTCGGCGACGCGATCGGGGCGGCGCCCGAGGGCCGTTCGGAGGTGGTCGACCAGCCCGAACGCGGGCTTTTCCGCCGTTGTCCGGGCGTTGAACACCCTTTTGCCGGATCACTGCGGCCGAACGGGCCATTGGTGGACGATCGTCCTACGTTTACCGCCGGTAACGCGACGTGGCACCATGACGCCGGCCGCCGGAAAGACCTCCGCGCGGGCCGGGTGAAAAGCCCGGTGAAAACCGGGAAAAGTGGGAACCGTGCCGAAAGCCATCGCGGGTGTCACCGCATTCGTCGTGTTCGCCACGACCGTGAGCTTCGCCATCTCGATGGCCGGCTCGTCGTTGAAGAGCACCGTCCAGGTGCTGTTCCTGCCGATCGCCGACGGGTTCGACGTGAACCGGGGAACGCTGGCCGTCGGCACCACGCTGTTCGCCGTCGTGACCGCGCTGGCGTCCTCCGCGGTGGGTCACCTGGCGGACCGGGTCGGCGCGGTGCCGGTGCTCGCGATCGGCGCGGCCACCACCGGCGGCGTGCTGGTGGTGTGCGCGCTCGCGCCGGACGTGTGGGTGTTCGTGCTCGCCTACGGCGTGCTGGGCGCGATCGGCTGCACGATGCTGTCGTTCGTGCCGCTGGGGGTGCTGGCCGACCAGCTGTTCCAGGGCCGCAACGCCGGTTTCCTGTACGCGGTGCTGACCAACGGCGCGGCGGTCGGGTTCATCGTGCTGGTGCCGCTGTGGACGTTCCTCGGCACCGTCACGACGTGGGACCGGGTGCTGCTCGGCACCGGCGTGGTGTTCCTGGTGGCGCTGCTGCCGCTGTCCCTGGTGCTGGTGCGCTACTCCGCGCGGCGGACGACCAAGGCCGCGCCGTCGGAGACCGGGTTCCTCGAGGGCATTCGGACCGCGTTCGCACAGCCGCGGGTGCGCGGGCTGATCCTGCCGTTCTTCGCCTGCGGCACGACCATGGCGTTCATCGACGTGCACCTGTTCCCGCACATGCACGACCACGGCGTGAGCGCCACGACCAGTTCGCTGTCGTTCGTGCTGCTGGGTGCGCTGGAGATCGTCGGCTCGCTGATCGCGGGCCGGTTGTGCGACAAGGGGAGGATCCGCGCCACGCTGATGGGCGGCTACCTGCTGCGCGCCGGGTCGATGGTGCTGCTGCCGTTCTTCGACGCGGACTTCACCGTGCTGCTGTTCGGCGCGCTGTTCGGCGCCAGCTACCTGGCCACGGTCGTCGCGACCACGATGTGGATCACCAAGATCCTGCCGCGCGGCCGCAAGGGCACCGCGATCGGCGTCCTGTGGGCGCTGCACATGGTGGCGGTCGCGGTGAGCAGCCAGGTGGGCGCGCTCCTCGCCGACCGCTTCCACAGCTACCTGCCGGTGATCGTGGCGAGCGTCGTGCTGACCGTCGGCGCGGCCCTCCTGGTCGCCCTCCAACCGGACCCGGACGCCGCGCCGGTCGACGCCGAACCCGCCCTCGCCTGACCACCCGGCCCGCGCGACGGGCGCCGAACGTGGTGGCACCACACCGATCCCGACACCGGTCCGCCCCGACACCGGCTGCCACGGACCGAGGTCCCGGCGGGGTGGGTCCTTTGGACTCTGGGAGCACGCGGTCGGCGCCGTGACGCTGGGTGGTGGAGGTGCACCATGCAGCACGACGACATCGCGACCGCCCGCCGCGTCACGCGCGCGGACATCGCGGACCTGCCCGCGCCGGCGCGGCGGTACCTGGAGTTCGCGGGGGTGGTCGGACGGCCCCGGGACGTGGCGTTCGAGGCGACCCTGATGGGGTGGTTCCGGTTGCGACCCGAGCGGCGGTGGACGACCTGTCACGTCGAGCAGCGGACCGACGCGGCGACGGTGACGCGGGACTTCCGGATGCGGCTGGCGCTCGCGCACCTGATCCCCGTGCAGGCGACCGACACCTACCGCGACGGGCGGGGCCGGATGACCGCGCGGGTGCTCGGGTTGTTCCCGGTCGCCGACGGCGAGGGGCCCGAGTTCGACAGCGGCGAACTGGTGGCGCTGCTGGACGACGCCCTGCTGCTCGCGCCGTCGATGCTGCTCGCGATGCCGGTCGAGTGGACCGCCGTGGACGACGACACGTTCGACGTCACGCTCACCGACGGGGGCGTGTCGGTCACCGGCCGGGTCACCGTGGACGCCCGGGGCGCGGTGCGCGACTTCACCAGCCGGGACCGGTGGGCGTCGCTGCCCGAAGGCGTCGTCGCCACCCCGTGGTCGACGCCCGTGGACGGGTGGATCCTGGTGCGCGGCCGGCTGCGGCCCCGGCGCGCGACGGCCGTGTGGCACCTGCCCGACGGCCCGTTCACCTACGCGCAGTTCGACTTCGCCAAGGCCGAGATCACCTTCCACGCCGAGGCCTGACGCACCCCCGGCTCCGTCCCGCGCGGGAC
>NZ_JBFAEO010000105.1:1765-3072 GCF_040642015.1 Actinosynnema sp. NPDC020468
CTGGTGTCTGGTTGTTCTTTGAGAACTGCACAGTGGATGCGAGCATCTTTGTGGCAAGTTTTTAAGGGCATACGGTGGATGCCTTGGCACCAGGAGCCGATGAAGGACGTAGGAGACTGCGAAAAGCCTTGGGGAGCTGTCAACCGAGCTGAGATCCAAGGGTGTCCGAATGGGGAAACCCGGCCCCAGTCATGTGGGGTCACCCACGCCTGAACACATAGGGCGTGTGGAGGGAACGCGGGGAAGTGAAACATCTCAGTACCCGCAGGAAGAGAAAACAACCGTGATTCCGTGAGTAGTGGCGAGCGAAAGCGGAAGAGGCTAAACCGTATTCGTGTGATACCCGGCAGGGGTTGCGTGTACGGGGTCGTGGGACCTGCTTGTCAGTTCTGCCGGACTGGCGGAGAGTCAGAAAATACTGTGGTTAGTGGAACGTGTCTGGAAAGCGCGGCCGTAGAGGGTGAGAGTCCCGTACGCGAAAACCCGGTATCTCTTTGCAGTGTTCCCAAGTAGCAGCGTACTCGTGAAATTCGCTGTGAATCTGGCGGGACCACCCGCTAAGCCTGAATACTCCCTGGTGACCGATAGCGGACTAGTACCGTGAGGGAAAGGTGAAAAGTACCCCGGGAGGGGAGTGAAATAGTACCTGAAACCGTGTGCCTACAATCCGTCGGAGCCTTTAGGGGTGACGGCGTGCCTTTTGAAGAATGAGCCTGCGAGTTAGTGCTGCGTGGCGAGGTTAACCCGTGTGGGGTAGCCGTAGCGAAAGCGAGTCCGAATAGGGCGGTTGAGTCGCGTGGTCTAGACCCGAAGCGGAGTGATCTAGCCATGGCCAGGGTGAAGCGTGGGTAAGACCGCGTGGAGGCCCGAACCCACCAGGGTTGAAAACCTGGGGGATGAGCTGTGGTTAGGGGTGAAAGGCCAATCAAACTCCGTGATAGCTGGTTCTCCCCGAAATGCATTTAGGTGCAGCGTCGTGTGTTTCGTGCCGGAGGTAGAGCACTGGATGGTCTAGGGGGCCCACAAGCTTACCGAAATCAACCAAACTCCGAATGCCGGTACGTGAGAGCGCGGCAGTGAGACTGCGGGGGATAAGCTTCGTAGTCGAGAGGGAAACAGCCCAGAACGCCGGCTAAGGCCCCTAAGTGTGTGCTAAGTGGGAAAGGATGTGGGGTCGCCCAGACAACCAGGAGGTTGGCTTAGAAGCAGCCACCCTTTAAAGAGTGCGTAATAGCTCACTGGTCAAGTGGTCCTGCGCCGACAATGTAGCGGGGCTCAAGCACACCGCCGAAGCCGTGTCATTCAAC
>NZ_JBFAEO010000105.1:3167-4736 GCF_040642015.1 Actinosynnema sp. NPDC020468
GGTTGTGGAGCGCGGGACCTGAACTTGTAGTAGTCAAGCGATGGGGTGACGCAGGAGGGTAGCTCCGCCAGTGAGTGGTAGTACTGGTGTAAGCGTGTAGGGAGGACCGTAGGCAAATCCGCGGTCCACGTATCCTGAGACGTGATGCATAGCCGATTGAGGCGAAGTAGAGTGATCCCATGCTGCCGAGAAAAGCCTCTAGTGAGTGTTCATGCGGCCCGTACCCCAAACCGACACAGGTGGTCAGGTAGAGAATACCGAGGCGATCGGGCGAACTGTGGTTAAGGAACTCGGCAAAATGCCCCCGTAACTTCGGGAGAAGGGGGGCCGAGGGATTTGAAGCCCCTTGCGGGCTAGGATTTTTCGGCCGCAGAGACCAGCGAGAAGCGACTGTTTACTAAAAACACAGGTCCGTGCGAAGTCGCAAGACGATGTATACGGACTGACGCCTGCCCGGTGCTGGAACGTTAAGGGGACCGGTTAGTCTTTCGGGGCGAAGCTGAGAACTTAAGCGCCAGTAAACGGCGGTGGTAACTATAACCATCCTAAGGTAGCGAAATTCCTTGTCGGGTAAGTTCCGACCTGCACGAATGGCGTAACGACTTCTCGACTGTCTCAACCACAGGCCCGGCGAAATTGCACTACGAGTAAAGATGCTCGTTACGCGCGGCAGGACGGAAAGACCCCGGGACCTTTACTATAGCTTGGTATTGGTGTTCGGTTCGGCTTGTGTAGGATAGGTGGGAGACTGTGAAGCGGCCACGCCAGTGGTTGTGGAGTCGTCGTTGAAATACCACTCTGGTCGTACTGGATGTCTAACCTCGGTCCGTGATCCGGATCAGGGACAGTGCCTGGTGGGTAGTTTAACTGGGGCGGTTGCCTCCCAAAGGGTAACGGAGGCGCTCAAAGGTTCCCTCAGCCTGGTTGGCAATCAGGTGTCGAGTGCAAGTGCACAAGGGGGCTTGACTGTGAGACCGACAGGTCGAGCAGGGACGAAAGTCGGAACTAGTGATCCGGCCATGGCTTGTGGAAGCGTGGTCGCTCAACGGATAAAAGGTACCCCGGGGATAACAGGCTGATCTTGCCCAAGAGTCCATATCGACGGCATGGTTTGGCACCTCGATGTCGGCTCGTCGCATCCTGGGGCTGGAGTAGGTCCCAAGGGTTGGGCTGTTCGCCCATTAAAGCGGTACGCGAGCTGGGTTTAGAACGTCGTGAGACAGTTCGGTCCCTATCCGCCGCGCGCGTAGGATACTTGCGGAAGGCTGTCCCTAGTACGAGAGGACCGGGACGGACGGACCTCTGGTGTGCCAGTTGTCCTGCCAAGGGCATTGCTGGTTGGCTACGTTCGGAAGGGATAACCGCTGAAAGCATCTAAGCGGGAAGCCTGTTCCTAGATGAGGTATCCCACCCCTTTGTGGGTTAAGGCCCCCAAGAGACCATTGGGTTGATAGGCCGGAGATGGAAGGTCGGTAACGGCTGGAGTTGACCGGTACTAATAGGCCGAGGACTTGTCTCGAAGACGCTACGCATCCACTGTGCGGTTCTGAAGGAACCAACCAGACCCCC
>NZ_JBFAEO010000106.1:0-3527 GCF_040642015.1 Actinosynnema sp. NPDC020468
GGCCAGAGCACCCGACGGGATTCCCGCCGGTCCGGACTCGACCGCGGACACACCGATCGCCCCGGCCGCCGACGGTGCCGGTCCGGCTCCCGGGTTTCCCTTGCGGCACGGCGCTTTTGCCCGCGCGACGCGCCGAGCCGATCGCGGCGGCCCGGGTCGGACCGGGCGATCGGGTGTCCGGCCGACATCCCCGCACCGGCCACCGGGTCGGTGCCCCTGCACAGGAGGAGCTCATGACCGCATGGTGGCGCAGCACTTCCCTGAGACGTTTCGCGGTCCTGGCGGCCGCACTGCTACTGGCCGGGCTGCCCGCGGTGGGGCACGCGCGGGCGGGTGACCGGGCGTTCACGGTGGTGTCCGACGCGCCGGGCTTCGAGCTGCCCGGGATCGTCGTCCAGCGCGACCCGGCGCGCGGGACCGGGATCGACTGGAAGACCACCGCCGGGACCACCGTCGCCGAGTACAACACCGACCGCTCGAAGGTGCGCGACGCGGTCGTGTTCGTGCAGGAGGCGATCACGAAGATGACCGGCCGCACCCTGTCGGTGGCGAACTCGGCGGACCTGTCGCACGGCCTGGTGTTCACCACCATCGCGGGCGCCACGGCCGACATCCGCGACGACCCCGCGGTGCGCGAGGCGTTGGAGGGCAGTGGTCCGGACGCCGCCGAGGCGTACTACATCCGCAGCGAGCACGACCGCACGCTGCTGGTCGCCAACACCTACGACGGGCTCGCGGGCGCCGCCGAGAGGCTGATGGAGACGGTGGACTACGAGGTCCTCGGCATGGGACCCAACTGGGTCTCCGCGCCGTCCAGGCGCACGCTCGTGTTCGACGTCGAGCAGGCCGGCCGACCCGGCTTCCACCTCCGCGGCCTCACCGCGATGGCCGGCCAGTACTACGGCCGGGGCACGATCGTGAACGCGAAGCTCACCGACCCCGCCGACGAGAACGTGGAGCGCAGCTACCGCCGGTGGCAGGTGGGCGCGCTGCTGCGGGGCCAGTCGGCGCCGGCCTACCCCGGACACTCGTTGCAGGCCTACCAGAAGGCGGTCATCGACGACATCCGCGCCTCCGGCGACACGGCGGGGTTCCTCTCGCCCACGCACCTGGGCACCGACGCCGCCCGGCAGGCGACACCTCCCGCCGACGTCAAGGACCACATCTGGATCACCAGTGACAACCCGCTGCGGCTCTTCCTCTCCAACGGGACGGCCTGGGTCGAGCAGGTCGTGGGCAGCGGTTCGCTGGTCCTGGACCTGACGGTGCGCAAGGTGCGCGAGCGCGTCCTGGACGCGGTGCGGACGTGGGCCGAAACCCGCCAGTTCACGGCCAACCCGGACGCGTTGGCGGTGTTGGCGATCGAGCCGGAGGACGGCGGCAGGACCGACGCGGTGTTCGTCGCCAACGCCCGTGATCGCACGTGGTACCCGGACTACCTCGCGGCCGACGGTCTGCGGCTCGACGCGCCGTGGGCGCTGCACGGCTTCAAGGGCCTGAACCAGCCGACGGAGAAGTGGGACCCGACGTCGCAGAGCGACACCACGTTCGGTTTCGCGAACTGGCTGCTGCGCGAGTACGACAAGTGGCTCGACTCGCGACCGGAGGCCGAGCGGGTCACCTCGACGGGGAAGTCGAAGAAATCCTTGCTGCGGGCCAGTTTGTACTCGTACAACTACCACGACGTTCCGCCGCACTTCAACCTCGACCCGCGCCTGCGGGTGTCGGTCGCGGGCTTCGCCAAGCACCGCGGCGCCGGCGAGTGGCGATCCCTGGTGACGCACCTGGACATCGGGCAGGCGATGGCCCGCCTGCTGCCCGGCTCGCCCTCCGCCGACTACCGCATCTACAGCACGGCCACCGCCACGGACTGGGGCATGAGCAACCTGCCCGTGCGGCACAACCTGTCCGCCGGCGCGATCGCCGACGACGTGTCCTCCTACTACCGAGGCGGTTTCCGGGCGTTCGCCGCCGAGACCGACCTCAACTTCGGCAAGTTCGGCCTCGGCTACTACCTCATCGCGAAGATGCTGTGGAAGCCGACGACGACACCCGCCGAGCTCGACGCGTTGCGGGACAGGTGGTTGCAGCGGGCGTTCGGCCGCGGGTGGGTGAAGATGAAGGAGTTCGCCGACTTCATGCTCCCGCCGAACTACCCCGTCAACACCCCGTACTCGTGGAGCCGGGCGATCGAGTTGATCGACGCCGCCGACCGCCTGATCGACCCCGCGTCCGAACCCGGCCCCGACCGCCGCGTCGACGACCTCAAGCAGTACTTCTACTACTACTTCCTCCAGGACACCGGCCGGATGACCGTCGACGCGCCCGAGACGCGGGAGTTCATGTGGAAGGGCCAGACCTCCTACATGAACGCGCTCATGGTGCCGTTGAGCAAGGTCTACGGCCGCAACGACGCGGACGGGGCCGCCGCGGTGGCCGGTGCGCAGACCGCGGCCGGACCCGCGCACTACACGGCGGCCGAGACGGCGGCGTGGTGGGGCCAGGTCAAGGCGCACTGGCCGGTGCGGTCCGTCCACCGGTTCCAGGACGCCAGGTTGGCCGACGGCACGCCCGCGTCCTCGGTCGACCAGAACGCCGTGGCGCCGCCCGCCGAGTTCGTCACACCGGGTCAGCCGGCCGGCCGCTTCCTCTACAACAGCGCGACGAGCGGGTTCACCCCGAAGTTCGTGACGTCGGCGGCCGCCGGCACGCCCATCGGGTTCCAGATGCTGTGGCAGAAGGCCGACACCGGCAACACCCAGTACGTCTCCCGGGACGTGCACTACGGCGTCGAGCAGTGGAACCCGACGACCAGGTCCTGGACGACGCTGCGCGACCTCGGCACGACCAGCCAGAGCCCGGTGGAGCTGCCGAGCTGCCCGCAGTTCGCCAACCGGGTCTGCTTCCTGGCGAAGGCGTCCCTCCCGGCACCGTCGACCGGCGTCTACCGGTTCACCGTCGGCCAAGGCGGCGACTACGCGTACGTGTACCCGCTGACCTTCGACGTGCCGACCAACAAGGCGACGGGCCGGTCGGCGCACACCTACCTCGGCCTCGGCTCCGGCCTGACCCAGGCGCCGAGCTACTTCTACATCCCCAAGGGCACCACCTCGCTGGACCTCGAGGTGTGGGACCCGTACAACAGCAAGACGGTGCGGATCTACTCCGGCCTGGTGTCGAAGAACCCCACCACGCCCTTCCGGGACGTGGACATCGGCGCCAACGGCACCCACTCCGTGCCGCTGAAGGCCGAGGAGGGCGGCACCATCGCGCGGATCACGACCAACGGGTTCTCCTTCCCGTACCTGCACTCGGTGCCCCAGCTCTGGGCGATGTCACCGGACGAGCTCATGGTGCCGTGCGCCATCGCCAAGGCCGACGGTCTGACGGTCCCCGCCGGCCGCTGCGGTCCGTGACACCGGTCCACGACCGCGCGGGCGCGACCGGCGAGGGGTGGCCGCTCAAGTCCGATGGCCTCCGGATCGCGGGCGGCAGTTGGCGGTTGGTGGGTGAAGGCGGCTGGTTGG
>NZ_JBFAEO010000107.1:0-3134 GCF_040642015.1 Actinosynnema sp. NPDC020468
GCCACCCCGAGCGCCCCGGCCCGGCACCACCCCGCCCGGGGGGGTGGCGGGGCCTCCCGGTGGAAGCCCACGCCCACGGCGACCGCCGTGACCAGCGCCGGCACCCCGAACAGCACCGCCATCGCGGGCGGACCCTGAACCGCGGCGGCCGCCACCACCGCGCAGGACACCCACGCCGCCGCGCGGCCCACCGCGAACCGGCCCAGCGGCAGCGCCGCGAACGCCACCAGGGCGAGCGCGTCGAGCCACGGCGCGGCCCACCCCTCCCCCAGCCGGGCCGCGGCCGCCAGGCCCTGCGCGGCGAGCACCAGGTGACCCAGCAGGCCCGCCATGCCGACCAGCCTGGCCGCGTGGCCGGTCGCGCGGTCGGCCGCGAACCGGGTCCGCACCGCCAGCGCCGCCGTCGCGCCCGCCTCGCCCCAGCCCGGCCGGCCGTACTCCAGGTCCAGGTCGTCGGGCCCGTCGCCGCGGCCGCGGTCCTCGAGGAACAGCGCGACCATCTCCTCCTCGCGCTCCCGCCGGTACCAGGCGGGCAACAGCCTCAGCAGCAGCCGGTAGCGGCGTTCCAGGGTGCTCACACGCCCCTCGCCCTCAGCACCGCCGACGCGGCGCGCACGTTCGACGACAACCGGGCCACCTCGGCCGACAGCGCCCGCACGCCCGCGTCGGTCAGCCGGTAGTAGCGGCGCAACCGCCCCTGGTGGACCTCCTCGCGCTCCCGTTCCGCGAGCCCCTCCACGACCAGCCGGTCCAGCACCCCGTAGAGGGTGCCGACCCGCAGCACGGTCCGGCCCTCCGACAACTCCTCGACCGCGCGGACGATCGCGTACCCGTGCCTGGGCTGCCCGGCCAACGCGGTCAGCACCAGGAACGCCTGCTCCGACATGCCCCTCATGCCCCGAGTTATATCGCAAAGCGGTATATGCGGTCCAGCATGATGTTGGTCGAGGCGTCCTTCCGGGTGGTTCGGGGAGATGACCGGACGGGGTGGTGATTATTTTTGGTCGACACTGAAGGAATCAGGAATATTGACCCGACGGTGGAGGCGGCCCGTCGCCGACGGTGATCGGCTTCGCATAGGGTGGCGCGCCGTGGAACCGACGAACCCGCGCCTCGACCCCACCGACGCCCTGTCGCCCGTGCCGGCGGCGGGAGCCTCACCCGGAGGCAGGCTGCGCTACTTCTTCGGGCCCATGGACTGCGGCAAGTCCACCCTCGCCCTCCAGATCGACCACAACCAGGCCAGGCAGGGCCGCGCCGGCCTCCTGCTGGTCCGCCACGACCGCTCCGGCACGCCCACCATCTCCAGCCGCATGGGCCTGGCCCGTCGCGCGCAGGAGGTCCACGAGGACGTGGACGTGCGCGACCTGGTCCGCGCCCGCTGGGCCCGCGGCGAGCGGGTCGACTACGTGATCGTGGACGAGGCCCAGTTCCTCTCCCCCGCCCAGGTCGACCAGCTCGCCGAACTCGCCGACGACGCCCGCCTGGACGTCTACTGCTTCGGCCTGGCCACCGACTTCCGCAGCACCCTGTTCCCCGGCGCGGCCCGGCTGTTCGAGCTGGCCGACGAGCTCAACGCCATCCAGGTCGAGGTGCTGTGCTGGTGCGGGCTCCCCGGCCGGTTCAACGCCCGGGTCCACGACGGCGAGGTGGTCCGCGCCGGCGACACCGTCCTGGTCGCCGACACCGCGCGCACCGCCGACGAGGTCCGCTACCAGGTGCTGTGCCGGCGGCACTACCGCACCGGCGACCTGGGACCCGACGCCGCGCGCGACGGGCAGCTGAGCCTGACCTGACACACTGGCGCGGTGACGGTCAGGCACAGCAGCGGCATCCTCCTCCACCGCGACCACGACGGCGGCACGCAGGTGCTGCTGGGCCACATGGGCGGACCCTTCTGGGCCCGCAAGGACGAAGGCGCCTGGTCCATCCCGAAGGGCGAGGCCGAGGGCGACGAGGACCCGGTGGTCACCGCGCGTCGCGAGTTCGCCGAGGAACTGGGCCTGCCCGTCCCCGACGGCGACCTGGCGGACCTGGGCGAGGTGCGGCAATCCGGAGGCAAGATCGTCCGGGTGTGGGCGCTGGCGGCCGACCTGGACCCCGAACGGGTGGTTCCGGGAACTTTCGAGCTGGAGTGGCCGCCGCGGTCCGGGACCCTGCGCGAGTTCCCCGAGGTCGACCGGGTCGCGTGGTTTCCGCTGGTCGAGGCCGGGGTGAAGATCGTCAAAGGGCAGCGGCCGTTCCTGGACCGGCTGGTCGGGCACCTCGCCGATGGTGGGCACTGAAATCTTCGAGACCGCCGGAACGCGCGCGCGGGCGTTTGGGTGCGGTCCGTCCGGGTGACCCCTGGGTTGCCGCGACCGGACACTACCGAATGGACACACAGCGTGACCAATCGTTCGGCCACCCCGGATTTCACGGTGGGTGACCACAAGCATGACGGCCGTCACTACTGTTGCGTTAAGCCCGGTGTCACGTCGCCCTCCGTGTTCGGTCTAAGCTGTCGCAGCCGTACAGTTTCTGCCGGTACTGCTCCATCCGTGTGAGGAACAGTCCCGACAGCTTGATAACGCGTCACGATCCCGCCGCGATTGCATCCCTTAGGAGGACGCCTTCGTTGACGGGTGAATGACGTCACTGTGGGCGACCGTGACCGCGAAAGCCGGGAACGAACGGAGCAGTCCGGTCGTTGCACTCGGTGAGCACCAAGCCTGGGCCCCGGCCCTGAGCCGAGCGAAAGGACACCGCCATGGCCGACCGCGTACTACGGGGTAGCCGGCTCGGAGCAGTCAGCTACGAGACCGACCGCAATCACGACCTCGCCCCGCGCCGGTCGGTGCGGTACGCCTGCCCCAAGGGACACGACTTCGAGGTCCCGTTCTCCGACGACGCCGAGATCCCGCACACCTGGGAGTGTCGACTCCACGGTCAGGAATCGAAGATCATCGACGGCGTCGAGCCGGAGACCAAGAAGGTCAAGCCGCCCCGCACGCACTGGGACATGCTGTTGGAGCGGCGCACCATCACCGAGCTGGAGGAGCTGCTCGACGAGCGGCTCGAGGAGCTGAAGGGCAGGCGCACCCGCACCGCCTGACCGCACCGACGACGAGGCGGCCCGGTCGTGGACCACGACC
>NZ_JBFAEO010000108.1:0-3065 GCF_040642015.1 Actinosynnema sp. NPDC020468
GCCACTCCCTAACCCCCCACCCACCCAACCCCGCGGGTCGGTTATACCCGCCGGGCACCCCCCCGGGGGGCCCGCCGGGGGGCCCCGTTTCCGGGCCCCCCCCCCCCCGGAACGGGTGGGACTAGAGACCGAAGGCGAGCAGGACGGTGCCGTTGGGGCTCGGGTACGAGGGCCAGTTGTAGCCCGAGTGCACGTAGAGCATCCCGTTGGAGACGACCGCGCCGCCGTTGCCGGCCAACGAGTTGCCGGTGCCGGTCAACCCGTTGACGCCGGCGAAGTCCTGGACCGTGTCGAAGGTCCACAGCACCGCGCCGGTCTTCGAGTCGTACACCCGCATCTTGCCGTCGCCGCTGCCCTCGTAGACCAGGCCGGGACTGGTGGTCACGGCCGGGGTGTGCGCGCGGACGCACTGCGCCGGGTACTTCGACGCGCCGCCCGTGGTGCAGCCGTCGGCCGGGTTGGGCGTCTGCCACAGCACGTCGCCCTTGGCCGGGTCGAGCGCGAACACGGTGCCGGGGTTGCCGAAGTTCGTCGCCATGTACAGCCGTTGGCCGTCGTAGCTGGAACCCCACTGGATGCCCGACAACCCGCCGCCGGGCATCGGCGTGGACAGCTGCCGCCGCCACGACACCGCGCCGGTCCGCGCGTCGAACACGTGGTAGACACCGCTCTTCTGGCCCACACCGACCATGGTGCGTCCCTTGACCTGGAACAGGGTCGGTGTCGCGCCGATGTCGTAGTCCAGCGCGGTGCCGTCCTTCTGGCCGGGGCAGTACCCGTCGTTGTCCGGGAAACCGCACAGCAGCCGCCACGTGTCGGCCTTGGTCACCTGCTGCTTCCAGCGCACCGCGCCGGTGCGGGCGTTGAGCGCCAGCAACGAGTCGAAGTCGCCGGTGGTGCCGGAGTACAGCTGACCGGTGCCCACGTACAGGGTCCCGGTGTGTTCGTCAACGACCGGAGAGCTCCAGACGCCGGCGCCGGACGGCTCGTACTTGGTCGCGCCGCTCGGCCACGTGCCGACCGCGGTCGGCTCGGGAGTCGTGTAGTAGCGCCAGGTCACGTCGCCGGTGTCGGCGTCGATCGAGTCCACGTGACCCCGGAAGGTGCAGCACGGGTAGTTCTTGTCGGGGTTGATGTTCTCGCCGCTGGACGCGCCGACGTAGATGTGGCCGTCGTAGTACACCGGCGAGCTGGTGTGCATGCCCGCGCGGTGGGTTTCGGTGTTCTTGGCCCAGACGACCTTGCCGGTGTCCTGCTCCAGCGCGTACAGGAAACCGCCGCTGTCGCCGAAGAAGACCTTGCCGTCGGCCACCGTCGGCCCGTCGGTGGAGACACCGCCGGGGTGCACCGAGCCCAGCTCGAACGTCCACTTCGTCGCGCCTGTGCGGGCGTCGAGGGCGTGGAACTTGCCGTCCGGGCTGCCGAAGTAGACGCCGCCGTCCACCACGGCCGGTTGGCTCTTGGTCGGGAAACCCGTTTTGGGGTAGGCGAAAGCCCATTTCAGGGTGAGTTTCCCGGCGGTGCGGGGGTTGATGCGGTACTCGGCGGCGTTGTGCCGGGTGCCGTTCTTCGCGCCCCAGGTGCTCCAGTCGCCGAAATGCCCGCCGGTGGGCTCGCCGACGGCACTCGTCGAACCCGCGACCAGCAGGACAGCGGTGCCGACCAGCGCCGTGATTCGACGTCTTCCTTTGCGCACAGGCACTTCCACTCCTCTCAGTGGGCGGCCTGTGACTCACCGTACTGGTCGGCTCCGCGTCTCATCTTGCTCCGAACACACCAACTTCGAGTCCGGTCGTTACCGGTTGACCGGTGGCGTCCCGTCCCCGAACGGCCTACCGCCCAGCGATTCACGGCCGTGCGGCGTGCTCCAGCCGGATAGGTCCGGTCCACTCGGGACGATCCGCGTGGGGTTGATGTCCTTGTGCACCACGTAGTAGTGCTTCTTGATCTGGTCGAAGTCGACCGTGTCGCCGAATCCCGGCGTTTGGAACAGGTCGCGGGCGTAACCCCACAGCGCGGGCAGCTCGAGGAGTTTCTGCCGGTTGCACTTGAAGTGGCCGTGGTACACGGGATCGAACCGGACGAGCGTGGTGAACAGCCGCACGTCGGCCTCGGTGATGGTGTCCCCGACCAGGTAGCGCCGGTCGGTCAGCCGTTCCTCGAGCCAGTCCAACGCGGTCCACAGCCGGGTGTACGCCTCGTCGTAGGCCTCCTGGCTGCCCGCGAATCCACACCTGTAGACGCCGTTGTTGACCTCGGTGAACACCCGCCGGTTGACCTGGTCGATCTCCTCCCGGTGCGCGTGCGGCAGCAGGTCCGGCGCGCCCTCGCGGTGGAAGGCCTTCCACTCGGTGGAGAAGTCCAGCGTCATCTGCGCGAAGTCGTTGGTGACCACCGCGCCGGTGGTGGTGTCCACGATCGCGGGCACCGTGATGCCGCGCGGGTACTCGGGGTCGCGCCGGAAGTAGGCCTCCTGGAGCCGCTCGATGCCCAGCACCGGGTCACGGCCGCCCGGGTCGAGGTCGAACGTCCAGGACCGCGCGTCGTGCACGGGTCCGGCGAGACCGAGGGAGAGCGCGTCCTCCAGGCCGAGGAGGCGGCGCACGATGATCGTCCGGTTGGCCCACGGGCACGCGCGTGCCGCGATGAGCCGGTAACGGCCGGGTTCGACCGGGAAGCCGTCCCGGCCGTCGGCGGTGACGCGGGTCGTGATGTACCGGGTGTCGCGGGTGAACTCCTTGCCCTCGACCGAGTACGTCCCGCCCCGCGAGTGCTCGGGGTTGTCGCTGTGCTGCGGCGTGTCACTCACGTCGCCCAACCTACGTCGTGCCCGGGTGGTCGCGCCGCCCGAACCGGACGCGCGAACGCGCGGCGCCGGGCTCCGGTGTGCGGTTCGTCTCCTGGTGGAGGCGCAACCCGGCCCGGCCGCGATCGCCGTTGGTCGGACCCGCGCGTTCGTCTCCCGGTGGAGCGCGACCCCCCTGTGTTCGGCATATCAGTCCCGTCGTTCGGCTTGACGAACAGCACCTGCTGTGTTCATCGTAGAAGACGATGCGATCGATATG
>NZ_JBFAEO010000109.1:0-2306 GCF_040642015.1 Actinosynnema sp. NPDC020468
GGCCGGGGGGGGCGCCGGGGCCCGCGATCGCCACGCCCCCCGGCTCGGGGGGGGACCCGGGGGCTAACGCCCCGGCGCCCCGCGCCGTTCCCGCGTCCGCGGCCGCCGTCGGTGCCGTTGAGGACGTTCTCAGGTATCTGTGGCACCGTTGTGGGGTGCGGATCCTGGTAGTCGAGGACGAGGTGCCGCTGGCCGACGCGATCGCGCGTGGCCTGCGGCGCGAGGGCATGGCCGTGGACGTCGCCTACGACGGCGAGACAGGGCACGAGAAGTCGACCGTGACGCGGTACGACGTCATCGTGCTCGACCGCGACCTGCCCGGCATGTCCGGCGACGAGCTGTGCAAGGAGATCCTGGCCTCCGGCGCGCTGACCAGGGTCATGATGCTCACCGCCAGCGCCGGGCTGGACGACCGGGTCGCCGGGCTGTCCCTGGGCGCCGACGACTACCTGGCCAAGCCCTTCGCGTTCCCCGAGCTGGTCGCCAGGGTGCGCGCCCTCGCCCGCCGCGCCACGCCCGCCACCCCGCCGCTGCTGACCGCGCGCGACGTCGAACTGGACCCGGCGCGCCGGACCGTGCGCCGCGGCGGCCGGCCGGTGGAGCTGACCCGCAAGGAGTTCGGCGTGCTGGAGGTGCTGCTCGCCGCCAAGGGATCCGTGGTGAGCAGCGAGGAGCTGCTGGAACGGGTCTGGGACGAGAACGCCGACCCGTTCACCACGACCGTGCGGGTCACCGTGATGACGCTGCGCAAGAAGCTGGGCGAGCCCGGGATCATCGACACCGTGGTCGGGTCCGGGTACCGGGTGCCCACGGCGGGTTCCACTGAGGACTGAACTGGCGCGCCGGCGGGGCCCCGGCCTGCGGGCGCGCGTGACGTTCCTGGCCGCCTCGCTGGTCGCGTTCGCGAGCGGGCTGCTGCTGTTCCTCGGCTGGATGCTGGTCGGTCGGGTGGTCGCGTCCTCGCCCCGGTTCCCCGAGGGCAGCACCGTGGTCGTGGACGGGGTCGAGGTGGACGCGGGCGTGCTCGCCGACCGGCTCGGCCAGCAGGCGCAGGACGACGTGCTGCGGTCGGGTTCCATCGCGTTCGTGCTGGTGGTGATCGCCGCCGGGCTGCTCGCGTGGACCATGGCCGGTCGCGTGCTCAAACCCGTGCAGGAGGTGACCGGCGCGGCGCGCAGGCTCTCCGCCGAGTCGCTGGGCGCCGAACGCCTCCGGTTGGAGGGGCCGCGCGACGAGGTCGCGGAGCTGGCCGACACGTTCGACGAGATGCTCGACCGCCTCCAGGCCGCGTTCGACTCGCAGCGGCGCTTCGTCGCCAACGCCTCGCACGAGCTGCGCACCCCGCTGGCGGTGATCCGGACCGAACTGGACGTGACGCTGTCCGATCCGGACGCCGACGAGGCCGAGCTGCGCCGGATGGCGTCCGTGGTGCGGTCCGCGACCGAGCGGGCCGAGCAGTTGGTGAGCGCGCTGCTGCTGCTCGCGCGCACCGACGGGGTGGGGCTCGCGGTGCGCGAACCCGTCGACCTGAACGCGGTCGTGGAGTCGGCGTGGCGGGCCGTGCGGTCCGAAGCGGACGCGAAGCAGGTGCGGTGCTCGGTGCACAGCGCGCCCGCGCCCGCCGTGGGCGACCCGGCGCTGCTGGAGCGGATCGCGGGGAACCTGCTGGAGAACGCCGTGCGGCACAACGTGGCCGGCGGGTGGATCGACGTGCGCACCGAGGGCGGACCCGAGTGGACGGTGCTGCGGGTGTCCTCGTCGGGTCAGGTCGTGGCGCCCGAGCGGGTGGACGAGCTGTTCGAGCCGTTCCGCCGCGGTGGCGCGGACCGGACCGCGCGCACCGGCACCGGGCTCGGCCTGTCCATCGTGCGCGCGGCGGTGGCGGCGCACGACGGGCACGTGCGGGCCGAGGCGGTACCCGGAGGTGGGCTTTCCGTGGTCGTTTCCCTGCCCTCCGCGCCGCCCTGGGACGGGTCGGAAACTTCTTCGAGTGGCCCCGGTCACACATGATCGTCGTTTGGGGTCGCGGCACGGGGTGCTACCTGCGAAAACGTGGTCCCGGACCCCCGATTTGTATCCGCGTTCGGCGGGGTGTAACTTTCTCCATGTCAGCAGGAACGGGCCGCGAAAACCGGGCCGGAACGCAGACCAAAAGCCTAGAATTTAAGACACACCAGCCCCGGTTGTGAGTCACTCGAAAGAGTGGGTTACGATGGTGAGCGCGTGTTCTTTGAGAACTCAACAGCGTGCCGAATAGCCAGTAAATTGTATGAACCTCGTCAAGAGGTTTTCCTTTGAGATTGTTA